>NZ_DASYTH010000320.1:0-6222 GCF_036002505.1 Actinophytocola sp. | reverse complement strand
CCACGACTTCGATCCCGGTCAAGCCGAGTCGAACAAAATGTTCAGGGCTCAGTTCGCCTCGGACGGTACCGCGCGCAGGACGGTCAGCGTCACGCTGTTGTCCTTGTAGGACACTCGGAACAGGTAGCCGCCCGCGAGCAGGACGCGCATTTCGGGCAACTTATGGAAACTGCCGCTGATCGACTTGCCATTCATGATCGTCAGTACGGTGCCCGGGGTCAGGGCTCCGCGCACATCCAGGGTCAGCTCCCCGTCCAGTACGAGATCACCTGCGGCTTGGACGCTGGTGTAGTCGCGGTCACCCCTGATGGTCACCGCTAGGCGACCGTCCCTGCCGATGCTCACGTTCCCGCCGACGGTCAGGACATTGCCGGGAGCGATGTGCACATCGGAGACGCCCGTGGCTTCGTCGGGTCCGAGACCGGGCTGCAGCGCGCCACCGGCGACGTCGATGCTGCCGGCAACGCTGCCGCTGCCACCGAGCGTTCCGCCACGCACATCGATCGAGCTCGCGTGCGAGCCGGCGACGGAAAGCTTCCCGGCGAGGACCGTGCTCGGGCCGTGCCAGCTCTCATTGCCGGTGAGGAAAAGGGTGCCGGCACCGCGCTTCGTAAGGCTGCCCACGTAAACGCGTTCATTGCGTGCTTGCTCGCGGCGGGTACCGATGGCGAAGTCCGACTTGTCGACATCGCTCGCGTTGGCGGGCAGGCCGTTCGTCCAACCCTTGGCGATCTTGGTCGCTTCCCAGACGGCCGCTTCGTCGGCATCTTCCTGCTGGCGCGCACGGATCGCGACGTCGGAGATGTCGTTGGACCATACGTCGCTGAGACCCTGCGTGTCGACATCGAACGGCCCCAGCAACTGGCCCGGACCCTTCATGGCTTCCCGCAGGCTCGGCGTGTGCCAGCCGTTGCGCCGGTCGGGAGCCTGCACGATCTGGCCACCCGTGGGATTCGGAACAGCGTTGCCCGCCGCGTCGCTGATCGTGCTGTTCTGCCGACCGGTCGTGAACATGGTGTAAAGCGCCTGCTCGTTAGTCATGTACGGGAAGCGCTGCATGATCAACCCAAGCGCGGCCGCCGAATGGGGGGCGGCCATCGACGTACCGGAAAAGGCCTGGTAACGGGGCTGCGGTACGCCGTTGACAAGTTCCACGGTCGTGCTGTTGATCAAGGTGCTCGGAGCCGTCGCGCAGGACCACTTCGCGACACCGCACTGGTTGAATCGTTGCTGGCCCGGGACCAGGACCGAACCGTCGGGGTTGAACGTGCGCCCGATGTTGGTGTTGATCCCCGAGGTCGTGAACCAGCGGCCCTCCAGGTCGGGCAGGAAGTATGGTGCCGCGCCCCGCGGCGAGGGGTTCCGGGCGCCGGCGTTGCCGGCGCTGAATCCGATGATCGTGCCGGTGCGGGCGACCTCGATGGCTCCATTCAGCCAATGCACCGTCCTGCCATTCGCGTCGGCGACGCCGTCGGGCGTGGACAGGGTCCGCCACGCCGCGTTCAGACCGTCGTAGGTGTCGTAGCTTTCGGTGGGAGGCGCGCTGCCCCAGCTGCTGCTGATGATCCTGATGGGCTTGCCGTTCGCCGTGCGAGCGGCATTCACGGCTCGGTAGACATTGGCGAGATAGGCGTCGTCCGGCGTCTGCGCGGGCGTCGCGTTCGCCGGCAGGAGGCCGTAGTACACGCCGTCCGTCTTGTGCGTGTTCCCCATGAACACGTTGCTGTTGAACGCGACGCCATGCATGTTGGCGGCTGGTCCGCCGGGCTGCGTCTCGCCGACACCGTCGCGGCTTGCGCCCACGGTTCCGCTGACGTGAGTGCCGTGGGTGTCGTTGAACGCCGGGTCGTAGAAACCCGGCGTCGGACCGGTCTCGCCGCCTTGAGCTTCCACCGAGAAGTAGCGGTCTCCGACCGCGTAGTTCGTGTCGAGGCTGCCGTGCTCGCGTACGTGCCCGGCGAAGAAGCCCGAGTCGACGAGACCGATGTTCATCCCACCGCCGGCGTACCCGGCGGCGTAGGCGAACTCCGCTCCGATCGACACCAGGCCGGCATCCCGGTCGAACTCGGGGGTGCGCCAACTCGTCGGGTCGCCGAGCCGGCCGGGGTCTCCCACGTAGGACTTGATCGGTGGCGGCGCGGGCGCCTGCGCCATCGCCGGCTGCGCGGCAACGCCGAGCACCACCATGGGTGTCAGCGCCGCGATCAGCGCCGACTTCGCATGTTTCGCGGTGGACATTTTCGGCCTCCTCCAAGATCGTTCCGTGCGGAATAGGGTGAGCCTCGGTCTGGCGTATCGGTCAAAACATAGACGGATATTTGCATTTTATTTCGATTGATGTGCGAATTTTTGTGATGCCCGTCAGGAGAGCGAGGCGGCTTGCTTGCGACGATGCATTCGGTGGCTAATTCGGACGGCGAGATTCGTTCGGCTTGCGAGCCCGGAGATGCCGGGAATCCAGACGGTACCGAAATGATATTGATCGGCATCATGCCCGCGTATCGACGTAATACATCGGACGCTCGGTGGCCGCCGGTAGGCGACATAAGCATCGACAGCCTACTACTGCTCCACGGCCCCGTCGTTGTTTCTTTGTCCGGTTACATGACTGAATCGCCTGTGTTATGGGGTGTGATAGCAGGCGAGCACGACTCCAGAAGATCATGTTCAGGAGTCGTGCTCGTGCCGGTTTCTTCCCCGATCAGCCCTGCTGTTGACCACCTCGCTGACCTGGCGTTGTGGGAGGCCGAACTCGCCGCCGACCCGCAGCAGGTGGTCTCATCGCCGTTGCGACTCCGGCCCCGCGTAAGACGTCGAGGACCTCCGGGCTCCGTGTGCTGCTGATTTCTGCACACTTTGCCCGGAGGTCCTCAGCGCGTCGACCTCGCTACTGCGCGCCGTACGTGCTGGTCGCGTCCAGAAGCCCTCGCCTGAGGCGTGCCGCCACAGCCGCCACCAAACCGAACTGAACCGCTGTCGAGATCACGATGCGGATGGAAAAGCTGTCCAGGTCGGGCCACCCACTGAGCACGAGGGCCGCCACCACGATCGCGACGCACGCTCGGGCCCAACCCCGCTGCCCGAGGGCGGCGAAGCGACCGCGGAACACCAAGCAGACCGTCGTCCACGACAGCGTCACCACGACGTAGCCGACGTCGTGCAGGGCGCCGTGCCAGCTCATCTCAGGCGCTCCGGCCGGCGCGCCGGCGGGGAAGCCGGCACCCGCGTCGGTGACGAAGACCCCGGCCACCATCAACCCGGCCCCGACGGCGCCGACCAGCCGGGGTCCCCAGGTGCCACCCGGGCCGGGATGCAGCACGCGCCGTAGGCCGACTGCGCAGGCGACGAACAGCGCACCGGTCACGACGAAGTTGGCGATCTGGATCCACCCCAGATCCCCGAGGCTCAGCAGGCTGAGCGGGTGGCGGCCAGGGTCGAACCCGTCGCGGGTGAACGCCTGGAGCGCCCACACCACAAGGAACAGCGGGCCGGCGACGATGCCAGCCGTCAGCAGCCGTGCGGTCTGGTGCGATAATGCTGGCGTCGCGGCCTGCTGTGAAGCTGCCGGGGTCACGGTCAGCTGTGACATGCTCTTCTCCTCTCGTGGTCGGCACCCCTTCGGTGCCGCTCACCAGAGACGTCGCAGCCACCGGCTCGCTTCGGACATCACTGCTCAGCGAGGCGGGCAGCCTGGGCGTGAAGGTAGCGCTGCTGCGGAAGGCTGGTCGTCTGCTGGGCAGCCGCCAGGTAGCTGTCACGTGCCGCCGCACGCTCGCCGGCCATCTCCAGCAGATGTCCACGGACCGCTTGCAGGCGGTGGTCACCGGCAATCCGGTCGTCGGCCTCGAGTTCGTCGAGCAGCTCCAGGCCCGCGTGCGCGCCCCGAGCCATGGCGACCGCCACGGCATGGTTCAGCCGCACCACCGGGTTGTCGGCGATGCGCAGCAGCAGCTCGTACAGCGCCATGATCTGCGGCCAGTCGGTCGCCGCGGCGTCCGGCGCCTTGTCGTGGACCGCGGCGATGGCCGCCTGCAGCTGGTAGGGGCCGACGGGTCCCCGAGCCAGCGCGTCGGTGACCAACGCGACGCCCTCGGCGATCGAGTCGCCGTCCCAGAGACTGCGGTCCTGCTCGGCCATCGGGATCAGCGCACCGTCAGGGCCGGTCCGCGCCACCCGGCGGGCGTCAGTGAGCAGCATCAGCGCCAGCAGCCCGGCCACCTCGGAGTCATCGGGCAGGAGCCGGTGGACCAGGCGAGCCAGGCGGATCGCCTCGGCCGACAGCTCGACACGTTGCAGGCTCGCCCCCGAGGTGGCGGCGTAGCCCTCGTTGAAGATCAGGTAGAGCACGTGGAGCACGGCGGCGAGCCGCTCGGCGCACTCCGGGCCCGACGGCAGACGAAACGGCACACCACTGGCGGCGATGCCCTGTTTCGCCCGACTGATGCGGCGCGTCATCGTCGCCTCGGGTACCAGAAACGCACGCGCGATCTCCGCAGTGGTCAAGCCACCGACGGCGCGTAGCGTCAGCGCGATCTGCGAGGCAGGCGACAGCGCCGGGTGACAGCACAGGAACAGCAGGATGAGGCTCTCGTCCGAGTCCGAGGCCGGCCTGTCCGCGGCGGGCGCCACCCGCTGCTCGGGAAGCGTCCAGCGGGCGACGGCGTCCTCCCGGCGCCGGCGAGCCTGCTCGCCGCGCAGCAGGTCGGTCAGCCGGCGCGAGGCCACCCGGATCAGCCAGGCTCGCGGGCTGTCCGGGACGCCCTCCACAGGCCACCGCAGGCTCGCCGCCAGGAGCGCCTCCTGCACGGCATCCTCGGCCAGGTCGAAGTGCCCGTACCGGCGCACCACCGCGCCGAGGACCTCCGGCACCAGGCGGCGCAGCAGGTCCTCGACGCGGGCGTCATCGGCCACGGGCGATCAGGACTCCGGGTCGGGGCGGTACTCGTCGATGGGTCGTACGTCGGCGGCGGCCCTCGCGCGGACGTGCTCCGGGGCCGGGCAGGCCGACAGCCGGGCGGCGATCTCGGTGGCACGATCGAAGCTGTCGCACTCGACGACCCAGTAGCCCGCGAGCACCTCTTGGGCCTCGGCGTAGGGACCGTCGGTCACGACCGGGACGCCGTTCTGCAACTGGATCCTCCTGGTGTGCACCGGGGAGACCAGGCCACGGGTCTCCACCAGCTCCCCAGACTCGGCCAGCTCGGCGTTGAACGACTCCATGAACGCGCCCATCGCGGCGAACTCGTCTCCCGACCACGCCGGGTGGTCGCCTGGCTTCCCCGCCATCTCGTCGTAGTCGTGTTGTGACGCGTACGTCAGGATCATGAACTTCATGGCGTTCTCCCTTCACGGACGGCACCCCATCGGTGCATTGCACACGGGACGTCGGCGCCAGCCGCCCGCTCCGGACATCCTCCGGCACCAGACCGCGACAGCCAGACCTCGGTGGTCAATCGCTTTTCACCACCCGACGGCGTCACCGTCCAGCTGCTCGAGTAGGGGGACCATCCCAGAGTCACCCTGCGCACCCCGTCCACGACCTGCTCGCCATCGGCCCTTGACCATCGGCCCATCACTCACTGCCGGAGTTGTAGGTCTGCTCCTCCCGCATATCAAGCACGACAGGGCGCCGGACGGAGCCGCCCGACGTGACGCTGCGTAGCGCGCGCTCGGCGGCAGATGAGTTCGTTGCCGTCAAGCTGGTCGCCGCTTGCCTCGGGTTAATTGGGTGCTGATGTGCTGGCATGTCGGGTGTCCATTTCGTTCCACGGGGTGGACGCCCGTAGGTTCCAGGTCGGCAGCATTCGGGCTAGTTCGCGGGGACCGGCGACGCGGAGCTGGCCGGACCGTAGCGCATCGGCCCATTCGATCTGTCTGGTGTGCCATTTGGCCAGCGTCATGGTCGTGGTTTGGACCACGAGGTCGTCGGGGTAGCCCGGAGATTTCAGGCATACTTCGGCGTCCGTGGGCTGCACTACCAGCCAGATCGCGCGCTCCTTGTCGGGTCGGTCGGCACATTCGAAGCGAACCACGACCCGTTGATCGGGAAGGTTGGCGTGTGCGAGGTAGGTGGTGGCCCAGGTCCAGAGCAGGAACCGGGGATTGGTGTGTTCGTCGCGCAGCTCGACCCATCGCTCGCCCCAGGCGCCGAGCGCCAACAGTACGGGCCAAAGCTCCTCGCCGGCGTCGGTGAGAATGTACCGGACTCCGGGGCCACTGGCC
>NZ_DASYTH010000319.1:0-19233 GCF_036002505.1 Actinophytocola sp. | reverse complement strand
CCCTCGGTAGGTAGTTCTCACCACAAGATCACCCACATGGTGAGGACCCCACGTGATCACGTATCGTGCCACGCTCGACGTCCCGAGGGAACTCGTGCAGTACCTCGGCCGGTTGCTGGCCGCCGAACGCCGCGCGCGAGGCACTCGCTCCGGTACCCGCGCCCTGACCTGCTTCTACCAGGCGCTGCTGGTGCTGGTCTGGTTCCGCAAGGGCGAGGACGCCACCCTGCTGGGCGCCGGCTTCGGCATCTCCCGGGCCACCGCATACCGGTACCTGGCCGAGGGCATCGCGGTACTGTCCGCCCAGGCCCAGGATCTGCACACCGCCCTGCGCCGGGTCGCCGCCGACGGCTGGTCGTACGTGATCCTGGATGGCAAGCTGTTCGACTGCGACCGGCTGACCGAAACCACTGTTTCCGTCAAGGGCGAGACGATCGACGCCTGGTATTCCGGCAAGCACCGCGACTTCGGCGCGAACATTCAAGCCATCATGCGCCCGGACGGGCTGCCGATCTGGACGTCAGCGGCGATGCCCGGGCATCTGCACGACACGACCTGCGCCCGCCAACTGGGCGTGACCGCTGCGCTGAACTGGTCCGCCAGTGACCTCGAGCTGCCCGCCCTGGCCGACTCCGGTTACGAAGGCGCAGGCCATGGCATCAAGACCCCGGTCAAGCAGCCCGCCGACGGCAGCCGGCTCGCCATCGACAACCGCGCCTACAACCGGCTGCTGCGCGGGCTGCGCTGGCAAGGCGAACGCGGCTTCGCGATCCTGATCGGACGCTGGAAAACACTCCGTCACACCACCGCCAGCCCACGCCGCGTCGGCGACATCGTCGCCGCAGCGCTCCACCTGACTCATTTCGAATACAAATACCTACCCGAAAGTTGCTGAGATCAACTCAATGGCTTTCGATGAAGGCCTCTGGTGGTTCGCACCGGCATCAAAGCGAGGCTCGGCCCCTACATACTTTCCTTCCGGGGATGTCGGTATTCGGCATGCCGCTGACCATCGATGACGTTTCGTTGGTCAGCGCCATTTTGCGGCGGCGTCGACTACGCGTTCGAGCAGCGTGTCGGGCACGGTGGCCTCCTGCAGGGTGGTGCCGAAGACCAGCGGGCCGAGCAGGAGGGCGGTCAGCGCCGGGGGCTGCAGCGGTTCGTCGAGTTCTCCGGCGTCGGCGGCGAGGGCGAACGCGGCCTGCAGCCGCTGGTCGAGGAGTTGGAGTTGATGGTCACGTAGCGTGGTGGCCGCGGTTTGCCAGCGGGCCTGGTACATGAGGGCGATCGCGATTGATGCGAGGGCCGGCAGGGCGAGTTCGTCGGCGATTCGGCGGAGTTCGGCGAGCAGCCACGGGCGTAGCGGGAGGCGTGGCTGGAGGAAGAACGGGACCTCGGCGTCGGACATGGCGTCCCGTAGCAGGTCGTCGGGGCTGCTCCAGTGGCGGTAGACGGTGGCGCGACCGACGCCTGCGCGTTGCGCGACCCGCTGGTGGGTGACGGCTGCCGGGCCCTCGTCCCGCAGCAGTTCGCGGGCCGCGGCCAGCATGGACTCGCGGCTGCGCATGAACCTGGGGTCCTGAGGGTCGGCCATAGCACCATGTTACGAGACATGTTGACTCATTGCACAAGCCTGTGCCACAGTAGGCCGATGACGAGACAACATGTATCACAGTTACAGTACGTGACGGCAGACTCGCCGGAACGCCACCGGCGGTCCGGGACCCCCCGCCGGTGGTGGATCTTGGCGACTGCCGGCGTGGCGCAACTGATGGTCACGCTAAAGGGAGGTCGCCAAGAACGGTGTCCCACCGGTACGTGTCGGGCGCTGATGGGGTGATGCCCGAGGTGCGGGCTCACGTGTCGGTCCCCGGTGGACGGCGAGTCTTCATCCCGCCAAAGCATCAGGTTCATTGGAGCCCCAGGGTCGGACGTCTGGAGACGGCACCGGCAAGGGCCCGACAGCTAAACCGGGCGGCGTGCTCACCGCCTTGTGCCGTGCCAGAACTCGTCGCACGGCCTGTGACCTGCGGCTCGCTTGATCCGGTCAGGCAGCCCGTGAGTACTGGTTGATCATGCCGCCGAGGGACTCGTCTTCGCCGCACCGGTGCGTCAATCGCGACGACCACATCCGGGTCGTGGTTGGGCGGGTGCTGGCCGAGACCCTGGTGTGGACGGTGGGTCGTTGAAGTGGCGCTCGTACGCGCCGAGCACGGCACGAGCGTGGCAATCGTTGTAGATCAGCATCCGATCGGTGCACTCGGCTCGGACGCTGCGGACGAACCGTTCGACATAGCAGTTCGCGCGAGGCGTTCGGGGTCGTGGGGGAATTGACGACCTCGATGTTCGCAGCCGCGAAACACGGCGTCGAACGAGCCGGCGAACTCGGAGTCTCGGTCCCGGATTAGGAGCCGGAAGCCGCTGATTCGGTCGCCGAGGTCCATGACGAGGTTACGGACTTGCTGGGTGGTCCAGTCCGCCGTGGGATGGGCGGTGACGCCGAGGATGTGGACCCGTCGGGTGGCGATCTCCATCACGACCAGCACGTATAGCCGCCGCAAGATGATCGTGTCGATGTGGAAGAAGTCGGTCGCGAGCAGCCCAGACGCCTGCGTGCGCAGGAAGGTCCGCCAGCTGGTGTCGGCCTCGCGGGGCGCCGGGCCGACCCTATCGGCAGCGAGGATACGGCGGATCGTGCCCGCGCCGACCCGGTGGCCAAGACCGACCAGTTCCCCTCGCACTCGGCGGTGCCCCCAGCGGGGATTCTCCCGGGCCAGTCGGAGGACAAGGTCGCGTAACTCGTCGCTGATCCTCGGGCGTCCGGGCCGATTCGGATAGTGCCGGCTCACCAGACGTCGGTGCCAGGACATCAGCGTCGCCGGGGTGACGATCCGATGCCGCCACAACTCACGCGGAAGAGCGCGGACCAGAGCGGAAAGCACGGCCCGGTCTGGCCGGGACAGCCGAGGCCGACCGACCTGGCGACGCAACACGGCGACCTCGTGGCGCAGCACCAACAGCTCGGCAGTCATCGCGGCCTCGCTACGCGTCACCTCCGGCAACCAGCCGAACATCGGAACCGCGGTCAGGTACAGCAGTCGAACAACCATGTACCGCATCCTCGGGCAATCGGAAAAAGCCAGCTCACACCATGTGCGAGTAGTTCTGGAGGTCTCCCACTGGGATTGGCTTCGAGCGTGCGTGCAGTGGGCACACTAGCCCTTATCTGGTCGCTCGGCAGGCCTCTTGAGCACGCGGCCGGTCTCGCGCGCGTCCGCCAGCGCCCGCTCATCGGCCATGAGCGTGCAGTCGCTGACTGCGTCGGCGGTACATTGCGGCGCCAACCCGGGCACCAACCTGCTCCCTGTGGCCTTGCTGGATCGACGGGTCTGGCTCCGTGGCCGAGTTTCTGATCGGACGCGCGGCGCCCCCACCGCCAGGTCCAGCGACCGGTTATGCGTCGTACTCAGCCGTCCTCATGCGAATCGGAGCTCGTGGACGGTGCGATACGGCCAGGCCGGCCACGAAACCGTTGACCCAACGAGATCCAGTTCGATGCTGGCCGACTGGCACGTACCGCTCGGGACTGTCAGCTGTGCCCCCTTCCGGGCGTGATCGTCGAAGACAACGCTGGCTGAAGCGGCGATGACCTCGCCGCTTCGGCCCGATCGCGGCGCTCAGGCGTGGATGCCGAACGCCCCGAGGATGCCGGCGTCGATCCGGGTGGTGTTGACCATGGCTGCGGCGTTGCCGAGGGTGAAAACGTCTGCTCCGGCTAGTCGGCCGAGGTACTTCGACGTGATCGGCGCCGCGGCCCGCTGCGCCGCGTCGTCGCGATAGGACCTGAAGGTGGCCCAGGCGTTCCCTGCCGGACCGTACTTTTCGAAATACGGCGTGGGGTCCAAGGTGTTCAACGTCTCGACGGTGCTTGCGGTGAGATCCGCGACATACTCCTTCTGCAAGCGTACGTCTGCCCTCGTACCCAGGCGGCCCAGGTGGCCGCCGACGTAGGTGTCCCAGGCGGTGTTGAGCACGATGTCGTGCGCCGCCCGCCAGCCGGGGATGTCCTGTGACTCGGCGAGGTTGGTGAACGGCACCCAGCCGGGATAGATGATGTCCACCACCATCAGGGTACGGGCGCTCGGAACGCGGATGAAGATGTTGTCGGGGCTGTGGTTGGGCCCGTGGTAGCTGAGTTCCACGTGCTCGCCGCCGACGTGCAGGTGGTACCGGTCCTCGAAGGTGACGGTGGGCAGTGGTCGGTTGCTGTCCCGGTCGGCCCGGAGCAGCCGCTTCGCTTCGGTGTGCGCAACCCGGACGATACGGTTGCCGAAGAGTGCCGCCGCGCCGATGTGGTCGGCGTGCGAGTGCGAGTAGACGAGGTGGGTCACCCGATCCGGTCGGCGCCGGGCGTGGGCGACCTCTTGGGTGGCACGCAGGAGGTTGTGCCCGATGGTCGGTGGGGCGTCGATCAGCACGATGCCGTCCGTGGTCGTGAGGAACATCGCCTGGTAGAAGCTGTTGGTGATCCAGTAGAGGTTCCCAGCGATGCGCCCGACGTGGTAGCCGGACTCGTTCATCGGGGGTCCGAGGGAGCCGGGCGGCACCGGCGCGTAGTCCGGCAGCTCGTCCGACGGCGGCGGGGTGGCCTGTGCCGCGCCGAATCCGGCGACACCGAGCAGGGACGCCGTCGCCGGTACAGCACCCGCTGCGACTGCCTGACGGAGGAAGGTACGACGATTCGAAGGCATGATTCTCCTCGCTAATTGCGACCAAGAGCAAATATTTGTTGATCAACGAGGCTACGTCGACGCCCTTCAAACGGCGTGGCCCTGTCGGTGTTTTCGTTTGGCGGTGGCTGCGGCTGTCGATTCGTGGGTTCGGCATCGACCCCACTGACGGCAGCGAAGCGGTAAGGATGGTCTGGTTCCGCCGACCAGGTCGCCGGCGTACGTCAGGTCGGTGGAGGGGCCGGCCAGTTCGCCACTAGCGGCATGCACCCAGCCAACCAGCTGACCTGCGCACTCGCGGGCTGGGCCTGGTGAGGCCGACTGCGGCCGGGCCCGCGATCACGAGGACGGCCTTCTTCGTTCGGTGACGCCTGATGTGCCGTGGGGCGCTGTCGAGGGAGCGGTGCGCCCGCCCCAGGCAGTAGTGCCGGGTGGTGAACCAGACGGCCGTTATGCCCGAAACGAGGCGGAGGCGCTCAGCGGATGGGTGGCTCCGCGGAGCGTGGATGCGGTCTTGGGTGCTCACCATTAACGCAGAAACTCGTTTCATGCGCAACTAGATTGGCGGTCCTTCTTGACCCGAGGGTCGTCAGCGCGCAGAATGTTGGCAATCGATTGCCAAGCACTTTGGGGGCGTCATGCCGCGTATCAGCTACGTCGACCCGGCCACGATCACCGATCCTGAGTTGGCCGGTTACATCGAGGACTCGCGCAGGTACGGCACGCCCCGGGTGGAGAGTCAGGCCATCCGGGCGCATGTGCCGGCCGTGCTGCGCACGTTCAACCAATCGTGGCAGGCGGTGTTCCGCGAGGGCGTGCTCGATCACAACGTCAAGGAGCTGGCCCGGGTCTACGTGGCCAAGACGTTGGAGTGCGGGTACTGCGCCGGGCAGCGGTCGCATCTGGCGACCGCCGGCGGGCTGACCGAGCGGGAGTTCGACGAGGTCATCGAGTTCCGGCAGTCGACCGTGCTGTCCGAGCGGGAGAAGGCGGCGCTGCTGCTGGCCGAGGCGATCGCCTGGGATCCGCTGATGGCCGACGACGAGGTGTGGGCGAGACTGCACGAGCACTTCACCGAGCCGGAGATCGTCGAGCTGGGCTATTTCATCGGCCTCACCATGGGGCAGCAGAAGTTCCTCAAGACCCTCGGTATCAAGCACGGCGAACTTGGCTTGGAGAACACGGCGGGCCTCGCGCCGGACGTCGCCGCCGCCCTGACCGCGCGATGAACACCGCCACCGACGGCGACTTCGAGTCCGTGGTGCTAGGCGGGAAGGCGGTCCTGGTGGACTTCTGGGCCGCTTGGTGCGGACCGTGCCGGCAGCTCGCGCCGGTGCTCGAGGCGTTGCAGACAGAGTTGGCGGGTCGGGTCACCGTGGTCAAGCTGAACGCCGACGAGAACCCGGAGACGGCGTCGCGCTACGACGTCTCCGGCCTGCCGACGGTGATTCTATTCGTCGACGGCGAGCCGGTGCAGCGCATCCATGGACTCAAGCCGAAGGGCGCATTGCGCGCCGCGCTCGAGCCGTGGATCTCCTGATCAGCAGAATGGCCGGCAAGGTGACGCTGCCGCACATCGTGGTCGCTGAACGTCGACGGGAGGAATCGCAGTGGATGAGGTCCGCAATCTGATCATCATCGGCTCGGGCCCGGCCGGGTACACGGCGGCGCTCTACGCCGCCCGGGCCAACCTCAAGCCGCTCGCGATCGAGGGTGTGCAGTCCGGCGGCGCGCTCATGACCACCACCGAGGTCGAGAACTTCCCGGGTCACCCGGACGGGGTCATGGGCCCCGAGCTGATGGACAACATGCGCAAGCAGGCGGAACGCTTCGGCGCCGAGTTCATCACCGACGACGTCAGCCGGGTCGACTTCGGCGAGCGGCCCAC
The DNA here is from genome assembly GCF_036002505.1 of Actinophytocola sp. GTDB lineage: Bacteria > Actinomycetota > Actinomycetes > Mycobacteriales > Pseudonocardiaceae > DASYTH01. Next base: position 12,615 of record NZ_DASYTH010000319.1, on the reverse strand, counting down.
CGAGGCAGGCGCCGAAGGGCTCAAGACGGTGTACGTCGGCGAGACCGAGTACTTCGCCCGCGCCGTCATCCTGGCGACCGGCTCGGCCTGGCGCCCGCTCGGCGTCCCCGGCGAGCGGGAGATGCTGGGCCACGGCGTGTCGTCGTGTGCGACCTGCGACGGGTTCTTCTTCCGCAACCAGCACATCATCGTGGTGGGCGGTGGCGACTCCGCGATGGAGGAGGCCACCTTCCTCACCCGCTTCGCCGCGTCGGTGACCATCGTGCACCGGCGGGACTCGTTCCGGGCGAGCAAGGTCATGCAGGTGCGGGCGCTGAACAACCCGAAGGTCAAGATCGAGTGGGACAGCGTGGTCGAGGAGATCGTCGGCGAGGACGGCAAGGTCGCCGGCGCGCGGGTACGCAACCTGAAGACCGGCGACACCAAGGTCCTCGACATGACCGGCGTGTTCGTGGCGATCGGCCACGACCCGCGTAGCGAGCTGTTCCAGGGCCAGATCGAGCTGGACGCCGGCGGTTACGTGAAGGTCGACAGCCCGAGCACCCGGACCAACATCCCGGGCGTGTTCGCGGCGGGCGATCTGGTCGACCACACGTACCGGCAGGCCATCACCGCGGCCGGCACCGGCTGTGCCGCGGCGCTGGACGCCGAGCGCTTCATCGCGTCATTCATCGAGCTCCCGCTTCCGGTGGGCGCGGCCAGGTGGTGATACCACCGACGGTGTCAGGCCGGTCGGCTCGGCGGGGTGTGTGCCGGGGCCGACCGCGAAGACGCGCGACGGTGGTGAGGCACGCCGGGTCAAGCGAGGGCGGTTGCCGGTCGAGGCTTGCGTGCAACGACCACAGCGTCCTTGCCGACCGTCGTGCCGCGATCATCGACGAATTCGAGACGGACCGGACGACCGTTGGCTGTTGCGGTGGTGTAGGCGATACCGGCGCCCGGTTCCTCTGGGAGGTGGGCTTCTCCCCATTGGATCAGCGCGGCCAGAATCGGCATGACGTCGCGCCCGGCCGCAGTGAGGACGTATTCGTCGTGGGACCGCTCACCCTTCTCCTGGTATCTGCGTCGTTCCAGCAGCCCAGCGTCGACTAGCGCATCCAGTCGTGTGCCGGGTGTGCCACTCGGTACGCCGATGCGTTGGAACTCGCCGTACTTCGTCCGCCCGAGAAACGCCTCACATAACAGCAGCAGGTTCCACTTCTGGCCGAGGACGGCCAGCGACCGGGCAATGGGGCAGGACTGGTTGGCCGGCAGCGACATGGGGTCGATCTCGTGCTCCGTGAGGCGTTCTTCGGCACCCGGCGATTCGATGACTTCGCGCGCCGGGTGGGCATCGGCGAACCTGCAGTCGCCGCACGAATGACGGAACTGACCGCGGACGGACTACTGGACCGCGTGCCCTATCAGGAGCCCGGCCAACGGACGCGATACGAATACCAGCTGACCAAGAAGGGCCGCGACCTGCTCCCGGTGATCACCGCCCTGCGGGAATTGGCGACACCTGGGCCTCCGACGCCAGTGGACCGCCCGTGCGATCCGTTCACCGCGGCTGCGAAGCGACCGTCCGTCCGCGGAGCTGTGCGACACGGCCACGATGTCGCGCCGGAAGAACTCGAAATCCAGGCAGGTCCCGGTCTGATCAGCGCATGAAGGTACGAATCCTGGAGATGCTCGCTGATTTCCGGGGGGAACGGTTGACCGCATGACCGCCGGTCGCACTAGGCGAGGAAGTTGCGGGCGGACGCAACTCCGGCGATAGAGTGACGGGGTGACGACGCCGGTGCCCGGACTGGACGGCGACGAGGAGATCCTGTGGCGGTCGCTCGTCGAACTCCTGCTGCGACTCCCCCGCATCCTGGACGAATACTTCGACCGGGAAGCCAAGGTGAGCATGTCCGACTACTCCGTCCTGGTCGCCCTCTCCGAAGCACCGGCCGGCGAACTGCGCATGGGAGAACTCGCCGAGACGACCGCACTGTCCCGCAGCCGAACGACCCGCGTTGTCGACGACCTCATACGCCGGTCCCTGGTCACACGTCGCAAGTGCGAGCAAGACGGGCGCGGCGCACTCGCCGCCCTCACCCCGCAGGGACTGGCCGTGCTCACCGCGGCCTACCCCGGTCACCTTGCCCGCGTACGCTCGCTGGTCCTCGACCACATCACCAGGAGCGAGATGCGCACCATGACCCAAGCCCTATCCCGGGTGCTGACCGCGCTCCGCGAAGACACCGCCGGCGACTGAGCGAGCGACTCAGAATGCCGCAGCGCAATAATCTCTCAAATTAGTTGCTTGCAAACACAACTATACCCTCGTACTGATAACACACGGCGGCACCTCGAGCCGCACCACCAACAGATCCGGGGCATCCCGTACCAAACTCGCCGCACCCCACCTAGACCTGCGCATCGCCGTCCTCGCCGTACGCATTTGGGGCGAATCCACCCGGCCACCGACAGCGCTGGACGAGACCCGGCCGCGATCCAGGCCCTCGCGGTTTCGCCAGTCCGCATTACCCGCAAGCCATTTATGTCCGCGCGCAAATATCTTGGAGATTGCCGTGACGTCATCCCTCAGGTCCGACCGCCGAACCTTCCTACGCCAAGCCGCCGTAGCCGCGGCTGTTCCGGCCGCAGCCGGATTGCTGGGCCTCAACCTTCCCGGTAGCGCCTATGCCGCTTCATCCGCAGCCACCCCCGCGGACGGCCTGCCGGACTACGCGCCGGTGCCAGCAGGCGCCTTCGGCCCTGCAGTGAACCAAGCGGGTTACTTCGTCGGGCACATCGGCGGAAACCTGTACTGGGTCACCGACGGCTTCTACCAGGCGATGTTCCTGACCACCACCGAAGGCGTGGTCATGGTCGACGCACCGCCCGACCGGCGCTGGCCTGCAGTTTCTTGTGAGACTCACGCTTCTGACGGCTCCGCCACTCCCCCTTGACCCCCAGTAGTCAGGTGGGCCAGCGGCATACTCGAGCGTGTTACCCTGGTCGCCACCGAGCCTACTCAGCCGAGTAAAGGAGTCTCTCACTTCAAGGTGCCGGAGTCCGAGGTGAGAGCGCACACGAACGGGTTGCTGCGCCAGTGTTTCCCCAATGGCAGGAACCTGCGGGTCCACGGCCCCGACGACCTCCGCGCGGTCGAGGACCGCCTCAACAACCGGCCCGAAGGGTTCTTGGTTGGGCCACGCCAGCCGAGCGTCTACATGCGAGCCATGGCACCATCAAAGTCGAACTGTTGCGACGATCGCTCGAATCCACCCTGGAACCCACCGCCGCTAGGGGTCGGTTTCACGCGTCGTCGACACGAGCGAACGGTCCTGCCACTCCGTCGTGCCCTCGGGCGGCGTCCGTTGTCCAACGGGGAAGTCGCCGGCACGAGCCCTGGACAACGCTGCAGATCACGCGACCAAGAGTGGCATCACCGTGCGGACTTGGGCCACGAGGCTGTCCAGCGCGGTTTGGCGCCCGCCCAGGTATCCCAGCAGCGTCTGCTGGAACAGGCCGTCGAGCATCCCGTAGGCGACCCCCGGGTCAACGGAGACGGGTCGGCCGTCGAGCTCGGCGTAGCGGGTGACGACGCGCCAGATCATGTCCTGGAGAGTGTGGTCGATCTCGGTGACAGCGTCGCGGAGCTGATCCTCGAACATGCTCTGGGTGCGCAGGTCGTACCAGAGCCTGTGCATCGGCGCCTCTTCGCGGATCGTCTCGGTCAGCTTCGCCGCGAAGGCGTCGACTAGGTCGTCGGCAGTCGTGGAGTCGCTCACGACGGAGTCGTACCGGGTGACGCAGCGCGCCTTGTAGTAGCGCACGCTGTAGATCACCAGCTCCAGCTTGTCCTGGAAGTAGTAGTGCACCACCCCGTGGCTGAACGTCGAGTTGTTCGCGATCTCCCGGAGGCTGGCGCGGGCGTACCCCATCGCGCCGAGGGTCGTCAACGCCGATTCGGCGAGCTCGTCACGGCGCTGGTCGTACTTGTCGACAGGCCGCACCGCGCCGCGGCGCGAGGTATTCGTCGGTGCCACGTCACCATCCTAGGAGCCGATCCTCGACGCTTGACAATCGCCCAAACTTTCCTGAACAAGTGTCAAGGTTTCTCTTGACAAGTGTCAAGACGGAGCCTGTGATGGGGTCACCACCGTCATCGACGACACCCGGGAGCTGCCATGACAGACGTACGCCTCAACGATCGCAAGGCCCTCGTGACGGGCGGTGCTCAGGGGCTCGGCGAAGGGATGGTCCGCGCGCTCGCCGCGGCGGGCGCGCAGGTCGTGGTGGCGGACCTGCAGGACGACCTCGGACCCAAGGTGGCCGAGTCGCTCGGCGCGGGGCACGGCTTCGTGCACCTGGACATCACCGACGACGCCGGTTGGGACGCCGCGGTCACGCAGACCGTCGACCTGCTCGCTGGCCTCGACATCGTGGTCAACAACGCCGGCGTGGAGATCACGAGCCTCCTCGTCGACCTCGACCCCGCGGCGGTCCGCAAGCAGCTCGAGGTCAACCTGCTCGGGACGGCGCTCGGCATCAAGCACGCCTTCCGCGCGATGCGCCCGGGCGGCGCCGCGGGCGGCGGAGGCGTCGTCGTCAACGTGGCGTCGGTCGCCGCGACGATCGCGTTCCCCGGCATCGGGGTCTACTCGGCGACCAAGGCCGGGGTCGACCGGCTCACCCGGGTCGCCGCGATGGAGTCCGGCAAGCTGGGATACGGCGTCCGTGTCAACTGCATCTACCCGGGACTGGTACCGACCGCGATGGGCGCGGGGCTGGCCAACGACTGCGCGAGGCTCGGCCTGTTCGCATCGCCGGAGGAGGCGGTCGGCGCGGTCATCGGGCTCACCCCGTCGGGTCGCCTCGGCGAGGTCACCGACATGGCCGACGCTGTGGTGTTCCTGGCGTCCGACGCGGCGCGCTTCATCAACGGCGTCGGTCTGCCGGTCGACGGCGGGATGGGGATGTGACCATGTCGCAGGACACCAAGCCCGTCGTCGTCTACGGCGCGTCAGGCTACACCGGACGGCTGATCTGCGAGTACCTGCGCGAGTACAACGTGCCCTTCGTGGCCGCCGGCCGCGACGCCGGCAAGGTCAAGGCGTCCATGCATACGCACGTCCCTGGCGTCGAGACGGCGGACTACGAGATCCTCGAGGTGGCCCACGACGTCGGGTCCCTGACCAAGGCGTTCGCCGGCGCCTCGGTCGTGTGCAACACGGTCGGCCCGTTCAGCCAGCTCGGTCCCGAGGTTGTCGAGGCGTGCCTCGCGAGCGGGACGCACTACCTGGACACCACCGGCGAACAAGACTGGCTCATCACCTGCGACGAGAAGTACGGCTCCGACTTCGCGGCCGCCGGTCTGCTCCTCGCCCCGGGCGTCGCGCAGATGTACACGACGGGCGAGATCGCGGCCGAGCTGTGCCTGGAACGGCCGGGTCTGGACACGTTGGACATCGCGGTGTTCTGGGGCGGCAGTCCGACCATCGCCTCCACATTGACGATCCTGGTCAACGCGGCGTTGGCGAACGCCTACCACCTGGAGCAGAACCGGTACGTCGCCTGGGATCCCAACGCAGGGCTCTACCAGCTCGCGCTGCCCGGTCAGCACGAGCTGGCCCTGGCGCTGCCCTGGGGTGGCACGTCCCACCCGGTCTGGTACCGCAAGGATCCGCGGGTGGCCAATGTGAAGGTGCTCGGCGGGGTCTTCAACAAGCCACTGATGATGGGAGTGCCGCAGATCGTGGCGGCGGCGGTCGAGGCCACGAAGGACATGCCGGCCGACGAGCGGTACGCCGCGCTCACCGCGACCGCGGCGCAGGTGATGAACCAGATGCCGCCGCGCGAGAATCCGCGCCTCAACAAGTCCCTGGACTCCGTCCACGCCTCCGGGCCCCTCGGCCGGGCACACTGCGTGATCTACGGCAACTCCAACTACAAGCAGACCGGCCTGATGCAGGCCTACGCGGCGTACTCGCTGCTCCAGCAGCCACCGCGCCGCACCGGCTTCGCGTCCGGGTGCCAGGCCTTCGGGCACCGCGAGCTGCTCGGCGTACTCAGCAGCTTCGGTCTGGTGCGCGAACCGGTTGTCACACTCCAGGGTTGAGGCACCATGCGACTGGTCGACTATCTCGACAAGGGTGCCTCGCTCGGTCCGGACTCGCCGTGCGTCACCACTGACGGGCGGACCAGGTCCTACGCCGAGGTGCAGGAGCTCAGCTCCCGCATCTCGGCGGCCCTGGCGGCACGAGGCGTCCGCCCCGGCGACCGGGTCGCCGTCCTGTCCGCGAACGACCCGACGGCATTCACCTGTGTCTTCGGGATCAGCCGCGCCGGCGCGGTCTGGTGTCCGATCAATCCGCGCAACGAGGCGTCGGAGAACCGCGAGCTGCTCGCGCTGTTCGGCTGCACGACCCTGATCTTCCAGGAGCGCTTCGCGCCGCTCGTGGCCCAGATCCGCGGCGAGCTCACCGACCTGACCACGCTGGTCTGCCTCGACGGTGACGTCGACGACACCTTGTCCTGGGACGACTTCCTCGGCCTCGGCGCGGGAGACGTCGACGTGCCGGCGCTCGACGACCTGGCGATGATCGTCGGCACCGGTGGCACGACCGGCCGGCCGAAGGGCGTCGAGCTGACCGGAACGAACCTCGAGACGATGACCGCCATCACGTTGATGAGCTATCCGTTCGAGGGGCGGCCGGTCTACCTCGCGCTCGCGCCGCTCACACACGCCGCCGGGGTGCTGTGTTTCCCGGTCCTGGCGTTGGGCGGGGAGATCGTCGTCATGCGCGACCCGGACATCGGAGCCTTCTTGGCGCTCATCGAACGGCACCGGGTGACGCACTCCTTCCTGCCGCCCACCCTGATCTACATGGCACTCGGGCACGAACGCCTCGACGACACTGATCTGTCGTCGTTGCAATGCTTCTGGTACGGCGCAGCACCGATGTCGGCTGCCCGGCTCGACGAGGCACTCCGCCGGATCGGTCCTGTCATGGCGCAGCTCTTCGGCCAGACCGAGGCCCCCATGATGATCTCCACCATGGCCCCGCGCGACCACTTCCGTCCCGACGGTACGGTCGCCACCGAGCGACTTGCCTCAGCGGGACGCCCGGCCCCGCTGGTCACCGTGGCCATCATGGACGAAAACGGTCGGCTCAGAGCGCGACGTGAGATTGGGGAGATCGTCGTACGCAGTTCGCTGGTGATGCGCGGCTATCACCGTGACCCACAGGCCACCGTAGCCGCCTCCGCCTTCGGATGGCATCACACCGGCGACATCGGCTACCTCGACGACAACAACTTCCTGTTCATCGTCGACCGCGCGAAGGACGTCGTCATCACCGGCGGCTTCAACGTCTATTCCACCGAGGTCGAGCAGACGATCATGCAGCATCCCGCGGTTCAGGACTGCGCCGTCATCGGCCTTCCGGACGACAAATGGGGTGAACGGCTCACCGCCGTGGTGCAGCTCCGGACCGGCGAAACCCTCGACCCGTCCGAGATCAAATCATTCGTCAAACAACGGATCGGCAGCGTGAAGACCCCGAAGCAGATCGAGGTGTGGCCGGATCTCCCCAGATCCAAGGTCGGAAAGATCCTCAAAAACGACCTCAAGGTCAAACTCACATCACACCAGGCATGAACACGTCCGGTCGGTTTGAACGAGACTGAAGCGTCCCGGGTTTGATGCCGCTCCGTTTCTTGCGGAGGATGTGGATCACGCCCAGGAGATACCCGGCCGAGCAGCGTGAACGTGCAACGCGGTTGGCTGTAGGGCTCGCAAACCCGCGATCAGGCCCTTGACGTGCGATTCTGTGCGAGGTCAGCGTCCGGGGCAGCTGCGACGCTTCGGCCATGAACGCGTCGTTGGCGTACCTGCTGTTTCGGCAGGTGCTACAGATGTTGACCCGTCGCCCGCGGCGGCGGAGCCAAAGACGTCGAACGCCTCGTACTCCGCCACCAGGTGGCGGTGTTACGCCGCCGAGTACACCGCCCCGACCTCGAACTGGCCGACCGGGTGGTGCTGGCCGCCCTGTCGCGGAGACGACCCGGCTGCGCCAGGGTGACCTGTGGTACGTCGACGAGGACCTGGGTGCTCTGCTCGCCGCTGCGCACCCAAGCATGCCCGCGTTCGCGCCGCGCCCGAACGACCTGCCGTCCAAGATTGGGCTCGCGGTGTTCGCCGAGCCGATCGCGATCTATCCGGCGCAGGAGGCCCGCCGCGACGACCTGGTCGACACGCTCGCCACCACCCGCGGTGGCGACCAGTTCCGGCAGCTGACCGAGAAGATCTACGACGACCAGGCCCGCACCGTGGCCGTCTCCTGAGGACCGACGACCAACCCACGCTGGCGGGCCGGCGGGCTGTGGATGTCCTTCTCCGCGGTCACCAACAGGACCGCGGACGACGTGCTCGCTGGCAAGCCCGCCGCAGCCGCGCGGGCTCGCGGGATGCTGCCGCCGCTGACCGTCGACAACGAGGCCGCGCCCGCGTGGCGGCCCGAGGGTGCCCCGCCCGAGGAGTTCATGCTGACCGGTACCGCGGACCAGCACGGAACGCTGTCGTGGGCGCGGCTGGTCTTCGCCGCGTTCCAGCTCGCCGCGCAGGGCAACCTCGCCGAAACCGAGCAGCAGCCCGTGCCGCGCTCGGAACGCCGGCGCACGGAACGCGCCGGGCTGCCGCCCCGTGACGTGCGGATCGTGCGGCTGCGCCGCAGCGTCGCCGCCGCCTGCGACGCCGAGCAGGACGGCGTCGGCCACGAATGGCGGCACCGCTGGGTCGTACGCGGCCACTGGCGCTGCACCCTCGTCAGCGTCAACAACAGCCGACTCATCTTCAACGACCCGAAGACCCGGGGCAGCCGCGCCTGGATCGCCCTGTCACCACGGGCCGGCGCTGCGCTACAGCGTCAACGCCGCCGCCAGTCCGAACAGCCAACGACGACTTCCAGATACGACGATCTCGATCTGGTGTTCAGCCGGCCTGATGGACAACCCTTGAGGCCCGAACGTACTCCACCGCTTCCGCGGCCTGATCGCCGACGCTGGCCGTACCGGCGATCGTGCCGGCCCTAAGTGGTCCGCGCTGTAAGTCCTTCGGGGGTTATGCGGCGGGGGTCAGTACGTGTTGCCCGTCGCTTTGGTTGAGGACGTGGAAGTCGTTGACGGTGAGGACGTGGGGCTTGCGGAAAGCCCCGCCGGGCGAATGCCGGGCGGGGCTTTGGTCACCGTGGTGATGTGCTGGTGCTCATTCTGAGGTGACCTCGGTGATCGCGGTGCGGGCGGAGGATTCGTCGACGATGCTCTTGTTGGTGGCGAACGCGGCGATGAGGGCCTGGAGGGCGAGGTTGTTGACGGCGCGGGGGTAGCCGCGGCTGGTCTGGTGGATCAGTGCCGCGGCGTCGTCGGAGAACAGGGTGTCGGAGCGGCCGGCGAGGGTCAGGTGGTGGCGGATGTAGCTGGCGGTCTCCTCGGCGGTCATCGCGGGCAGGGTGTAGCGCAGGGCGATGCGCTGGTCGAGGGCGGCCAGTACCCCGAGTTTGATCTTCCGGCGGAGGGTGGGTGGCCCGACGAGTAGGCAGGCGAACGGTGATCGGCTGTCGAGGTCGTGGTTGGTCAGCATCCGGATGCCTTCGAGTTGGGTGTGGTCGAGCAGGTGGGCCTCGTCGATGACGAGGATGGGGACCCGGCCGCGTTCGGCGTACTCGATGGCGAGGGCGTCGGTGGCCTGCGGGATCAGGGTGGCGTGGTGGAAGCGGGGCACCCCGCCCAGGGCGGTGACGATGGCGTGGTGGATGCCGCGGGCGCCGACGGCGGGGTTGGGTAGGTAGATGACGCTGTGCCGGCTGGTGTCGAGTGTGGACAGGACGGCGCGGACCGCGACGGTTTTGCCGGCGCCGACCTCGCCGGTGATCACGCCGAGGGTGTGTTGGTCGACGCACCAGGTGATGCGGGCGACGGCTTCGGCGTGGCTGGTGTGGCGGTGCAGCATGCCGGGGGCGAGGTCGCGGCCGAAGGGCATGCGGGTGAATCCGTAGAAGCTTTGCAGTTTGTCGATCATCGGGAGTCCTCGTCGGTGTGGTCGTGGGGGTGCCCGGTGATGCGGGCCAGCAGGGCGGCCTTGGCCGCCAGGTAGGCGGCCCGGTCGGCGGGGTCGGCGGCGGGGCCGGCTTCGGTGAGGCGCCGGGCCTGGGCCAGCAGGGCGGCGATCTGGGTCGCCGATGCGGTGCCGGTCACGGCGTGGCCTCGCCCACGGTCGGCGAGGTGTTGGTGACGTTGTCCAGCAGGGCGGCGTAGTTGACCTTTTCGGCGAGTTCGGCGTGGTGGGCGGCGTCGACCAGCGGCAGGTAGGCGATGCCGCTGGCCGGTGGCGGCGGCGTGGGTGGGGTCTCGGGTCGGGCCTGGGGGTGGGCGTGGCGGCCGATGCGATGCGGGATGGCCAGCCCCATCGGCTTGCCGTGCAGGCGCACCTCGATGGTGGTCAGGTCGAACGGGTCGTAGACCAGCTCGATCTGCCGGCCGACCAGGTCGGGGTCGACCTGGTAGACGTTGCCCAGCAGGGACACGGTGGCGGTCTTGGTGACCTGGCGGTGCGCCGACCACAAGAACGCCTCACGCAGCGCCGCCGGGCTCGGCAAGGCGAACGGTGCGCCGGCGGTCCAGCGGTCGATCGGGGGCTGCCCGGTCTCGGAGTGCACCCGGCGGGGGTAGACCTGCTCGACCCAGGCGGTGAACAGCCGGTTCAGCTCGCCCAGATCGGCGACGTGGTGGCGGCCGGGCTCGCCGGTGCCGGTGACCTCGACCAGGAACTGGCCCCGCACCGTCTCGAACAGCCGTTCGATTTTGCCTCTGCCTTCGGGCCGCCCCGGGGTGGAGTGGGTCAGCTTGATGCCCAGCACCGCCAGGGCGCGGCGCAGCCAGGCGTCCACGAACGCGGACCCATTGTCGACGTAGACGGCCTCCGGCACCCCGCGTGAGGCCAGAGCGGGGCGCAGCGCGGCGGCCAGCCGCACGGTGTCCTCGGCGTGTCCGAACCGGTGCCCGACCACCGCCCGGCTGTGGTCATCGATGAAGGCGAACAGGTAGGTCTTACGTCCGGCCACCACGGGCCCATGGAGGGCATCACCGGTCCACAACTGGTTCGGGCGGGCCGCTTCGAACCTGCCGAACACCGTCCTGCCCGGCTGCGGCCGGGACAACTCCAGCCGGGTGAACAGGCGCAGCACCGTCGACTCCGACGGCGTCCAGCCCAGGTGAGTACGCAGGATCCGTACCACCTGCGCCGCGGTGCGGTCCGGGTTCTCCCGCTTGAGCGCCGCGGCCATGTCCAGCACCTCGCCCGGGGTGCGGGCGGTGACCTGCCGCGGCGTGGGTAGCAGCGCGTCGAACCCGCCGCGGCGCCAGGCCAGGATCCACCGGTCCAGACTCTGCCGTGACACCCGCACCGGCACCCCGAACGGGCCGGGATGCTCCCGGCCGGCCAACTCGCGCACCAGCCGGCCGCGCTGGCGGGTGGACAACCCGGGGTCGGCCGCTTCCCGGATCAACTGGTAGCGGAACAACGCCACCGCCCGGGCCCGCTCGACACGCGCCCGTACTTCATCCTCAGCCGCCGTCATCGGCGCCTCCTCACCACTCATCACGAAGATCGACAAGCGTTGAGGGTGGCCGATCACATCAGCGCCGCCCAGGACGAACTCGTGTTGATCGATCCCGCCGGCCAGCCCGGCGCCAGCAACCGACCCGCCGAGACCGCGCAAACCACCTGCCACACCGTCACCCTGGTCACCGCGAACCGGGCCGTCACCGCGACCGCGGCCGCCCCGATCGCCGCCACCGCATCCGCCCACACCGACCCGGCCGGCTCCGGCAGCACCGGATCTGCCGCCACCGCACACAGCAGCCGGGTAAACCAGCCCCGCACCGCCTCGACCCGGCAACCGAACCGGCGAAGCCACCCCCGCACCGTCCCCAGCGGACGGTCAACCAGCACGGCGACCGGCCTGGCGCCCAACCCCGCCGCCTTCGCCACGATCGCCGCCCCGACCACGTCGACACCATCCGCCCGCCGCAGCAGCACCCCGACCGGCAGCAACACATGCGTGGCCCGGCACCCGCGACACACCGCCCGTCGCGGACGCACCGACACCCGACCAGACCCCACGCGGATCACCCGCGCCCGGGCATGCCCCCACCGGGCCAGCACACCCGCGCAGCCCGGGCACGCCAACTCTCCCGCCACCAAACGCCGCTCGACCACGACCGCATCCGCGCCTACCGTCAACACCGGTGCCTCCGCGCACCACCGCGCGGCCCTCCCGAGCCTGGCCAAAGGAAACGGGAGGGCCGCTGCCCGTCCAAACCTCCCCACAGTGATGACGAGCAGCAAGAAGGGCAACCCACCCGGCCGCCCTCGATCAGATCCTCACCGTCAATGACGCCAACCGGCCCCTACGTCCTCACCCAGAACGCTCGGGGACAGTCCAGAGCAGGAACCGGGGATTGGTGTGTTCGTCGCGCAGCTCGACCCATCGCTCGCCCCAGGCGCCGAGCGCCAACAGTACGGGCCAAAGCTCCTCGCCGGCGTCGGTGAGAATGTACCGGACTCCGGGGCCACTGGCC
>NZ_DASYTH010000318.1:0-26741 GCF_036002505.1 Actinophytocola sp. | reverse complement strand
GAACGGGTTGGCGCTCGCCCGCACGATCGTGGGCCACGCGGACTGGTCGATTCCGCCGATGCCGGCCTCGATGCTGCCCGCCGGAAGCGCGTCCATCCTCGCCTCGCCGTCCTCGGCGAGCCGCCGCGCCGCGTCGAACTTGTCGATGAGCTTTCGGATCGCCGCGTCTCCTCCGGCGACCGGCGCCGAACCGAGCTCCGCCAGCAACCGTGTCCCTGTGGCCAGCGCATCCCGCGCGCCGGCGTAATGAGCGCTCCACCACTGTTTCAATTCGTCAGGTGTGTCGGCATCGTGCCCGGTCGGTGTCTTCCAGACACCCTGCTGAACGTCGTTGACGATCGTGCAGAAGCGCTTCGACCACGCCACCGCCCCGGGCGGCGCCGGTGGCAGGCTCCTCGACGTCCGGGGCGTCGAGGTCGGTGCCGAGCCGGCGCCGGTGCTCTGCGCACAGGCCGCCAGTGCCGCGCACGCAAGGAGCACCATGATTCGGATGATCATCTGCGCGGCGGTTCCTTCCTGAGGATGCTCGCCGGCGGCTCCCAGTCGTCCTCCACGGGTGGCCGCTGCGTCGTCCGGCGGCGAATCTCCTCGAAGGGATCGCGAGCGCGCTGCTCCTGCTCCGCTTTCTCATCATCGGAGAGGTTGCGGTACCACGCCGAGAACGAGGACATCGCCTCGTTGAGCGCGTCGTCGTACCGCCACGGCTGTTTCAAGATCACCTAGGTGGATGCTGTTGCTGATAGGACTGTGGTGACGCCAGGTACTCCAGTGGCTCCGAAGTCGTGCGGCGAAGGACGCCGTCCTCACGCTGAGCGTGAGGAAGGACGCTTTCGTCGCAATCACTCCACAGTGGACACTCGGTTGCTGCGGGGGTTCCAGCACCACCGGCACGCCATCAGCCCTGGTACCGCCGCCTGAGCCGCTGCTCAAAACGATCTTGAAACGGCCCTTACCGCACGAGCTTCTTTATGGCGGCAAGCTCGGCCATGATCCGCTCGAAACCAACCAGAAACCCCCCGCATGGGTGTTTCACGATCATCCGACATCGGGGGTCGAGACGGGTGTTTCTGATGTGCTTGCAGTGACGCGAGGTGCTCCAGAGGTGTGGAGGTGATGCGACTGAGCGTCCTTGGTCACCCCAGGCGTGACGAAGGACGCGTTCGTCACGCGAACGGTGCCGGCGTGCTGGCTTGCGCTTCGTCGGTCGCGGGCGGCGGCGCGGTCAGTTCGCCGGGGCTCAGCGCGAGGAACGCAAGGCCGGCAGCGGCACCGGCGGCGAGTTGGACCACGAGGTAGAGCCAAGGGGCACCGCCGTGGATCAGACCGATCTCAGCGGCGCCGAGGGAGACCGCCGGGTTGAAGACGCCCCCGGAGATCCCGCCGATGGTGAACGCTCCGGCCGCGACGGTGAACCCGATGGCCAGACCGTAGAAGGAGTTGTTCGGATGGGCCTTGCTGGTGGCCACGTTCAGCACCACGAAGGCCAACGCGAAGGTGTACAGCGCCTCCGCGACGATCGCGGCCGCCAGGCCCCGGCCGGACGGCGAGAGCGCGGTGACGCTTGCCGGGTTCAGGATCCAGTACGCCAGGCCGGCGGCGGCCAGGCCCGCGACGACCTGAACAACCCAGTAGGCGACCGCGTCCAGCAGTGTGATCCGGCGCCGAACGAGCACGGCCATCGTCACCGCGGGGTTGTAGTGGCCGCCGGAGATGTGGCCCCCGGCGTAGACCATCACCATGATGGTCGCGCCCACGGCAAGCGGCGCGAACTGGTTCTGGACGAGCCCGGTCGCGGCGACCGAGAAGACAAGGAAGAACGTCCCGATCAGCTCGATGAAGTAGGCCCGGTAGTTGCGCAATATCCTTCTCCTCAAACAAACGTCGGGTCACTTGACAGACTTGCCGCCCAGGCGGCTGAAGGAGTTCACGCCGTCCGGTGCCGGTGCGCGTCCGGGGTAGTAATACTTCACCCAGAACTTCAGCCCGCCGGGATTCTTCCACAGACAGGTACGGCTGATGTAGTCGTTCATGTTCGCCCAAGCCTGCGGAAAACCCCCAGTCGGTCATGCCGATGTCAGGTGGCGGCGAGGAAGAGGATGCCGAGGAGGAACGCGCCGCCGACGCCGACGATCATGGGCCAGCCGCGCCAGGTGGAATTGGCCGTGGCGAGCTGATCATGGGTGGCCCACGGTGATCACGTCGTGTCCGGCGGTTCGGAGGCATTGCGCTGTCGGGGGTTGCTGGTGTGCTGGTCTGGCTTCCCAGTGGTCTGCTCGAGGGGCTCGGCGGCCGGCTCCGGTGAGTAGAAACGTTGGGCGATGGCGGTGGGGATGACCGCGGAGAGGACGACAACGGTGACCAGGACGGAGAACTGGGCCTGGGTGATGATCCCGGCGGTGTAGCCGTAGGTGGCCGAGATGGTGCCGAAGGTCAGCCCGGTGCTCATGAGCAGGGTGGTGAACATGGCGTGCGGCTTGGCGTGTCTGCGGGCGACCGGGTAGACGGCGACCGACTTGGTGGCCAGCTTCAACGCGAGGAGGGCGGCCAGCAGCCCGAGATTGGCGACCACGAGGGGCAGGGAGACGTTCATCCCGGAGCGCAGGAAGAAAAAGGGGGTCAACAGGGCGAAAGCGACCACACGGAACCGTTGCTGGGTGGCGCGGTGACGTTCGAAGGTGCGGGAGACCGCCAGGCCCAAGAGGAATGCCGGGAGAACGGCGTGGCTGTGGGCCTGCTCGCCCAACCACATCAGCACCAGTAGCGCGGCGAAGGCCCCCTTGATCTCCGGTTCGATGACCCGGGAGCCGTAGCGGGCGAAGAACCAGCCCTCCAGCCGGGGCATGAGCACGATGAGCACGACGGAGACCACCGCGAACGGGATCAGCCACCAGCTGGGGCTGATGAACAGCGCGGACAGCGCGATCACGGTGCCGAGGTCGGTGATGAACGTCGAGCTCATGATCAGTTTGCCGATGTGGGTGGCGTTCAACCCGGTTTCCACCAGCACCGCGTACACCACCGCGAGCGACGTGGTGGACAGGGCGATCCCGCCGATCTGCGCGGCTTTCCAGTCCCAGCCGAACCCGTACCGGCACGCGAAGAGCACGCCGACGAACGGCACCAGGAACGACAGGCAACCGATGAGCAGGCTGGGTTTCCACGTGGCACGCAT
This sequence comes from Actinophytocola sp., assembly GCF_036002505.1. Classification (GTDB taxonomy): domain Bacteria; phylum Actinomycetota; class Actinomycetes; order Mycobacteriales; family Pseudonocardiaceae; genus DASYTH01. The sequence goes on along the minus strand of NZ_DASYTH010000318.1, from coordinate 23,569 downwards.
GTGCGCCGGGTCGACCTCGGCGCCGGCGAGAAAGGTGAGCACCACGCTGCCGAAGCCGGCCAGGAACACCAACCAGTCCGGAGTGGACAGGTGCAGGGTGTTGCCGACCACGGCGCCGGCAAGGATCTCGATGATCGCCACCGAGAGGCCGAGCTCGACGGAGAACATGCTGGCGACCAGCACGACGACGGCGAGAACCGCGGCGACGTAGAGCGGGGTCATCGCTCACCTCCAGACATGCGAAAGCTCCTGGCAAGTTGGGCCAGGAGCCGTCAGCCCGGGGTGGGCGGTTCGAACGCTGATCGCGCTCCGGCGGGATCCATCGCCGTCACCACCCAGTGAACCAGATGTTGGCCAAGGGTCAAGGCGGGGAGCACACTCGGGGGATGTTCGCTCGGATCGTGGTGGCCTACGACGACTCGCCGGGCGCACGCCAGGCGCTCGACGTCGCGCTCGAACTGGCCCGGGTGCACGGCGCCGAGTTGATCGCGGTCGCGGTGGAGGCGCACCTGCCGCACTACGCGGCCACCGTCGGCGAGGTCGACGAGGAACGCGCCGTCGAGGAGAAGCAGTGCGTGCAATGGCTCGCGGCGGCGATGGCGACCGCCGACGAACATGGCATGCCGCTGCGGACGGAGATCCGCGCCGGGCACCCGGCCCAGGAATTGGTGCATTCGGTCACCGCACACCGGGCGGACCTGCTGGTGCTGGGCCGCAGCGGACATTCGGCGATCTGGGGCCGGTTCATCGGCACCACCGCGGAGAAGGTCGCCCGCCACGTGGAGTGCTCGGTGCTCATCGCTACTTGACGGCTCCGGTGACAGAACTGGATGCGTTGGTTGAGCCGGGGCTGGGGTGGCAGACGGGACCAGCGGGGCGCAGCCCGATGCCCTGAAGGGTCCCTTCAGGACGCTCAATGACAGCAAGGGTCCCTTCATGACATCAAGGTTGACTTTCGAGTCGTGTTGAAGGTTTAGCGTCGGGGGTGTGAGCACGTATCGGATTTCGGAGTTGGTGCGGCGGACCGGTGTTCCGGCGTCGACGTTGCGGTTCTATGAGCAGGCGGGGTTGTTGGCGGCGGCGCGGACCGGGGCGGGGTATCGGGTGTACGGGGAGGAGGCGGTGGGCCGGCTGGAGTTCATCGGGGCCGCCAAGCACCTGGGGTTGCCGTTGGACGAGATCCGGGAGTTGCTCGGGGCGTGGGAGCAGGGGGTGTGCGCGGAGGTGCGCGTGCGGTTGCGGACGCTGGTGGCGGCGCGGATGGCCGAGGCGGAGCGGCGGATCGCCGAGCTGTCGGCGTTTGCTGGGCATTTGGCTGTGGTGCACGAGGAATTGGGTGGTCCGGCGCCGGTGGCGGTGTGCGGGCCGGGGTGCGGGTGCGTGTCGGCCGGTCCGCCGGGTTCGGTGTCGGTGGAGTTGGTTCGGCCTCGACCGGCGGGAAACGGCGTGCCGGAGGCGGTGCGATGACGCCGACTGGCCGGCCGGACCGGCGCTGGACGCGGGTGGGGGTTGCGGCGGTGGTGGCCTGCGGCGTGTGTTGCGCGGTGCCGCTGATCGCCGTGCTGAGCGGGATCGGGGTCGTCGCCTCGCTGGGTGCGGTGCTCGAGGTGGTCGAGTGGCTGTCGGTGGCGCTGGCCGTGCTCGCCCTGGGTGGCGCCGCGCTGTTGTGGCTGCGGCGCCGCCGCCGGCAGGCGTGTCAGGTGCCCGACCGGGTGGTGAGTCTCGGGATGCCCGGGCCAACCCGACGAGCGCCCCGGTGACCGGCCGGAGCGCCTGGCGTCGGGCGCTACCGGCAGCGGTGGGGCTGCTGCTGGTGGTGTGCGCGGCGCTGGTGATCATCGGGGTGCTGATCGAGCGCGGCGGTGAGACCCACACCGAGGGCGGCGTGGCGGCGACGACCGAGCACACCGAGGGCGAGCGCGCCGAGCCTGGTGAGGAGCGGCCACCCGCGGAGGATGCGGGCGACGAGACGGTGGTGGGGATCCGGCTCGAGTCCCCGGCGGCCCTGGTTGGCTTGGCGGTGGTCTCGGTGGGGCTGGCCGTGTGGCTGTGGCGGCGACCGGCCCGACCGGCGGCCGGCGTGGTGACCGTCTTCACGGTCGCGGCCGGAGTGCTCGATGTGGCGGAGATCAGCCGGCAACTCGCCGCGGACCAGACCGGGCTGGTGGTGCTGGCCGGGTTGATCGTGCTGTTGCGGCTGGTCACCGTGGCCGGCGCGGTCGCGCTGTGGCGTTCCATCAGCCCGGCGGGGTCGGCACCGGCCGGCGGGCGCATGGGCGTGGGTTGACGGCGCCACGAGCGGAGTCCGGCGAAGCGCCTGGACCATCATGACGACATGACCGTGTCACGGAACGACTCGATATCCGCGCAGCACAAGGCGATCGTCGTGCGGCTGGTGCAGGAGGTGCTCAACAGCGGGCGGTTGGACGTGATCGACGAGCTGTACGAGGCTGCCCTGGCGCCTCGGGCTCGGCAGTGGATCGCTCCGTTTCGGGAGTCCTTCCCGGACGTACACATGGATGTGGTCGAGTTGATCGCCGAGGCCGACACCGTGGCGGGCAGGTTCCGGTGCTCGGGCACGCATCTGGGGACCTGGTTGGATCATCCGCCGACCGGCCGCCGGTTCCAGCGGATCGACGAGGTCTACTTCTTCCGCTTCCGCGACGGCCGGATCAGCTCCGCGTGGGGTCTGGAGGACACCCACGAACGCCTACGGCAACTGGGCCTGCGGTAGCCGCGCCCGGCGCGGTCATCGGCGTTGCGGAACGCGCGGGCTGGTGTCGTGGTCGGCCTCGTCGGGTTGGAAGACCCATCGCCACAGCGGGACGAGGACGGCGGCCGCGGTCACCACGAGGGCGGCGATCAGCAGCCCCCAGCCGCCACCTCTAGGTGGTGGAGTGGAGTGCGGTGAATGCCTCATTCACTGCGCTGAGCGCACTGAACGAGGCATTCATCGCACCCCGGTCAGGTGGCGACGGGGAGGTCGGCCAGGCGCCATTCGAGCATGCCGTCGGCCAGCCGGCGGGCCGGTCGGCCGGTCGCGGTGAGGAGGCGGACCGCGTCGTGGGCGAGCACGCAGTAGGCGCCGCGGCAGTAGGCGACGATCTCCTGGTCGGCGGGGAGCCCGGCGAGCCGCTCGGGCAGTTCGTCGAGGGGCACGCTGATCGCACCGGGGATGTGTCCGGCGGTGTATTCCTCGTGGGGGCGCACGTCCAGCACGAGGGTTCCGGTGTCGGCGCGGCGCAGCAGTTCGTCCCGGGTGACGTACTCGGTGTCCGTGCCCAGGTAGGCGGTGCGGGCGGCCTCGACGTCGGGCAGGTGGGCGTGGGCGACCGACCGGACCAGTGCGTAGAGGGCGGCCACGTCGGTGCCGGCGAGCCGGTAGTAGATCTTGGTGCCATCCCGGCGGGTGGCCACCAGGTTGGCCTGTTTGAGCGTTTGCAGGTGCGCCGAGGCTGTGGTGAGTCCGAGGTCCGCGGCCCGGGCGAGGGCATCGACGGTGCGTTCGCCCTGGGCGAGCAGATCCAGCAGCTCCAGCCGTTTGCCGCTGGCCAGGGCCTTGCCGACGCGGGCGAACTGGTCGAACAGCGCGGTCTTCGTTTCCCGGTCACCCATGGCATTCTCCAATCATCCATGGAATAGTGTAGACCATGGCTGCAGATCTGGTGCCGCTCGTGGACGAGGGGTTGGGCAACTCCGCCTACCTGGTCGACCTCGGCGACGGCCGAGCACTGGCCGTAGACGTCAGCCGCGACCTCCGCGACGTTCACCGAGTTGCCCGGCGGCGGGGGCTGCGGGTCGCGTTCGCCGCCGACACGCACCTGCACGCCGACTTCCTCTCCGGCGCCCATCAACTTGCCGCCAGCGAGGGTGCTCAGGTGCTGGCCTCGGCGGCCGGGCACCGCGCATTCGACCATCGCGGGCTGCGGGACGGCGATGAGGTGGATCTTGGTGGGTTGCGGCTGCGGGCGCTGGCCACTCCGGGGCACACCCACGAGCACCTGTCGTTCCTGCTCCTGGACGGGCAGCGGGCGGTGGGTGTGTTCACCGGTGGCTCACTGATCGTGGGGGCCGCCGCGCGTACCGACCTGGTGGATCCGGACCAGACCGAAGCGCTGGCCCGCGCCCAGTACGCCTCGCTGCACCGGCTCGCCGAGCTTCCGGACGAGGTCGCCGTGTGGCCGACCCATGGTGCCGGGTCGTTCTGCTCGGCCCCACCCGGCGCCGGCCGGACCAGCACCATCGGCCGGGAGAAGGCCACCAACCCGTTGCTGCGCGCCGGGAACGAGGATGCGTTCGTGGCCGCGTTGCTGGGCTCGGTGGGCAGTTTCCCGCCGTACTTCCTGCGGCTGGGCGAGCTCAACCGCCGCGGACCGGCCCTCCTGGACGGACCACCCGCGTTGCCGCCCCTGGATGTGGCCGCGGTGCGCAGGCTGCTGGCCGACGGTGCGGAGCTCGTGGATGTGCGCCCCGTGCCGGCGTTCGCAGCCGGCCACGTCCCCGGCGCGTTGTCGATCCCGCTGCGCCCGGTGTTCGCGACCTGGCTGGGCTGGCTCGCCGCACCCGACCGGCCGCTGATCATCGTGCGCGACCCCGACCAGGACCCGGTCGACATCGCTTGGCAGGCCGGGAAGATCGGCTACGACAACGTGGTGGGTGAGCTGGCTGGCGGCCTCGCCGGGTGGACCGCGGCCGGATGCCCCAGCACCGGAACCCGGCTGGTCCGACCGGATCGGGTCGGCGACGCGCCGGTCCTCGACATCCGCCAATCCTCGGAGTTCGCCGCTGGGCACGTGCCCGGCGCCGTCCACATCGAACTCGGTGACCTCCCAGACCACACCGCGGACGTGCCGGCCGGGCCGGTGGTGATGTGCGGGCACGGCGAACGTGCGATGGGCGCGGCCAGCCTGCTGGAACGTGCCGGACACCGCGATCTCACCGTCCTGCAGGGCGGCCCGGACGACTGGGCCCAGGCCACCGGGCACACGCTGGACACCGGCCCGTGACGGCCACCCCGGTGCGGTTGGGGCTCCGTGCCAATCTCGCCCAGTTCAGCCTGCTGGTCGCGGTCAACGCGCTGGTCGGTGGAACGCTGGGGCAGGAACGCACCGTGTTGCCGCTGCTGGCCGAGCGCACCTTCCACCTGACCGCCTACACCGCCGCACTGACCTACATCCTCGCCTTCGGCCTCACCAAGGCGGCCACCAACTATCTGGCCGGCTCCTGGTCGGACCGGTTCGGCCGTAAACCCGTCCTGGTCGCCGGGTGGCTGGTCGCGCTCCCGGTACCGCTCCTGTTGATCTGGGCACCGCACTGGGGCTGGGTGATCGCGGCGAACGTGCTGCTCGGCGTCAACCAAGGGCTGACCTGGTCCACCACCGTGATCATGAAGATCGACCTCGCCGGCCCCACCCGCCGCGGGCTGGCCATGGGACTCAACGAGGCCGCCGGCTACCTCGCCCTCGCCGCCACCGCCCTGGCCACCGGCTACCTCGCCGCCCACCACGGACTCCGCCCCGCACCGTTCCTGCTCGGCCTGGCCTATGTCGCACTCGGCGTCGGCCTGTCCGCCCTGCTGGTCCGGGAAACCCGCGACCACGCCCGGCTGGAAGCCGGCACGCACCGCGCCCGCGCGGACGGTCGGCATGATCACTTGCACGCGAACCTGAGCAACCGAGAAGTGTTCAGCCAAACCAGCCTGCGCGACCCTGCGCTGTCGGCGGCCAGCCAGGCCGGTCTGGTCAACAACCTCAACGACGGCCTCGCCTGGGGCCTGTTCCCGATCCTGTTCACCACCACCGGCATGCCGCTGGCGCAGATCGGTGGGCTCGCCGCGCTCTACCCCGCCGTCTGGAGTCTCGGGCAACTGGCCACCGGACCCCTGTCCGACCGGGTCGGCCGCAAACACCTCATCACCGCCGGCATGCTCACCCAAGCCGCCGCCCTCGCGGTCTTCGCCGCCGCGAGCACCTTCACCACCTGGGCCATCGCCGCCGTCCTGCTCGGCGCCGGCACCGCGATGGTGTACCCCACCCTCCTCGCGGTGATCGGTGACGTCGCCCACCCCGCCTGGCGCGCCCGCGCGGTCGGGGTCTACCGGCTGTGGCGCGACGGCGGGTACGCCGCCGGCGCACTCCTGGCCGGGATCACCGCCGACCTGCTCGGCCTGCGCGGCGCCATCTGGATCGTCGCCGCGCTCACCGCCGCCTCCGGCGTGCTGGTGGCCGCGCGCATGTATGAAACCCATACCCCAAACCAGGAGGAGGGAAACTCGTGACTGTCCCCAATGGACTGATCGGTGGCCCGGTCTACCTCGACCACAATGCCACCACCCCGGTCGACCCCCGCGTCGTCGAGGCGTGCCTGCCCTACCTGACCGAGCACTTCGGCAACCCCTCCAGCAGCCACGCCTACGGCCAGCACGCCCGGGCCGCCGTCGACGCCGCCCGAACGGCGGTCGCCGACCTGCTGTCCTGTGCACCCGGTGAGATCGTGTTCACCGGCGGCGGATGCGACGGCGACACCCTCGCCATCCGGGGCGCCGCCCTGGCCCACCGCGACCGCGGCACCCACCTGATCACCCAGGTCACGGAGCACCCCGCCGTGCTGGCCACCGTGGACGCGTTGCACCGGCTGCACGGCTTCCGCGTCACCGTCCTGCCGGTCGACCAGCACGGCCTGGTCCACCCCGGCGACCTCGAGGCGGCGCTCACCGACGACACCGTGCTGGTGTCGATCATGCACGCCAACGGTGAAACCGGCACCATCCAACCCATCCGCGAGCTGGCCGACCTCGCCCACGCCCGGGGCGCCCTGTTCCACACCGACGCCGCCCAGACCGCCGGCAAGATCCCGGTATCGGTGCGGGAGCTGGGGGCGGACCTGCTCACCGTGGCCGGGCACAAGATGTACGCGCCCAAGGGCATCGGTGCGCTCTATGTCCACACCGGACTCGAGCTCGAACCCACCACCTACGGCGGCGGCCAGGAAGCCGGCCGCCGTTCCGGCACCGAGAACGTCGCGCTCATCGTCGCCCTCGGCCAGGCCGCCCGACTCGCCGACCAGGCTCTCCAGGAAACCCCGGCGCTGCAAGGACTTCGGGATCTGCTGCAGCACCGGCTCACCGAACTGCTGCCCGGCCGGACACAGCTCAACGGCCACCCCACCCGCCGGCTGCCCAACACCCTCAATGTCAGCATCAGCGGCACCACCGGACGCGACCTGCTCGCCGCCACCCCCGAGATCGCCGGCTCCACCGGATCGGCCTGCCACGAAGGCACCGACCACCCCTCACCCGTGCTCTCCGCCATGGGCCTACCGCCGGAACGGGCCTACTCGGCGGTGCGCCTCACCCTTGGCCGGTGGAGCACCGAGTCCGACGTCGACCGCACCGTCGCGGCCCTGACCGCCGCGGCGTCCCAGGTCGGGCCGGCGGCCATCGCCGCTCAGGGCTGAACGATGAGAACATGTTCACCGCGGGGTATGAGTTCGCCGATGACGGGGTGGCCGGGGAGTTCGCCGGCGAGGAGTAGGCCGCCTGAGGTTTGGGCGTCGGCGAGCAGGAGGGCTTCGTCCTCGCTGATCGACGTCAGGTCGGCGTGTGGCGATATCCATTGGAGATTTCGCCGGGTGCCGCCGCTGACGTAGCCGTCGCGTAGGGCGGGTCGGGCGGGTTCCAGGTAGGGGACGGCGGCCGAGTTCACGATCGCGCTGACGCCGCTTGCCTTGGCGAGTTTGTAGAGGTGTCCGAGTAGGCCGAAGCCGGTGACGTCGGTGGCGCAGCGGATGCCGGCGTCGATGGCGGCACGCGCGGCATCCCGGTTGAGGCGGGTCATCGTGTCCACCGCGTCGGGGAAGACTTCTCCGGTTGCTTTGTGTCGTGAGTTCAGCACGCCGATGCCGAGTGGTTTGGTGAGCGTGAGCGGTTGCCCGGCTTGTCCCAGGTCGTTGCGCATCAGTTTGCCGGGGTCGGCGATTCCGGTGACGGCGAGGCCGTATTTCGGTTCGGGGTCGTCGATGCTGTGCCCGCCCGCGAGATGGCAGCCGGCCTCGTGGGCGACCGACATTCCCCCGCGCAACACCTCGCCGGCGAGGTCGAACGGCAGCACCTCGCGCGGCCAGCCCAGCAGGTTGACCGCGACCACGGGCTGACCGCCCATGGCGTACACATCGGACAGCGCGTTCGCGGCCGCGATCCGGCCCCAGTCGTAGGCGTTGTCGACCACGGGCGTGAAGAAGTCGGTCGTCATGACCAGCGCCCGGTCGTTGTCGATCCGCACCACGGCCGCGTCGTCGCCGGTGTCGAGCCCGACGAGCAGCTCACACAGCGGCGAGTGGACCGGGTCGGCGCCGGCCAGGACGCGCACCATCTCCTCCAGTTCGCCGGGTGGGATCTTGCAGGCGCAGCCGCCGCCGTGCGCGTACTGGGTGAGTCGGACGGCCTGGGTCGCGGTCATCGTTTGATCCTCCGGCGGTCGTCGGGAAGGCGTTGGGTGAGGCCCTTCCGGTCGAGCAGTTCGAGCAGCGGCACGGTGACCCGGCGGGTCGTGTCGAGCGCCTGCCGCGCCTGGCTCACGGTGAACGGTTGGGGCAGGGCCCCGAGCGCGGTCGCCGCGGTCTGGATGCTGTCCGGCAGCAGCACCACTCCCTCGGCGATGCGCACCAGGGCCCCGGCGCGCACCGCGGCACCCAGCTCCCGCGGGCCGAGCCCGAGCGCGGTGAGCCGCTCGGTTTGTGGCGCGGCAAAAGGATTCGCGGCGAGCTCGGCGCGGATCTTCTCGACCGCCCGGGCCACCGGTGCCGGCAGCGACGCCTGACCGGGCTCAACCACGCGGCCGTCGCGCAGCGCCAGCGGCGGCATCACCAGCGCGTGCACCAGGGACCGGTCGGGCAGCCGCAGCGCCCGCCGGACCACGTCGACCGGCGGGCCCGGCTCAAGGGGACGGTCACGGCACCAGCCGGCCACCAGACCCCGCAGCTTTTCCTTCAGCTGCGCCAGCAACCGCTCGTCGACGAGCCAGTCGTCGTGCACCGGGGTGATCGTCGTGGGCACACCCATGCGGCGCAGGTCCCGTTGCCGGACGATGCCCCGGCGGCGCAGTTCGGACCGCTCGTCGGCGCGCCCGTCCAGCTCGTCGAGGATCTTCGCCCGGGCCGCCGCGGCCCCGCGCCGGGTCAACGCCGGCGGTGCCACGTCCAGCACCGTGGTGCCGCCGCTGACGTGGTGCGCCCCGGGATTGCGCAGCAGGCCGCGGTCACCGATCCGCAGCGGCAGCGGGCGCGCGAGGGTGAGCCGCGCGGTGTCGGCACCGACCGGGCGCACGCGGGCGGACACCGCGGCCGACCCGATGTGCAGCATCACGCTGCTCGGCAGTGCTTCCGCCGGGTCGCCGTGCACCCGCACGTCGACCACGTCACTGAGGTGAAACCGTTGCGGCGTCAGCAAGGCGTCGCCGCGGTGCAGCTCGTGGCGCTCGACGCCGCGCAGGTTCACCGCGACCCGGGCCACGGCGTCCACTTCGGACACCGGCTGCCCCAGGGACTGGAGCCCGCGCACGTGGACGGTCTGACCATCCACCTCGAGCTCGTCGCCGACGCGCAGCCGGCCCGCGGCGAGCGTGCCGGTCACCACGGTTCCGCTGCCCCTGATCGAGAAGGACCGGTCGATCCAGAGCCGCACCGGCGCGTCGAGGTCCGGCCGGGGCAGCCGGCCGAGGAGCCGGGTCAGCGCCGCGCGCAGCTCGTCCATCCCGGTGCCGGCCGGCGCGCTGACCGCGACCGCCTCGACGTCGCCGAGCGAGCTGCGCGCGATCTCGGCGCGGGCCTGCTCCGTCGCCGGCACCGGGTCGGCGAGGTCGCTGCGGGTGATCACGCACAGCCCGTGCCGGACGTCGAGGGCATCCAGCGCCGCGAGATGCTCGGCGGACTGGGGCATCCAGCCCTCGTCGGCGGCCACCACGAACAGCGCGGCCGGTACCGGGCCGATGCCGGCGAGCATGTTCGGCACGAACCGCTCGTGCCCCGGCACGTCGACGAACGCCACGGTCACGCCGGGCCGCAGCTCCGCCCACGCGAACCCCAGATCGATGGTCAGCCCGCGGCGCCGCTCCTCCGCCCACCGGTCCGGCTCCATCCCGGTCAGCGCGCGCACGAGGGTCGACTTCCCGTGGTCGACATGTCCGGCGGTGGCGACGACGTACATGTCACGCCTCCCGCACGGCGTTGTACACGTCGTCGTCCCGGTCCGGTGGAACGCAACGAAGATCGAGCAGCAGCCGGCCACGCTCCACCCGGCCGACGACAGACCTGGCCCGCAACGGCTTCGCGAGCACCGGATCGAGCGCGACGCCCCAGGACGGCAGCTCGACCTCGGGCGCTCCCCCACCGCCCACCACGCTCGCCGTCTCGACGGCCTCGGCGGTGATCCCGTGCGCACAGAGCCGGTCGCTCAGCCGGTGCGCCCGCGCCCGCAGCTCGCCGGGGTCGGCGTGCAACGCCAGCCAGGTGGGCGTCTGCGGCCCGCGCAGCGTGGCCTCCAGCGCGGCCAGGGTGAGCTTGTCCACCCGCAGCGCCCGGGCCAGGGAATGCCGGCGGAGCCGCTCGACGATGCCGGCGCGGCCGAGCAGCAGACCGGCCTGAGGGCCGCCGAGCAGCTTGTCGCCGCTCGCCGTGACCAGCGCGGCGCCGTCGCGCAGCGCGGTCGTCGCGTCCGGCTCGTCGGGTAGCAGCGGTTCGGGGACGAGCAACCCGGAGCCGATGTCGACGACCACCGGAACCCCCAGGTTGGCCAGTTCGGCGGTCGGGACGGCCGAGGTGAACCCCCGGACGACGAAGTTGGACGGGTGCACCTTGAGCACGAACGCGGTCTCCGGGCGGATCGCGAGCTCGTAGTCCCGCAACGAGGTCCGGTTGGTGGTGCCGACCTCCCGCAGCCGCGCGCCGGTGGACTGGAGCAGGTCCGGCAGCCGGAACCCGTCACCGATCTCGATCAGCTCGCCGCGGCTGACCACGATCTCCCGCCCCGCCGCCAGCGCGGTCGCCGCGAGCACCAGCGCCGCCGCGCCGTTGTTGACCACGTGCACCGCCTCGGCCGCCGGCACCGCGGCGGCCAGCGCCTCGAGCGTGCCCCGCCCACGCCGCGCCCGGTTGCCGGTCTCCAGGTCGAACTCGACGTCGGTGTGCCCCGCCGCCGCGCCGAGCGCCGCCACCGCGGCGGCCGACAGCGCGGCCCGGCCGAGGTTCGTGTGCAGCACGACGCCGGTCGCGTTGATCACCGGGGCGAGCGTGGTCGCCCGCCTCGGCAGCGCGGCCACGGCCGCGTCGGCCACCCGGTCCGGCGGGATCTCCCCGCGCCTGGCCCGTTCCTGGGCCCCCGCGACCACGCCCTTCACCGTCGCCCGGCCCAGCACCGCCACGGCCTCCACCAGCCGGGGATCGGCGAGCACGGCGTCGGTGCGGGGCACGTCACGACGCCGGTCCATGTCGCCTCCCCGGGGGGTCCGGGGGGCGGAGCCCCGCCGGCTGGGGTCTGGGGGCTTGGCCCCCAGAAAATACTGCAGCTGTGGCGGAGGCGGACGGGAATCGAACCCGCCTGACCCGGATTCCGGGCCACACCGGTTTTGAAGACCGGGAGGGGCACCAGCCCCTGAACGCCTCCACCCGCTAACCCTGTCGGTTCGAAACGATCTGTTCAACTCCGGACCGGGGGTTGGTGCCGCCTGAGTAGTACCCGCAGGGCGTACCCGGCCAGGCAGGCGAGTGCGGCGAGGAGGGCGAAGAGAACGATCAGCGCCGGGATGCCGAGCGCGGGATCGTCGTAGCTGCGCATGATCACGTGCGGGGTCTCGGACTGCGCGCCGTGGAAGAAGTGGATGAACAGGGCCAGCGCGGCGAGGACAATGCTCGCGGCGAGCCAGTAGCCGGCCAGGACCCGGCCGCGGATGGTGAGCACGATGCCGGCGAGCAGCACGCCGTACACGACGACCACGCTGAGGTCGAACGGGTTGACCTCGGGCTGGAACGCCACCCGCTGTGGTTCCAGTCCGGATCGAGGCCTCGATCGACGACCAGTTCGCCGCGGACGACGTGATCGGCGAAATGGATGGTGGCCAGGACCGTCGTGACCACCGCCAGCAACACCAGCCGGCGCCGTTCGCCCGTGCCTTCCACCCTCGTTGGCACAGCAGCATGCTACCTGGCTGGGGCCCGGGCGTGTTGGCCGCTGGCGTCGTCTCGTTGGCCCTGGTACGGCAGTCGGACTTCGCTGACGGGAGCGGGTCTTTGCCTGCTTGCTGTTGAGTGCGGGCCAGACTCGGAGATCATCGACCACATGCGTCTGCAAGCGAATTGGCACGGTGGAACATCCGGCACAGATTTGGCGGAGCATGATCACCAATCTGTTCCGCGTAAGGTTATCCCACGTGCGCAAACGAACTGCCGATCTGGCAAGATCACGCTCATGGAACGTGTGGTCGGAATCGGTGGATACTTTCTCCGCGCGGCAGATCCGGCGGCCCTGAGCACCTGGTATCGAGAGAGTCTCGGCCTCGACGCCGACGAGAATGGTGTCTGGCACCAGCAGGCGGGCAGCACCGTTTTCGCGCCGTTCGAGGCCGACACCGACTACTTCGGATCGCGCTCCCAGCACACCATGCTCAACTTTCGGGTCCGAGACCTGGACGCCATGCTGGCGCAGCTCCGCAACCTCGGGGCCGACGTCGCGGCCGAGACTCAAGACCTCGAAGGCGTCGGCAGATTCGGGTGGGTCACGGATCCAGAGGGCAACCGCATCGAACTCTGGCAGCCCGCCGACTAAGCCGACTGCGAACTCGTCACATAACTGCTCCGCGAGCGCGTATCACGGCTACGCCAGCGCAGTACATGACTACGCAGACGCGAGACACGCCCGGGGTGGCGGCGCCACGCCCGCGGGCCTGACCGGCCTGAGGATGTTGGAGGCGGTCTGACATGGACGGTTGGCCGGGCGTGTTCCGCCCGCTGCGTCACCACGTCACCGAGGGCGCGCCACGCATGGTGCTGGGCGGCGAGTACGCGCGCCATTTGGGTCTGGCCGGTCACGTGGTCTCTGTCGCCGTCTGCGGTTCGCCGTGCTGGCCGCCATCCGATCCCGTCCTGGAGCGGCCCTGGTGTCCGGTCTGCGCGGGAGCCCCGAGCCCGCCAATGGAGGAGGTACACATGAGCTACCAGGACCACGTCGGCTACCGCTACCTGCGGTGGACCCACGACGTCGAACCACACCTCAACGCCGCTGAGAGGGCCGACGGCAATGACGCGTTCGCCGCGGAGTTCGAGGCGCTGGCGCGGAATCGGCAACCCTACGAAGGCTGGGCCGAAGCCTGGCCTACCTCTGCCGGCGCGTCGCCCGCCGGTACCGGGGCCAACCCGTCGGCGAATGGCAGCCGCCACCACCGGTCATGAGCCGACCCGGGGTGAGGCCGAGCGGGCGTCCGGCCAGGCGGCGTCCCCGGGTGGCGAAGTGTCCGGCGATGGCCAGAGGTTCTTTGGCGCGGGGATGACCGGGTCGGGGCTGCATTGGGCGGCGCAGGACCGCCGATGCCGGAGGGGTGGCACCATGTCGAGCTGCAAGTCTAACTCTGTGTAACACACCGTAACCTCACACGCAGGACTTCGGTTGTTGTTTCGGTTGTTGTTCCGGTAGCATCGACTGCGATGGACGAGCGCGAGGTGTACCCGAATGCTCCGGTCGTGTTGGTGGCTCTCGAGGTTCGACATCCTTCAGCCGACCCGCTGACGCCGACTGAGAGTCGAACGATCAAGAAAATTCTCGGCGATCTGTTGCCCATCGAACGCTCTGGCCAGTTGACCAACGTTCAAGTCGTTGCGGGCGCGACTGCACCAGCCGATGTGAGCATCGAAACCTTCCCTCGGTACGTGAATCGCGAAACCACTCTCGCCGTATCCGTGCGCAAAGAGGCCATGGTCATCGAAGCCAGCCGGTATCCGGGATGGGAGGAGTTCCGGACGCTCTCGATGCGAGCCCTCGAGGCCCGGATGCAGGTCGCTCCCGTAGTAGGCGTGGAGCGCGTCGGACTGCGCTTCATCAACGAAATCCGTGTTCCGAACGCCGGAACTGTGGACTGGTCTGACTGGCTGCACCCATCGCTACTCGGACCCAGCTCGGCTCGGCCCATTGACTTGCCGGTTAACCAGTGGCAGGGCGTCGTGATATATGGGGCACAACCTAGCAACATGCTCGTTCTCCGGTACGGACTCCGGGATGGCTATGCATTGGATCCGAGCTCACTGTTGCGTCGGGTCAGGTCGGATGACGATGGACTGTTCTTCCTGATGGACCTGGACAGCTTCTGGACACCTGCGGAGGAGGTCCCCGAGTACGATAGCGACAAGCTCCTATCTATCTGTAACGCTCTGCATACGCCTGTGCGAACCTTGTTCGAGGGTATGATCACGGATCGGTTGAGGGACGAGGTGCTCCGTCGCGATGACTAGGCCACGTAGCGTGCAGCGCAGATCGAATGACTGGTTCCGCGAGGTTGTGGAGGATGACCCCGGCACGGCCGGCGACAGCGTTGCGCTTGCGCCGGTGCCTGCTGCTACCCGCACCGCGGCGACATTGCTGACCGAAGATGCCGACGACCTTCGCCGCCGGGTCAAGACACTCAGTGTTGATATCGGCGAGAACCATCAGCGAATTTACGAGCAAGAGTGGCAGGTTCTCACACAAGGGCGAAGCACACAGAGTGTAGTCGATCTACTGAATGAGCTTGCCGAGCTGGGATTTGCATGGCGGGACGTCGCTCGACTTGTCGGGGTAAGCGTGCCCGCCATCCAGAAGTGGCGCAAGGGTGAACGCGCGTCGAGCGACAACCGGCGCAAGATTGCTAGCCTGCTTGCGGCGTGCGACTTCATTGCTAGCCACTATTACGTGGATGACATTGGCTCATGGTTCGAGATGCGCATCATCGAGAGTGCGCCTGTCACACCGGTAGATCTCTGGGCAAGCGGTCACCAGATGTTGTTCTTCGAGTATGTGACTAGGCACCTTTCACCCGAGGACACCTTGCAAAATTTCGATCCTGAGTGGCGTGAGCGGTACCGGACCAGCTTCACGACGTTCCGTGATGAAGACGGCCATCTCGGCCTCCGGATGCAGGAATAGTGACACGTGCCCGACGAGACATTGGAGTTCCCCGGGACCGAGTCTAGTCCTGACTGGGCCGCTCTGTACCTCTATCGAGGGCCGAAGTTATGGCCGTACGTCCAGTTTTCACGGGGGATGTCTTTCAAGACGCAGAGGTTCACGGCCTCAGTGGCGCCGAAAGCAAGACAGTAATGGTACTCCAGCACCCGTGCGCATTGCGGAGCAATGGCATCAATCTTGTCGACACGCTCCTTGTAGTCGAAGTCATACCTCATCGGTTGCTCAATCCTAAGCAGTGGCTGGGAAATTACCGGATAATGCCTCTGCATGACCTGCTCGATACGGCCGATCCACATCGCGCGGGATCATTTACGTCGCCGTACCTTGCTAGCCCTGATGTATTGGAACTCGACAAACGTGTCGCGTGTCTAAGTCCGCTAGGCGTGAACCTGCTGCTACAGCGGTGGGTCTACCACAACAGCCGCGCCGTCGTGCCGACTTGGAAATACGACGATGCAGTTAGCGCTCAATATGAGGAAGCAGACAGTATTGAAGAGTGGTGCGCGATCCGCGAAGGACGTGGCGTAGACATCACCGCCGCAACGATCGAGGCGGACAAGTGGTTGTGCGATGACGGCGGAAGTGGTGTGCGGCGACGGGATCTGCTAGAGAATCGTCAACACCGGAGCAGCATTCGCAAGGCCATGCGCAGGGCGGCCAAGGAACTTGGCTAGGCTGGACCAGTGATCGGCTCACTGGCCCAGCGCTGAACGCCTCCACCAGTTAACCCTGTCGGTTGAAACGACCTGTTCAACTCCGGGCTTTGACCGGGGTGAGCCCCAGGGGACGTCCGGCCAGGCCGCGTCCCCGGGTGGCGAGTTGCGCGGCGATGGCCCGGAGTTCCTTGGCGGCGGGGGTGGCCGGGTCGGCGAGGACGAGCGGCTCGCCGGTGTCGCTCTGCTCGCGGAGGCGGATGTCCAGAGGTATCTGGCCGAGGAGGGGGACGTGCGTGCCCAGCGTGCGGGTGAGCGCCGCGGCCACGGACTGGCCGCCGCCGGAGCCGAACACGTCGATGCGGTGGCCGCAGTGCGGGCAGGGCAGCCAGGACATGTTCTCGAGGACACCGACGATGCGCTGGTGGGTCTGGACGGCGATGGCGCCGGCCCGCTCGGCCACCTCGGCCGCGGCCTGCTGGGGCGTGGTGACGACCAGGAGCTCCGACGCGGGCACCAACTCGGCGAGGGAGAGCGCGATGTCGCCGGTGCCGGGCGGCAGATCCAGCAGCAGCACGTCGAGGTCGCCCCAGTACACGTCGGCGAGGAACTGCTCGAGGACGCGGTGCAGCATCGGGCCGCGCAGGACGACCGGTGCGTTGCCGGCGGTGAGCAGGCCGATCGAGATGACCTTGATGCCGTGCGCGGAGGGCGGCACGATCATCCGCTGCGATTCGGTGGGGGTGCCGGTCACGGCGAGCATCCGGGGCACCGAATGCCCGTAGATGTCCGCGTCGATGAGGCCGACCTTCCGTCCCATCCCGGCCAGCGCCGCGGCCAGGTTCACGGTCACCGACGACTTGCCCACCCCGCCCTTGCCGCTCGCGACGGCGTACACCCGGGTCAGCGATTCCGGCCTGGCGAACGGGATCTCCCGGGCCGGGCTCATTCGATGCTGAAGATCACGGCCGCGCGCAGCGCCAGCACGCCGAGCAGGATCAGGACGGGGACCGCGACCGACCGCACCGCTGAGGCCGAGTGGACGGGCACCGTGATGCCTTCGGGGGTAACCGCGAGCCGGGAGGTGACCAGCCCGCCGATGCCGGGCGCGAGGCCGGCCAGTGCGACCAGCCACAGGAGTATCCAGGGGAAGCCGAAGGCGAGGTCGAACGTCCCGGCCGGGACCAGGGTGATCGCGAAGATCACGACCAGGGCGAGCTCGAGGACCGCGTAGAGGCGCTCGGACACGGTGAGCGGGCCGGCGCTGATCTCCGCGGGCGCACGGTAGCGCAGCAGGAACAGCAGGAGCGCGACCGAGCCGGACATCCCGGAGGCGAGGAACAGCCCGCCGAGCGTCCAGCTGTCGCTCCACACCGGCTGGTTCGACACGGCCAGCAGCACGCCGGTGTAGCCGGCGACGAACAGGCCGAACAGCGCGCCGGCGATCATGACCACCTTGCCCAGCGCGCCGTCCAGCAGCCGGGCGACCCAGCCCAGCCAGCCGAGCTTCCCGTCCCGCACCAGCGTGTCCACAAAGGACACGGTGACCAGGGCGCCGAACACCAGCAGGCCCCAGGCCCCGACGGACATCGGCGACCAGTACTTGAAGATCGGGCCCGTGTCGCCCGGCGTGGTGTTCCACAGCATGTGCCAGAACCGCAGCGGCGAGCCGAGGTCGAGGATCAGCATGACCGGGCACACCAGCAGGGTCGCGAACGAGGCGTAGCAGCCGAGCCGGGCCGCCGGCTCGTCGGTGGGCTCACCCCGGAGGCGGAGCAGCGTTGCGATGACGTAGGTCCCGCCGGAGAGCCCGGCGAAGAAGAAGTAGAACAGGATGTACCAGGTCCAGCCGGGCGCGCGAACGAAATGCTGAGCCGGCTCAGCCAGCGACATCATTCCTTCTCACCTGCCTCGGGTTCCGGCTCGTCCACAGTGGATTCAACGGTGGCTGGCGGCGCAGCCGCCGGCACCTCGGCAGGCGTTTCGACGGCCGGCTCGCGGCGCCGGCGGAACGCGATCAGGCCGCCGAACACGGCCAGCACGGCGGTCAGCGCGGCGCCGAGGTAGCCGCCGAGGTTGTTGCGCGACGGCAGCACGGCGTTCTCGGCGTTCGGCAGGTGATAGGCCTCCGGCTTGTCCATCAGCAGGAAGAACGCGTTGAGTCCGCCGTAGACCGAATCGTCCGCACCGTACAGTTGGGCCTGGGACACGCCCTGCGAATGCAGGGCGTCCACGCGCTGTTGTGCCGCCTGACGCAGCTCGTCGAGCGGTCCGAACTGGATGGACTCGGTCGGGCACGCCTTGGCACAGGCCGGTTCCATGCCGCCCTGGAGCCGGTCGTAGCAGAGCGTGCACTTCTGCACGACGCCTTTTTCCTCGCTGTGCCCGATCACCCCGTACGGGCACGCCGAGATGCAGTCGCGGCAGCCGTTGCACACGTCGGGCTGGATGAAGACGCTGTCGAACTCGGTCCGGATGATCGCCCCGGTCGGGCAGACCTCCATGCAGCTCGCGTGCTGGCAGTGCTTGCAGACGTCGGACATCATCAGCCAGGCCTTGCCGGCCCCGGTGCCCATCGTCTCGTTCGGCACGTTGTCGATGAACTTGACGTGCCGCCAGTTCTGCGAGTCCAGGCTCCCGGTGTTGTCGTAGCCGTCGCCGAAGATCGGATCGTGGCCGTCCAACTCGTTCCACTGCTTGCAGGCCACCTCGCAGGCCTTGCAGCCGATGCACACGCTCGTATCGGTGAAGAACCCGTAGGCCTGGCCAGGCGTGATCTCGGCCATCTCAGAACCCCATCAGGTTGGGTGTGATCTTGGAAAGCCCTTGCTCGGCCGCATGAAGGTCCAGCGGCAGCGCGGCCAGCTCGTCGACCTCCGGCACCGCCCGGGGATCGCGGCCCAGATCGACGTCGATCAGATACCGCTGGCAGCCCGCGCACGCCTCGATCCGGAGGTGCGGGAACGTCGCGTCACCGCCCGCACCGCGGCCCACCTGGGGTCCCGGACCCTGTTCCGAGTAGACGGTCCGCTTCGCGCCGGCGGTCTCCCCGCAGTAGGCGCAGGCGCTGCTGGAGTAGCTCCAGCTCGCTCCGCACCGGGCGCACTGCAGCTTGCGGTGCCCGCTGACCAGGTTGTCGCCGCTGTCGGTGCGGAAGCTGAGCTGCGGCGGGCCTGCGCACCGCGGGCAGCGCCGGTCCCCGCGCGGCGCGGGATCGGCGGCGCACGCCTGCTCGGCGTCCACGGCTGCCAGGGGGCCGCGCAGCGTGGCCCGGGCCAGGTAGCGCTCAACGGCAACGAGTTCCTCGCCGGCCAGGTAGGCGGCCAGCAATGCCCTGAAGGCCGCCTTCAGGGCATTCAACGTCCCGAAGGCGGCCTTCAGGGCATCCGGCCCGCACTCCCTGGTCGCCGCCACCACCTGCGGCAGCACCCGGTCCGCCGCCCAGGCGGCGAGGTCATCCGGCTGATCCGCGCGGGCGGCGTCCCAGGACTCCTCCCACACCTCAAGCAGCGCAAGGTAAAGCGTCAGCGGCTCGGCCGCGAAGTCGTGCCGCTCGCACAGGGTCTCCGCCCGCCGGCGGGATGCCGCCCACGGGGTAGTCTCGACGCGCGGCGCGGCCATCACATTTTCTCGATGTTGACGAGGAACGCCTTGAACTCGGGGGTCCGCGCGCTGGCGTCGCCGACGAACGGGGTGAGCGCGTTGGCGAGCCAGTGCTGGCCGGTGTTGATGCCGACGAAGCCCCAGTGGATGGGGATGCCGATCTGGTAGATCTTCTTCCCGTCGATCTGCAACGGACCGAGGCGGTTGGTCACCACCGCGCGCACCTCGAGCTTGCCCCGCTTGGACGAGACCCGGACGTGGTCGCCGGTCGCGATGCCCTTCTCCTTGGCGAGCTCGGCCGGCACCTCGACGAACGCCTCCGGCTGCAGCTGCACCAGGTGCTCGACGTTCTGGGTGACGTAGTGCTCGTGCTCGGTGAGCCGGTAGGACGTTGCCACGTAAGGGAATTCCGCCACGGTGCCGAAGCGGTTCGGCCGGCCCGCCTTCTGGTCGTACAGGAAGGCCGCGGGCGTCGCCGACACCTGCGGGTGCAGCGGGTTCTGGACCGGCGACTCGACCGGCTCGTAGTGCTCGGGGAACGGCCCGTCCGCCACCCCGTTGCTGAAGATCCGCCCGGTGCCCTCCCCGGTCATGATGAACGGCAGCGGGGCGGTCGGGCCGGGCGCGGCGGTCCCCGGGTAGTCGGGCACGTCGCCCACCCACTTGCCCGCGGCGGCGTCCCACTTGATCCCGACCCGCTTGGGGTCCCACGGGTTCCCGGCCGGGTCGGCCGACGCGCGGTTGTACAGCACCCGCCGGTTCAGCGGCCACGCCCACGCCCAGTTCGGGTAGAACCCCATGCCGGTCGGGTCGTTCTTGGCCTGGTCCTGCACGCCGTCGCGGCGCTTCATCAGGTTGCCGCTCTGCGGGTAGGCGCCGGTGTAGATCCAGTCGCCCGCGGTCGTGGAGCCGTCGTCCTTGAGGTCGGCGAAGGTCGCGAGCCGCTGACCGGTGGCGAGGCTCTTCCCGTTGATCTCCTGGGCGATCTCGTCGAGCTCGGGCTTGCGCGGATCCTGGTACGGCAGGGTGAGCCGGAGCACGGGGTCGGGGAACTTCCCGCCCTGCTGCTGGTAGAAACCCTTCACCCGGTCGAAGAGCTCCGCGAGCACCCAGTGGTCGTGCCGGGACTCGCCTTCCGGCGGCAGCACCTGCTCCTTCCACTGCGCCCAGCGGCCGCTGTTGGTGAACGAGCCGTCCTTCTCGATCCAGTGCGTGGCGGGCAGCATGAACACCTCGGTCTGGATCTTGGCCGGGTCCATGCCCGGCGCGTTCCAGAACTCGGAGCTGGTGGTGCGGAAGGGATCCATGACGCAGAGCCACTTGAGGTTGGACAGCGCCTGGAGCACCTGGTTGGAGTCGGGGCCGATGCTCGTGGCCGTCATCCCGGACAGGATGACGCCCTCCATCTTGCCGCGCAGCGCCTGGTCGAAGATCGAGATCCAGGACGCGTTGGCCGCCGGCTTCGGCAGGTAGTCGAAGGCGAACTCGTTGGCCGGGGTCGCCGCATCGCCATACCAGGCCTTCAACAGGCTCACCAG
Organism: Actinophytocola sp.; assembly: GCF_036002505.1. Classification (GTDB taxonomy): domain Bacteria; phylum Actinomycetota; class Actinomycetes; order Mycobacteriales; family Pseudonocardiaceae; genus DASYTH01. The sequence goes on along the minus strand of NZ_DASYTH010000318.1, from coordinate 2,573 downwards.
GAACTTGCGGTAGTTCTCGCCGAGGAAGTTCACCGCGTTCGGGAGCAGCTTCTTGCTGGCGCTGGCCGTGAGGTGGTCGGCGATGTTCTTCTGTCCCGGCGCGGGGATCCGCAGGTAGCCGGGCAGGATGTCCCAGGAGATCGCGTGGTCGGTGTTGCCCTGGATGTTGGCGTGACCGCGCTCGGCGTTCATGCCGCCGCCCGGACGCCCCATGTTTCCCAGCAGCAGCTGGAGGATCGCCGCCGAGCGGATGAGCTGCACGCCGGTCGTGTGGTGGGTGAGGCCGACCGCGTAGACGATCGTCATCACCTTGTCCGGGCGCCCCATCTCGCCGACCAGCTTGGCCACCGACAGGAACTGGTCGCGCGGGATGCCGGTGATCCGCTCGACCATCTCCGGGGTGTACCGCTTGTAGTGCTCACGGAGCAGGTTGAGCACCGAGCGGGGGTTCGCGATGTCCACCTTGGCCTGACCGTTCTCCATTACATAGGCCCAGGCGGCGGTGTTGTACGTGCCGGTCTGCTGGTTGAACCCGTTGAACATGCCGTCGGAGAACGAGTAGTCCGCCGTGACCACGAAGCCGGCGTTGGTCGCCCACTCCACGTATTCCTTGTGGTAGAGGTTGTTCTCCAGGACGTAGTTGATCAACCCGCCGAAGTAGGCGACGTCGGTTCCGGTGCGGATCCGCAGGTGCGTGTCGGCCACCGCGGAGGTCCGGGTGAAGCGCGGATCGGCGTGGATGATCTTCGCGCCGCGGTCCAGCTTGGCCCGCATGAGCCAGCGGAAGCCGACCGGGTGGGCCTCGGCGGGATTGGCCCCGTTGACCAGGATCAGGTCGGCATGCCTGATGTCGCGCCAATGGTTGGTCATGGCCCCTCGGCCAAACGTGGCGGCCAAACTGACCACCGTGGGACCGTGTCAAACACGCGCCTGTTGCTCTAAGTGGACAATCCCCAGGCCGCGCATCAGCTTGGTGGCGAGGTAGCCCTCCTCCGAGCTGAACGCCGCCCCGCCGGCGAAGGCGATGCCCTCGCAGCGGTTCACCGTGTTCCCGTTGGCGTCCTGGGTGATGAACGTGCGGTCCCGCGACGCCTTGATGTTCTCGGCCAGCTTGTTCAGCACGAAGTCCCAGGTGGCGGGCTTGAACTCGGACGCCCCGGGCGCGCGGTACAGCGGGCCCGGCACGCGCCGGCGGGAGATGGCGAGCTGCAGCGAACTGGCCCCCTTCGGGCACAGGGTGCCCTCGTTGACCGGGCTGTCCGGGTCACCCTCGATCTGCAGCAGTTCGACCTTGCCGCTGGTGTCCTTCTTCGTGTAGGCGAGCAGCGCGCATCCCACCGCGCAGTACGGGCAGACGGAGCGCGAGACCGTGGCCCCGTCGATCCGCAGGTGCTGCTTGACCTGCGCGGCCTTGCTGACGTCGAAGCCAAGCGTCGAAACCCCCAGCACACCCGCGCCCGCCGCACCCAGACCGAGGAACTGGCGCCGCGAAAGATCCTCCACCGCCGGCCTCCTGCTCTCCCATTTCGGGCTCGATGGCGTAGCGCCAGTCACCCCACCCTCCGGCGCGGTGCCGCTACTGACCGTGGCGCATACTGTGTACCGATCTTATTCTCGATCTCCCGCTCGGCAAGTGCAATGCGGGTGTTCAAAACGCCGACCGGGACGCCGTGCCTCAGCCCTGGGCAAGCTGGAGGTCGTGGCGATCACCTGGATCGTCCGGGTTCCGCAGGATGTCCAGCACCCGTGGATCGGCGGGTACCACCACCCATTGCGCCCCGCCCTCGGCCGCCTCCGCGCACGCCGCCCGCCAGGCCGCCCTCCCCTCCGGCACCGGCACCGCGACCCAGCGCTCAGCCGCGGCGTGGAAGTCGGCGGCCAGCACCAGGCGCCCGCGGCTGAGCAGCCCGATCGTGTCGACCGTGCGCTTGTCGGGAGCCTCCGGCGGCACCAGCACCAGGCGCGCCCGGAACGTGACGACCGCGAGCGCCGCCGCCAGCGCCAGGACGTCCCACTCCGGCTCCGGTCCACAATCGACCCACAGCGCGTCGGCGCCGCCCGCGTCGAAGGCCGCCGCGTCCGCGAGCCACTCACCGATCTCGTCCGGTGCCCCGCCGAGCCGAACGCCGATCTTGACCGAACTCTCCGCGCCCTCGTCCGAGGCGACATCCACCACGCACCGAACCCTACGCCGCGGACAACGTGGCGGAGGACGACACGCACGCCGGGAGCTACCCCGTGGGCAGCGGGGGTGGCAGGCGGCGGCTTCGGAACGGGATGGTCGTGCCGCCGGCGCGGTGGTGCACGGTGACCTCCGCCTGGCCAGGTCTCACCTTCGCGCAAGCGCCTGCGCCAGCTTGTCCCCTCGGGCCTGTACTGGCAGGTGGCCGGTTTCGGGGTGGCTGGGTGGCAAAGACGGGCTGGGGACCGGGTGGGGCTGGTTGACCTTTGCGGGTGCAGTTGACGGGGCCGGGAACCGAGCGAGGTGATCTTCGGTCGGTCTGGCGCGGGTCGGTGTCGGTAGTGTGATCGCCGTTTGGGGACGGAAGTGCTTGAAAATCAAGCACTTCCGT
>NZ_DASYTH010000317.1:0-7593 GCF_036002505.1 Actinophytocola sp. | reverse complement strand
CGGACGGGATCTTGCCCAGGCCATACCTCATCCGTCAACGCAACTGTGAGTATGGGGCCGCCACCCGGGGCGGCGGTCTGACCCTCAATGCAACCGGCGTGAGTGCCTTTGGTCTGATCTGTCGGCTGTCGGCCTGGGTGGCATTGCTGCCGCCGGAACCGGGGGCGTGTCCCGATAGGGGCCTTGCCGCACAAGGCACCGTCACAGTTCTGACCGCCTGTCCCGGCCCGGCGACGGTCACCCGTCCATCGGCGATCAGGAGACGAGCAACCATGACCAGCATCCCCGACTCTGCCCGGCCGGCCCACCCCGACATCAGCGGTGAGGTGATCCTCGGTGTCGACACCCACGCCGATGAGCACGTGGCTGCGCTGCTGTCCGCGGCGGGCGCCCCGGTGGCCACCGCGTCGTTCGCCACCACTGCGGCCGGCTATCGGGCGCTGCTGACATGGGCGCGCGGTCACGGACCGGTGGGCAGGGCTGGGGTGGAGGGCACCGGCTCCTACGGCGCCGCGCTGACCCGCTACCTGCGACACGAGGGCATCGCCGTGGTCGAGGTCAACCGGCCCGACCGGGCTGCCCGCCGTCGCCGCGGTAAGACCGACCCGGTCGACGCGGAGGCCGCCGCCCGCGCGGTCTTAGATGGGCGGGCGACCGTCACGCCGAAGACCGCGGACGGCCCGGTGGAGATGCTGCGCATGTTCCGGCTGGCCAGAGCCTCGGCGGTCAAGTCCCGCACCCAGGCCGTCAACCAGCTCAAGGCCGTCCTCGTCGGCGCCGACCCGGCGCTGCGCGAAGCTGTGTCCGGGCTGACCGGCGCCGCCTTGGTCCGCGCCTGCGCCAGCCTGCCGGCGGCCCAGCCCCGCAATGTGGCCACCGCCACCGCCTACACGCTGCGCTGCCTCGCACAGCGGATCGGCCAGCTGACCACCCAAGCCCGTAACCTGCAACGGCAGATCACCGCGGTCATCAACACCCACGCCCCACAGCTGCTACGCCGCCGCGGGGTCGGCCCCGACAGCGCCGCGGCGCTGCTCATCGCCGCCGGCGACAACCCCGACCGGCTGCACAGCGACGCCTCCTTCGCCGCCCTGTGCGGGGTCAGCCCCATCCAGGCGTCCTCCGGGAAGACCACCCGACACCGGCTCAACCGCGGCGGCGACCGAGGGCCAACGCCGCGCTCTACCGCATCGCCTTCACCCGGCTACGCTGCGACCCCCCTACCCGCAGCTACCTCGACCGGCGCACCGCCCAGGGCAAGACCCGCCGCGAGGCCATCCGCTGCATCAAGCGCTACCTCGCCCGCGAGATTTACCGCCTACTCCAACCCCTCACGCCACAGGCCGGGACAACACCTCGAACGGGTTGACAAACATAGGGGCATCAGACCCCGTCGAGGTTCATCTGGTAGCGCGTCCGTCGACGGCGACCCTCCGGGAGTCAACACGGCCGCCATCGATCCGAGACGGTTTACCCAGACATTTGGGACCGATGCCGTGGTGTGGACGCTCGGGCTGGCGGTCATCGTGAGCGAGGGCAGGGTCCTCGCCCATAGTGTGGCCGCCCACGGTCTCATCCCCTCAGCCGCTGGCAGCTGACACAGAAGCGGGCGTAAGGCAGGATTTCGAGCCGCTCGGCCGGGATGGACAGCAGGCAGTCGGGGCAGGTGCCGTAGGTGCCGTCGTCCAACCGACGTAGCGCAGCGTCGATCTCCTCCAGGCCGCGCCGGGTGGCGTGCATTGGCCGATCAGCGGTTCGTCGACCTGGTGATGCCTGGTCCGGTCGAGCGTCGCGAGCAGGCGGAGCCGCGTGTCCCGCTCCTGCTCGAGCCGCTGGCGGGCCTCTTCGGGGTCCAGACGTTGCCGGGCTGCGGCCACGTTGTGAACGTGCTGCGACCCCTTGGCGTCTAGCGCCCCGAGAAAGAGGGGCGCTAGCCCACGGTCAGAGATCCCCGCCGGGCCATTGGAGGAGAGATGCTTCGCGGGGATCTTCACGTCTGGGTTTGGTCTGACTACCCTGGCGCGCCATGACCAGCAGTCTCGACCCGCTCGTCAACGAATACGAAGCCGCTGCCAGACGCCTCACCGACCTGCATCGGCGCTGGGGATGGATCGTTCTCCTTGGGCCGCGCCAGCCCGGGCAGGCAGCGCCGACGATCCCACCCGACCAGCTCGATCTCGAAGAGCAGATCCAGCAGGCGTGGGCCAACTACATCGAGAAGCGGAACGCCTACCTGCTCGCGGCTGGCTTCCCGAAGCCGGCTTAGGACCAACGACCGGTTGGCGGCTGTTTGCCGCCATGCAAGGAGGAGCACGAGTAGGAGTTACTTACGCCAGGCGCAAGAAGGTTAGATCCCCGCGGCCCCGACTTGCGTGGGGTTCTTGTTTGCTATAGGTCGGGGCGGTTCCGAGGGATTAGAGTGCGCCATGAGCGAGATTCCGGATCCGCTCGGCGCGGCCTATGAAACGGCCGCTAGACGCCTCTCTGAGCTGCATCGGCGCTGGGAACAGATGGTCCTCTCCGATCCGCTCGACTACGGCCAGGACCAGTGGAGGATCACATCCGGACAGCTCGACCTCGAAGAGCAGATACGCCGGTTGTGGGACGACTACATCGAAATCCGGAATGCCTATGTGACGGCCGCCGATAGCCCGGAGCCGGCCTAGGACCCAGACATTGGAAACCGTAGCGCAGTCAGTCACCGACCGCCGCTTCGCACACAGTCGATGTAGGCGTCCTATGCCTCGTCCCTCACCTTGTTCAGTTCAGTGAAGCGGGCAAGTGCTGCATCGTCGCCGACTCTCCGATAGAGAGCCTACGGGTTGTGTCTTACTGCATGCGCGGCCTCCAAGACGGCGATCCAGGCGTTCAGCTGGTCGATCTGGCGCAGGAGGTCGTCTCGTGCTTGAACGAGCTCGGCCGAGGTCATGCTCGCCACCTCTTCCGGGGTCTTTCCCAAGCCGTTAGCGAGCTGCTGCTCACGAGTCACGTTCTCCTCCCCTTCTCGGCGGGCTTGAGGAGCCTCCCCCGTCTCATCCGGATGATGCACGCCTCATCGGACTCCACGATCCGCACCTCGATCCTTCGCCCGGCGTCCCGAGCGTTACGAGCGGCTCCCATTGGGCAGGGATGGCGCGGAGGCGAACCGCCGTGTTGATAGACAGCAACTCCCCGATCATGTTCGCCGGCATGGCCCTGATGATGCTCGTGATGATGGGCGGCATGCTTGTTAGTGGGTGGACGATCTTTCGCCGACACCGTCGCCACCAGACCCGAACCCATTGGGCCGCCGACCGCCGCAAAGCCACCGCCGGCCGTGTCAACGCCAAAGCCGTGGCGGGTGTCGTGGAGGTGGAGAGCCATGTCCCTGATCGGTGAGCTGCTTGATGCAGAGCGCCAGGGCTGGCAAGCGTTGACGTCAGCGGAGGGAGCCAGCTATTACCGCGACCACCTGGCAGATGACGCGGTGATGGTCTTCTCGTCCGGTGTGATGCCTCGAGCTGAGGCACTCGAGGCGATGGCGTCTGCGCCACCGTGGTCCAGCTTCGAGATTCTGGACTCGCAGGTCGTGGAGCTGACGCCGGATAGTGGCGTGTTGGTGTATCGCGCCGTCGCGCAACGAGCCGACCAACCGGCATACGAGGCGATGATCACGAGCGTCTTTGTGCGTACGGCTGGCGTCTGGAAGCTGGCCGTCCACCACCAGACACCGGTGTAGCAAACCCTTTACGCCTACACGCGAGCACGAGGAGAGCCTCACGCCGGCAGGCGGTCACTCAGAGATCCCCGCGGGCGCAGGGGGAGTCGGATTTATGGCCAGCGCCCGCAGGGTCTCCCTGTTCACCCCTCGTCTCAGCGGATCCATTCCGCCCGCTCCTGCCCCACAGCGATCCATTCGGTGAGCCGAGTCAGGTCCGCACCGGCGGCGATGCACAGGGCGGCCTCAAGCGCCCTGCGTGGCCACTCGTCCCTGTTTCGCGGGCGTAGAAGCCAAGTGTTACCCCGGCCCGTTCGGCCAGGAGGTCGCCGCGGCCGTTGGCAATCTCCCGCAGCTCGGTTACCGCGGCCTCGACGTCCAACGGTTTCCGGCCCACGTACCGGCCCGCGGTGCCGGCGAGCTGTGCGGTCGTGATCCCGTCCGGGTCCGGTTTGCGGCGGGCGACGGCCATACGTGGGACGGTATCGCTTATCGAACGTGTGTTCTAGTGGTGAGATCCCAATACGCTCGCTCCCATGAACACACCAGACCATTACGCCGGCACGGCCGAGCAGGACATCAGGTCCGCGGTCACCGGTGCACACGACTTCGCGGAAACCATGCAGTCCGCCCGCGTCTGGGCGCTCCTTGCCATAGCTGCGGCTATCAACCGGCTGGCCGACGCAGTGTCGGAGGTAGGCACTCCGCCACTTACCAGCCGGGGCGGCGGCGCTAGTACCACAGCCGTAGATCGCGCCGGTGACCTGCGGTGACGCTGGCCGCAGGGCAGCCACCCAGTTTGGACGCGGCCTGTGATCTATCGTGAGCGGGGAGTGCCGGTGCGGCGTCCCGGCCTGGTGGCGTAAGCAGGGCACCGTGCTGCGCGCTTCAAGATCGGTCGGCATGTGCTGTTCGAGGAATCGGACGTGCGGGCCTGGATCAAGGCGCACGGCATACCTGCCGAGCCTGCTGCCGGGCGTCGCAAGGACACCGACCGCGGGACGGGGTGGCGACCGATGCAGCGGGCGAGGCGGCCGACGAGTACGAAGCTGGGTGCCGTCGCAGCGATGAGTCTGCCGGCGCCCACAGGTCTACCTCCCGACCGAGACAACCAACTCATCGGGAGGAAGGCATGGGCCTCATCCACATCGAGCTGTTCGCAACCCTCGACCTCGTCGGGCAGGCGCCCGGCGGGCCCGACGAGGACCCGGTGGGGTTCCCGTTCGGCGGCTGGCAGGCGCCCCTGCTGGACGAGGTCGCCGGGGTGCAGGTCGGTGCCGCGTACGAGGGCACGGACGCCCTCCTGCTCGGCCGGCTGACGTATGACATCTTCGCCGCCTACTGGCCGTACCAGGAGGGCGGCGAGGACAACGAGATCGCCACGCTCTTCAACAGCGTCCCGAAGTACGTGGCCTCCCGCGGCAGGCCCAACCTCTCGTGGGCCGGGTCCACGCAGCTCGGCCCGGATCTGGCCGGCGCGGTGCGCGAGATCCGTGACCGGCACGAGCACGTGAAGGTCGTCGGGAGCCTGAACCTGGTGCAGACCCTCCTGCGCGAGAAGCTCTTCGACCGTCTCGACCTCTGGGTGCACCCGATCGTGCTCGGCGTCGGGAAGAAGGTGTTCGACGGTGGCGCGGTGCCCACGAACGTCACACTCCTCGAACCGCCGGTAGCCGGTCCGAAGGGCACCGTGTACCTGCGCTACGGGCTCGCCGACGGCACGCCCGGGACGGGGGACATGAGCGCACCCGATCGCGGTGCCCGGCGCGACGACTGAAGCCACCCCGCGCCAGGTGGGTCCGTGGCGTCGGCGGTGAATCCGCCAGGTCGGCATTCCGTCACGGCGTCGGCAGTTCGAGGTGCCGACGCCGTGACGAAAGTGCCTCCGCCAGGGGGTCGCCGCCGTCACGCAATGGTCTGGCAGGCCCCGTCGCCCTAGCTAGTCCAACTTCGCACGCTCGGGCCTTGCGGTTGGTTCATGCGGTCCACTGCCCACCAGATGCCATCCCCAGTAGCCCCGTGCAGCGCACGCTCGAGCCTTCCGTCGGGATCGCCCGGACTTGAGCGTGGCGCGCTCGGACGTCGCGGGGCTCGTCACTTGTACTCGGCAACAACCTCAATAGGGCCAACGATGTTCGCGGTCTGGTCGTCGAGATCGTCGGCGGGAACCACCACACCGGCCGAGCCGCCGCCCCGGCGTACCGGCTCGGCGGCCGCGAGCAGCTGTCCTCCGCCGAGGGACTCGATCCCGGTCGCCGCGCCGATTTCAGAGGTAGTGGTGAAGACGTGGCCGAGCTGGGTCAGCGCCGCCGCCTGCGGTGAGGCGAGGAACGCCGGCTCCGCCTGGGAAGCCGGGCCGTTGCGCTCGCTCACCCGGGGGGCCGCGATCGCCTCCGGCAGCGTCATGCCGAGGTCGAGCCGGTTGACCAGGATCTGCAGCACCGTGGTGATGATCGTGGCCCCGCCGGGGGAGCCGACCGCGAGGAACGGCTCGCCGTCGCGGAGCAGGATGGTCGGCGACATCGAGCTGCGCGGCCGTTTGCCGGGCGCGGGCAGGTTCGGGTCCGGCGCGCCGCCCAGCGTCGGGGTGAAGTTGAAGTCGGTCAGCTCGTTGTTGAGCAGGAAGCCACGGCTGGGTACCACCATCGCGCTGCCGCCGATTTGCTCGATCGTCAGCGTGTACTCGACCACGTTGCCCCACCGGTCGGCGACCGTGAGGTTGGTGGTGTGCTGCTCGGTGCCGGCAACCTCGGCGGCCGCCATTGCGGTTGGACAGTCCTGGTAGGACCCATCCGGGCTACCCGGCGGCACCGGCCGGGGCAGCGCGTGCGCCGCGTCGACCAGGCAGGAGCGCTCCTTGGCGTACGCCGGGTCGAGCAGCTCATCGAGCAGCGCCCGGGGCGTGTCGTCCCCGAGGTACCGGTTGCGGTCGGCGAACGCGAGCGCACTCGCCTCCAGATAGTCGTGGAGCGTCGCGATCTCACCGGAGGGTGCGAGCGCGGCAAGGATGTTCAGCGCCTCGCCGACCGCCTGACCGCCGCTGGACGGCGTCGGCGTTCCGTACACGTCGAGGCCGTGATAGGCCACATGGGTCGGTGCCGGGTCGCGCACTTGGTACGCCGCGAGGTCCGCGGTGGTCATCCCGCCTGGGCGGATTGGGTACGGCCAGGAGCCGATCGGGTGGTCCGCAACAGGCGGGTCTTGCACGGTCGCCGCGATGTCGGCCGCGACCGGTCCACGGTAGAGCGCCGCGGCGCCGTCGCGGGCGAGCAGCCGGTAGGTGGCCGCGAGGTCGGGGTTGCGGAAGACCGAGCCGACCGCTGGTGGTTGCCCGCCGGGCAGGTAGAGCGCGCTGGTCGAGGAGAACTGCCCGAAGGCGTCGAGGTTGCTCGCCACCTGGTTGTGGAACGTGTCGTCCACGACGAAGCCGTGTTCGGCCACCGTCATCGCGGGGCGCAGCGCCGAGCGCCACGAGATCGTGCCCCAGCGACGCAGCGCCTCGGCCCAGGTAGCTGGCGAACGGCTCTGTTGCGTTGACGGATGAGGTATCGCTTGGGCAAGATCCGGTCGCGTGCAGCTGACCCGACCGACCCGCCGTCCGGCTCCTGCTCGCTCGGCGTTTGCCGGCTTCCGGTTTCCGCCGGAGGTGATCGTGCTGGCGGTGCGCTGGTATCTGCGGTTCGGGCTGTCCTACCGGGATGTGGAGGAGCTGCTGGCCAAGCGCGGCATCGACGTCGATCATGTCAGCGTGCACCGCTGGGTGCAGCGGTTCGCTCCGCTGCTGGCCGACGCGGCCCGGTTCGGTCGGCACCGGGCTGGCGACCGCTGGCTCGTGGACGAGACCTACGTGAAGGTGGCCGGCCGGTGGGTGTACCTGTACCGGGCGGTCGACCAGT
>NZ_DASYTH010000316.1:0-32639 GCF_036002505.1 Actinophytocola sp. | reverse complement strand
CCTGGCCCGAATGCTCACCAAGGACGGCTGAAATGCCCTGAAGGCCGCCTTCGAGACGCTCAACGTCCCGAAGGCGGCCTTCAGGGCACTAGAGCCACACCGTTCGGGTCCGGGGTGAGGTGAACGGGGTCACCGGAGTTGAGCCGGTCCGCGATTCCGGCAACTGCGTCCACCGGTTTGTCGACGCCCGTGTCCAAGCGCACGACGAGGCGCACGTGGTCGCGGCGGTGGATTCGGGAGAGGACTGTTCCGCGGAGGGGGCCGGTTTCGGTGGCGCGGAGGGCGGTGGGGCGCAAGGCGAGACGAGCGGGGCCGTCGGGCGCCCAGGGGACGGGGATGGGGCCGAGGGCGGAGGTGGCGACGCCCGATGTCACGGTGGCGGGGAGGAACGTTGTGCAGCCGAGGAAGCGGGCGGTGGGTTCGTCGGCGGGGGTGCGCCACACGTCTTCGGGGCGGCCGGTTTGGGTGACGTGGCCGGCGCGCATCAGCGCGACCCGGTCGGCGAGGGTGAAGGCTTCGTCGTGGTCGTGGGTGACGATGAGGGTGGTGGAGCCCGCGACGCGCAGGACGCGGGCGAGGTCGAGGGCGAGTTGGTCGCGGAGTGCCCTGTCCAATGCGGACAGTGGTTCGTCGAGGAGGAGCAGGCGGGGACGAGGGGCGAGGGCCCGGGCGAGGGCGACGCGTTGTTGTTCGCCGCCGGAGAGTTCGGTGATGCGGCGGGACTGGTAGCCGTCAAGGTTGAGCAGGGTGAGGAGCTCGTGGACGCGGCGGCGTTGGGTGGGCCGGTCGGTGCCGCGCATGCGGAGGCCGAAGGTGATGTTGCCGGCGACGTCGCGGTGCGGGAACAGCTGGCCGTCCTGGAAGACGAGGCCGAAGCCGCGGCGGTGAACGGGGACGGTGGCGAGGTCGGCGCCGTTCCAGCTGATCGTGCCGGCGGTGGGGCGCTCCAGGCCGGCGACGGCGCGGAGGAGCGTCGACTTGCCGCAGCCGGACGGGCCGAGCAGGGCGAGTGTCTCACCGTCGGCCAGGTCGAGGTCCACCCCGGAGACCGCGGCAATATGTCCATAGTGGACGGAGAGGCCGCGTACGGACAGGGCCATCAGAACTCTCCAACGCCGGGGACGCGCAGGCGGTCGACCAGGAGCACGGCCGCGACGGTGACGAGCATCAGCACGGTGCAGGCGGCGTAGGCCATCTGGTTGTTCAGTGCGCCCGGGCGGGAGATCAGGCGGCCGATGGCCACCGGGAGGGTGGCTGCGTCCGGGCGGGCGAGGAAGCTGGTGGCGCCGAACTCGCCGAGCGCGACGACGTAGCCGAACGCGGCGGCGGTGAGCAGGGACCGGCCGGCGAGCGGGACGTCGACCTCGCGCCAGACCCGCCACGGGCCGGCGCCGAGCGTGGCGGCGGCCTGGCGCAGCCGTTCGTCGATGGAGCGGAGGACCGGCAGGACGATGCGGATGATCAGCGGGGTGACCACCAGTGCCTGGGCCAGCGGCACCAGCGCGGCGGAGGTGCGCAGGTCGCCGGGCAGCTTGTCCAGTGTGATCAGGTAGCCGAATCCCACGGTGACCGCGGAAACCCCGAGCGGCAGCATCAGCGCAGCGTCCAAGCCCTCGACCAGGCCGCGCCGAACCCGGCCCCGCCCAAGGGAAACCAGCACCACCGCGGCGGTGACACCGAGCAGCACGGCGAGCACGGTCGCGTCGAACGCGGTGCGCACCGAGTTGACCGCGGCGTCCACACCGGACACTTGCAAAGTGCCGGGGAAGCCGGTCCCGGTTAACGCCCGGTAACCATCGAGGCTCCAGCCGGACACGGAGCGGAGCGCCAGCACACCTACCGGGGTGAGCAGCAGCCCGACCACGACCATGGCCAGCGCCACCACCGCCCACTCGCCACCGGCCGGCCGGCGTGCCGTCTCCAGCTTGCCGCGCAACCGAAGCGCAGTCTCCCGGCGCCGCCGGGCCGCGGCACCGGCGAGCAGCGCGGCCACCACCGCGCCGAGTTGCAGCAGGGACAACGCCGCCGCCCCGGAGAGATCCAGCAGCTCCACCGTGCGCAGGTAGATCTCGGTCTCCAGGGTGCGGTACCGCGCCCCGCCGAGCACCAGGACCACACCGAAACTGGTGGCACAGAACAGGAACACCACCGCGGCCGCGGAGCCGAGGGCCGGGGTCAGCGCGGGCAGTGTCACCGCGGTGAACGTACGCAGCCGGGACGCCCCCAGCACCCGCGCCGCGTCCTCAGCTCGTCTGTCCACATGCGACCACAGACCAGCCACCGTACGGGCCACCACCGCCACGTTGAAGAACGCGTTGGCCAGCACGATGGAGATCACTCCGCCGGACGGCAGCAGCGCCCGGAACGCCAACCCCACCACCACGGTCGGCAGCACGAACGGCACCAGCACCACGACTCGCAGGAAACCCAGGCCCGGCAAGGCGCATCGGGCCAGCACGAATGCCACCGGCAACCCGGCCAGCACCGCCAACGCCGTGGACGCGGCCGCCTGCCCGAGCGTGAACCCCACGAGCCGCCACGTCTCGTCCTGGCCCAGCACGGACAGCACCCCGCCGGCCGACAACCCGCGCTCCAGGATCGCCACCACCGGCCAGAGAAAGAAGACCGCGAGGAAACCCAGCGGCACCAGGGCCGCGACGAGCAGGCCGGCGCCGGCCCGGATCAGCCTTGGACGGTCGAGCGCCACTGGTTGATCCACCGCTCCCGGTTCGCGTCGATGTCCGCGGCCGGCAACGTCTCCGGGTTGCTCGGCTGCAGCACCACGCCCTGCCACGCGGCCGGCAGCGGGACGTCCTCGCGCGCCGGGTAGACGAACATCTGCTCCGCGACGTTCGACTGGAACGGTTGGGACAGCAGGAAGTCCACCACCTTGCGGGCGTCCTCGGGGTGCTTGGCGCCGGTCAGCACGCCGGCGTACTCGACCTGCCGGAAACAGGTGAACAGCAGCGCCTTGGTGCGCGCCTTGCCGTCCGGCCCGACCTCGGCCGCCGGCGAGGACGCGTAGGACACCACGACCGGCCGCGGCCCCTTGCCGGCGGAGCCGGAGAAGTCCTGGGTGTAGGCCTCCTCCCAGCCACTGTCCACCTTGACCCCGTTGGCCTTCAGCTTCCGCCAGTAGTCCGCCCAGCCCTGCTCGCCGAAGTGCGCCACCGTACCGAGCACGAACGCCAGCCCCGGCGAGGACGTCGCCGGATCCTCCACCACGAGCAGGTCCTTGTACTTCGGGTCGGCCAGGTCCTCGTACCGGCTCGGCTCCGGGAGGCCACGCGCGACGAACGCGGCCGGGTCGACGTTGAGGCACACGTCCCCGGCGTCCACCGCGGTGAGCCGGTTACCGCCGTCGACGGCGTAGCGGCGCGGACCCTTGTCCGCCTCCGGGCTGTGGTAGTCGGCGAACACGCCTTCCTTCAACGCCCGCGAGGCGAACGTGTTGTCCACCCCGAACGCCACGTCGCCCAGCGGGTTGGCCCTGGTCAGCACGAGCTGGTTGGTCAGCGCGCCGGCGTCGCCGGACTTCCGCACGTCGATCCTGATCCCCGAGCTCTTCCGGAACTCGTCGAGGACCTCCGGCTTCATCGTGAACGAGTCGTGCGTGACCAGCACGACCGTCCGCTCCCCACCGTCGTCGCCACCGCCGGACAGCGAGCACCCGGCCGCGGTGGCCAGGACCAGGGCGATCACCGCGATACGCCGCATTGCGTTCCTCCTCCCTGCGCCGGTATGACCCGGATCAGGTTCGAACGGTCGAGGGCTGCGAGCCCTCCTCTCAGCCCGGCGCGGCACCGGGCTCCCGTGGTGATCACGATGCTACGCGCGTGCGCTCGGCGCCCGGAACGACCACCATGAGGGCATGCCGGAACTACTGAGCGACGAGGACCTGGGCAAAGCCCTGGGTGGCCTGCCCGAATGGAGCCGGACCGACGGGGCGCTGGTGCGCACCGCTGAGCTGGAAAGCTTCCCGCAGGCGATCCAGGTGGTGAACCGGGTCGCCGAGATCGCCGAGAGCGACAACCACCACCCGGACATCGACATCCGCTGGCGCACGCTGACCTTCCGGTGCAGCACACACTCCGCCGGCGGCATCACCGCGCTGGACGTGACCCTCGCCGAGGAGATCGACGGCGTGATCGACTCCATCCGGTCACCGGAGTAGTCACCCCCGGAACGGTCCGCGCACCTCGTAGGTGATCCCGCCGAACACGTCGCCGGACGTCCCACGCTGCGAGGAGAAGTACAGCCGCGAGCCGTCCGGGCTGAACGCCGGGCCGGTGATCTCCGAGCCGCCCTGACCCAGCACCCGCAGGAACGGCGCGACCACACCGGCCGGCGTGATCATGCAGATCTCCATGTCGCCGCCGTCCTCGGCCACGAACAGGTCGCCGTTCGCGGCACCGGTGACGTTGTCCACCCCGGTCAGCGGGGCCGCGCCGCCGATCACCAGCGAGTCGTCGTAGGCGAGGTCGATGGTCGAGGCGTTGGCGTCGTAGGCCCACACCCGGTTGTCGCCCTTGGTGGTGAACCAGCAGGTGCTGCCGGCGTAGTAGCAGCCCTCGCCGCCGGTGAACCGCTTCGCCGCGGACACCTGGTTGCGGGTCGTCACCGGGAAGCCGTCCGGGTCGGGCACCCGACGCCAGGTCACCGGGCCGCTGGTCTGGTCGGCCGGGCCGCACAGCACCTCGAGCGTGCCGCTGGACAGGTTGCCCCAGGTGGCCGGCTTGAACCGGTAGAAGCAGCCGTCCGGGACGTCCTCGGTCATGTAGATGAACTGGTGGTCGGGATCGGCCGCGCAGGCTTCGTGCTTGAACCGGCCCATCGCGGTGCGCGCGGTCGCTCCGTTGACCCCGAACGGGTCCGTCTCGAACACCCGCCCCCAGTCGATCTCCTCACAGGACAGCCAGGTGTGCCAGGGTGTGGCGCCGCCCGCGCAGTTCACGTTGGTGTTGCCCAGAATCCGGTACGCACCGGTGATCTGCCCGTCCGCCCCGAACCGGATCGCGGAGCACCCACCGACGAGCGGAACCTCGCTGTTGGACACGTAGATCCAGCCGCTGCCGTCGGCGAAGCAGGCGCCGCCGTCCGGAGCCGGGTGCCACAGGTAGGACGTGCGGGCCACGAACCGCCCGGTGCGCGCCACCACCCGGCTGGTGAACCCCGCCGGCAGCATGACGTTGTTGGCGTCGGCCGCCAGCAGGTCCCCGTACGGGCTCGGGCCGGGCTGCGCGGTGGCGGCGAACGCCTCCCGCCACGACGCCCCGCCGAACGCCGCCGCTGCCGCTCCGACCACCGCCACCCTGAGGAAGTTGCGCCGTTCCACGAGTCCTGGCTCCTTACGCTTCGTGTGCAGGGAACTACTCGGTTCAGGATGTCAGTGACCCGCCCTAAGGTCCGCCGGTATGACGGAAGTGTTCGAGCTACGGCAATACACGCTTCACCCAGGCCGGCGCGACGAGCTGATCACGCTGTTCGACCGGGAGTTCGTGGAGACCCAGGAGTCCTGCGGCATGCGCATCCTCGGCCAGTTCCGCGACCTGGACCGCCCGGACCGCTTCGGGTGGGTCCGCAGCTTCCCCTCGATGACCGCCCGCGCCGCCGCCCTGACCGCGTTCTACGGCGGCCCGGTCTGGCGCGCCCACCGCGAGGCCGCCAACGCCACGATGATCGACACCGACGACGTGCTCCTGCTCCGGCCCGTCGCCGGCGATTTCATCGTGGACGGCGCGGTGCGGGACGTGCCACCGTCCTCGCTCGTGCTGGCCACCATCCACTACCCCGCCGGTCACCCCGACGAGGGGTTGCTGTCGAAGTTCGGCGCCACGGTGCTCGGCGTGGGCGAGACCGAGCCCGCCGAGAACAACTACCCCGCGCTCCCCGTCCGCTCCGAGCAGGCATCGGTCTGGTTCGCCTCCTTCCCCACCGAGAGCGACCTGGCCGAGTGGCTCCGCGCCGCACCGGCTCCGCCCGTCCGCACCGAGCACCTCCGCCTCGCCCCGACCCCGCGTTCCCTGCTGCGCTGAGGAGACCCATGACGCGCCCCGCCCGCCTCCCCGAACCGCCCTATCACGCCGTCGTCTTCACCTCCCTCCGCACCCCCGTCGACGACGGCTACGCCGACACCGCGAAAGCCATGTTCGACCTCGTCCAATCCCAACCCGGCTACCTCGGCGCCGACACCGCCCGCAACCCCGACGGCCTCGGCATCACCGTCGCCTACTTCCGCGACGAACCCGCCATCACCGCCTGGCGCACCAACCCCGACCACGCCGCCGCCCGCAACCAAGGCCGCGAAAAGTGGTACGACTCCTACGCCATCCACGTAGCCAAAGTAGAACGCGCCTACCACTGGGACCGTCCGTCAGAATGAAGGCTCCTTGTTCGGCAGATTGAAAGGTCGACCGCGATCCCCGGCCAGGGCGCTTCCTGCTGACCGGTTCCGCGCGCCCGCACGACCTGCCCGATGCGCTGCCCGGCCGTTCGGGGACGATCGAGCTGTGGCCGCTGTCCCAGGGTGAGATCGACGGCACTCCGGACGGCTTCGTCGACGGCGTGTTCGCCCAGGGCGCCGACCTCCGTACCGAGCCGCTCGGGCTGCGGCGCCGGGACTATCTCGACCGAGCCGCCCGCGGCGGTTATCCCGAAGCCATGCACCGAGACACCCCGCGCCGCCGGCAACGGTTCTTCGACAGCTATCTCATCGTCCGGGACGTCAAGCAGGTGGCCGACATCGAGCATGCCGCCGACATGCGCCGGCTGCTGTCGCTGCTCGCCGCCCAAACCTCGGGCCTGCTCAGCGTCAACCGCCTCGCCGGCGAGCTGAGCATCACCGCTCCCACGGTGCGCAACTACATCGAGATCCTCGAAACCGTGTTCGTCGTCCGCCGGCTCCCCGCCTGGTCGGCCGGCACCACCACGCGCACCGTCGGCATGCCAAAGGTGATCTTCATTGATCCTGGCCTCGCGCACACCCCGACCGCCAGCGCCACCAGCGACGCCCCGATCGGCGCGCTCATCGGGAACTTCGTGCTCAGCGAGATCGCCCGCCAGCTCACCTGGTCGACCGTCTCCGCCCGCCTCTACCACTACCGCGACCAGTACGAAGTGGACGGTGTACTCGAGGACAACACCGGCAACATCGTCGGCATCGAAATCAAGGCCGCCGAAACCGTCCGCTCCAACGACTTCCGCGGCCTCAGACTTCTCCAGCGCCGCCTAGGCCCCCGCTTCCATGCCGGCCTCGTCCTCTACTGCGGCTCAGAATCCCTCAGCTTCGGCGACAACCTCGCCTGCCTCCCCATCTCCGCCTTGTGGACCACGCCGACATGAGCCGGAATGCCTAAACCGAAGTTGCTGTGACTCTGCGTAGAACCTCGGTGGTTCACCCTGCGAAAACGTGTCGATCGTGCCGTTTTCGGTAGCCAGAAGCGATGTGCTTTCCGGCTACGGACGCATCCACTCGTCCTCTGTGGACCGAATGTGGAAACCTCAAACCGGATGTGCAAGCAGTTGATCATTCGTAACTTCGGTCTAAACATTGAAGCGGAACTCGACGACGTCGCCGTCGGACATGACGTAGTCCTTGCCTTCCATGCGGACTTTGCCGGCGGATTTGGCGGCGGGCATGGAGCCGGCTGCCATCAGGTCCTCGTAGGAGACGATTTCGGCTTTGATGAAGCCGCGTTCGAAGTCGGTGTGGATGACGCCGGCGGCTTGGGGGGCGGTCCAGCCTTGGTGGATGGTCCAGGCGCGGGATTCTTTGGGGCCGGCCGTCAAAAAAGTTTGCAGGCCGAGGGTGTGGAAGCCGGCGCGGGCCAGGGCGTGCAGGCCGGGTTCGGGTTGGCCGATGGACTCGAGAAGCTCGGCGCGGGAGTCGGCGTCGAGCTCCAGCAGCTCGGCTTCGACCTTGGCGTCGAGGAACACGGCGTCGGCGGGGGCGACGAGCTTGGTGAGGTCGGCGCGGCGCGAAGCGTCGGTGAGGACGGATTCGTCGGCGTTGAACACGTAGAGGAACGGCTTGGCGGTGAGCAGGCTGAGCTCGGCCACGAGCGCGCCGTCCACTTCGGAGGACGCGGCGAACAGCGTGCGGCCGGAGTCGAGTGTGGCGCGGGCGGCGACGGCGGCGTCGAGCGCGGGCCGGGCGTCCTTGCGGGTGCGGGCCTCCTTCTCCAGGCGCGGCAGCGCGCGGTCCAGGGTCTGCAGGTCGGCGAGGATCAGCTCGGTGTTGACCGTCTCGATGTCGGCGCCCGGGTCCACGGCGCCGTCGACGTGCACCACGTCGGGGTCGTCGAACACCCGGATGACCTGGCAGATGGCGTTGGCCTCACGGATGTTGGCGAGGAACCGGTTGCCCAGGCCCTGCCCCTCGGAGGCGCCCTTGACCAGCCCGGCGATGTCCACGAAGGACACCGTGGCCGGCACCACCCGGGCGCTGCTGAACACCGACGCCAGCCGGTCCAACCGGGGATCCGGCAGCGGGACCACCCCGACGTTGGGCTCGATGGTGGCGAACGGGTAGTTCGCGGCCAGCACGGAGTTGTTGGTCAGCGCGTTGAACAAGGTGGACTTGCCGACGTTGGGCAGGCCGACGATGCCGAGGGTCAAACTCACGACGAGCCAGTCTAGGCGGCGGTGGTGAACCCCTGACGACCCAGTCGGCCCCGTCGCAGCTCGATAACACTCCGTAAGGGTCATACTTTCGACACTTCACCCATATGGGTACGACGTGCTTAGGTGTTCGTCGGCGCAGCCCTCGGTCGGGGCCTGGAGTGCTCGCCACAGCTGCTCACTCACCCGTCCGAGGAAGGAATGGGATGACCTCCCAACGTGATTGGCGACGGCGCGGCCGCCTCGCCGTCGGGATGGCGTTCACCACGGCCCTCGCCGGCGCCGCGCTGGTTGCCAGCCCCGCGGCCGCGGACCCCACCCCCGACGCCAGCATCGGCGTGTCCATCGGAAAGCACGACGAGCAGCTGCTCGCCGAGGCCCAGCAGCGCGGCCAGCAGACGGTGACGGTGCTGGTGGCGACGAAGCGCGGCCAGGGCACCAGGGGCGTCGAGCAGCTCGCCAAGGCCGGCGCCAAGGTCCAGTACCGGGCCGACGAGATCAACTACGTGCGCGTCGAGGTCCCGGTCGACCAGGTGAAGAAGATCGCCGCGCTGGACGGTGTCAGCGCCGTCGACCTCGACGAGAACATCCCGCTGGACGACCCGCGCCCGGAGGGCATCGCCGACCCGACCCCGCAGCCCCCGCCGAACGCCAGCACGCCGCACGTGAACCCGTACATGCCCACCGGTGACACCGGCGCCGCACAGTTCGTGGACGCGCACCCGACCTGGGACGGCCGCGGCGTCACGGTCGGCATCGTGGACTCCGGCGTGGACCTCGGCCACCCGTCGCTGAACACCACCAGCACCGGCGAGCGCAAGATCGTCGACTGGGTGGCGTTCACCGACGGCGGCTTCGCCAACGGGGTCAACATCGACAACGACCCGAGCTGGATCCTGATGACCGGCGCGCTCCCGGCCGACTACACCGCCCCGCCCGGCGCCGGCACGCTCCGGTTCGGCGTGTTCAACGAGCGCGACCCGCGCCTGGCCGGCGAGACCGGCAACGACGTCAACCGCGACGGCAACCCGACCGGCAGCGTCGGCACCTTCGGCGTGGCCTGGGACCAGGCCACCAACAACGTCTGGGTGGACACCAACCAGAACAAGAGCTTCACCGACGACATGGCGATGACGGACTACAAGGTCCGCTTCGACCAGAACAGGTTCGGCACGGACAACCCGGCCACCGCGATCAGCGAAGCCATGCCGTTCGTGGTGCAGACCGACACCGCGAACAACTCCGTCAACATCGGCATCGTGTCCGGCGCGCACGGCTCGCACGTGGCCGGCATCGTGGCCGGCAACCGGCTGTTCGGCGGCTCGATGAGCGGCGCCGCGCCCGGCGCCAAGATCGTCTCCGTGCGGGCCTGCCTGTGGATCACCGGCTGCACGAACCACGCGCTGATCGAGGGCATGCGGTATGCGGTCCGCGACGCGCACGTGGACGTGATCAACATGTCCATCGGCGGCCTGCCGGCGCTCAACGACGGCAACAACGCCCGCGCCGAGATCTACAACAACCTGATCGACACGTTCGGCGTGCAGATGTTCATCTCCGCCGGAAACGAGGGCGCCGGGGCGAACACGGTCGGCGACCCGTCAGTGGCGGACAGGGTGGTCAGCGTCGGCTCCTACATCCGCCGGGCCACCTGGCAGCGCAACTACGGCTCGGACATCGCGGTGGAGGAGAGCCTGCACGGCTTCTCCTCGCGCGGCCCCCGGGAGGACGGCGGCTTCAAGCCGACGATCATCGCGCCCGGTTCGGCCATCTCGTCCGTGCCGACCTGGCAGGGCGGCCAGCCGGTGGCCGGCACCTACGACCTGCCGCCCGGCTACGGCATGTTCAACGGCACCTCGATGGCCTCGCCGCAGACCGCGGGAGCCGCGGCGGTGCTGGTGAGCGCGGCGCTGGACCGCGGCGTGCAGCACAGCCCCGCGCAGCTGCGCCAGGCGATCACGTCCTCGGCCCGGTTCGTCTCCGGCCTGCAGGCCTACGAGCAGGGCAACGGTCTGCTCACCGTGGACCGGGCGTGGGACCTGCTGCAGGCCAACATCAGGGTCACCGACATCACCTCGTCGGTGCCGGTGAGCTCGGTGCTGTCCGGCTTGCTGAAGACACCGGGCGTCGGCGTCGGCATCCACGACCGCGAGGGCGTGCGGGCCGGCGACAGCTACACCCGCGACTACACGTTCACCCGCACGTCCGGCAGCGACGCCCCGATCACGTACCGGGTGAACTGGGTGGGCAACGACGGCACGTTCAAGTCGCCGGACGCGATCACGCTGCGCAAGGGCTTCGCGACGAAGCTGCGGGTGCACATCGAGCCGCGCACGGCCGGCATCCACTCGGCGATCCTGAACCTGGACAGCCCGCTCACCACCGGCGTCGAGTACCAGACGCTGAACACGGTGGTGGCCGCCGAGGACTTCACCGCGGAGAACGCCTACACGCTCCGGCACGGCGGGCAGCTCGGCCGCAACCAGACGGCCAGCTTCTTCGCCCGGGTCCCGGCCGGCACGACGGCGCTCTCGGTGGACATGCAAGGCGGCGGCGCGGGCGGGGCGGGCCAGATCCGGTTCCTCCGGTTCCACCCGTTCGGCCTGCACCTGGAGGCGAACGCGTCGACGAACTGCTACAACCCGCCGGTGCCGGGCGGCGGCTGCGACCTGGGCAGCCCGACCAGCCGCACGGTGACCAACCCGCTCCCGGGCGTCTGGGAGATCGAGGTCGAGGCGCGGCGGACGTCGGACGTGGCGTTCGCGCCGTACACGATCACGGCCAAGGCGCTCAGCGCGTCGGTGTCACCGAACCCGGACACGATTCCGTCGGCGTCGCTGGGCCAGCCGGTGAACCGGCAGTACGCGCTCACCAACGCGTTCGCGTCGCTCACCGGCAAGGCGGGCGGAACGGCGCTGCGCAGCCAGCGGACCGCCACGCCGACCATCGCCACCGGTCAGCAGCTGCAGTTCCCGGTGACCGTGCCGGCGGGCACGACCAGCCTGCGCACGACGATCGGCTCCGCCTCGGACGCCAGGTCGGACCTGGATCTGTACGCGTTCAACTGCACGACCGGGACCTGCCGGCAGGCCGGGCAGAGCACCGGATCGACGGCCGAGGAGGCGGTGACGATCAACAACCCGGCGGCCGGCCTGTGGATCATTCTGGTCGACGGGTTCCGGGTGGACGCGGGCACGACCACGTTCAATTTCCTGGACGTGCTGAGCAACCCGATGTACGGCACGGTGTCGGTGACGGACGCGAACGTGAGCCGGCCGTCGAACTCGACCTGGACGGTGCCGGGCGTGGTGACGGTGAACGCGGCGCCGGGCTCCGGCCGGGTGCTGATCGGCAACGTCGAGGTGCGCACGGATGGCAACGTGCTGGTGGGCTCCGGTGACGTGATCGTGCAGAGCGTCTCGTAGCGGTGGTGTTGCCAGGGCCGCCCTTTCGTTCGAGGGGCGGCCCTCGGCGTTGGAACTCCGCCATGACCAACGGAACCTCAGGGGACCGTGACGGCAGCCAGCCACAATCATCCCGACGACCGCACCGTTCGCTGGAACGCAACAGCGGTAAGAATTCCGGAGAGGCGGGACTGCGATGTCCGATTCCCGCTAGCTTGCTGCCCTGTGCGCTGGCAGCATGGACGCCGTGCTGATTGATCTCGAGCAGGGGTACCGGGCGGTGACGGCCCGGGACGCGCGCTTCGACGGGCAGTTCATCCTCGCCGTGCGCACGACCGGGATCTACTGCCGGCCGTCCTGCCCGGCGATTACGCCGAAGCGGCGCAACGTGGAGTTCTACCCGACGGCGGCGGCCGCGCAGCAGGCCGGCTACCGGGCCTGCCGGCGCTGCCTGCCGGACGCCGTGCCCGGCTCGCCCGAATGGAACCTCCGGGCCGACCTGGCCGGGAGGGCGATGCGATTGATCTCCGATGGGATCGTTGAACGAGAGGGCGTTCCCGGCCTCGCCCGCCGCGTCGGCTACTCCGAACGGCATCTCACCCGCGTGCTCACCACCGAACTCGGTGCCGGCCCCCTCGCGCTGGCCCGTGCTCACCGCGCCCACTCGGCCCGCCTGCTGATCGAGACCACCACGCTGCCCCTCGCGGACGTGGCGTTCGCCGCCGGTTTCGCCAGCGTCCGGCAGTTCAACGACACGATCCGGGCCGTGTTCGGGGTGACACCCACCGAACTTCGCATGGCCGCCCGGCGCCGGGCCCGCGGCGCCGCCCCCACCGCCGGCCGGCTCACGCTGCGCCTGCCCTACCGTCCCCCGTTCGACGCCGCCGGCCTGCTCGGATTCCTCGCCGCCCGCGCCATCCCCGGCGTCGAGTCCGTTGTGGACGATGAGTACGCCCGCACCCTTTCCCTGCCACACGGCCAGGGCACCGCCCGGTTGCGACCGGCAGACGGCCACGTCGAGTGCACCCTGCGCCTGACCGACATGCGCGACCTCGGTAGCGCCGTCGCCCGCCTGCGCCGCCTGCTCGACCTCGACGCCGACCCCGGCGCGGTGGACGAACTCCTGTCCACCGACCCCGCCCTCGCGCCCCAGGTCGCCGCCACCCCCGGCATCCGCCTCCCCGGCTGCGTCGACGCCGCCGAGATCGTCAGCCGCGCCCTCATCGGCCAGCAGATCACCGTAGCCGCCGCCCGCACCGCCCTCGGCGTCCTCAGCGCCGCCCTCGGCGACCCCCTCACCACCCCCGACGGCGACCTCACCACGCTGTTCCCCACCCCCGCCGCCATCGCCGCCCGCGGCGCCGAAGTCCTCACCGGACCCCGCCGCCGCATCGCCACCATGCTCGAAGTCAACGCCGCCCTGGCCGCCGGCTCCTTGGAAGTCCACGTCGGCGCCGACCCCATCGAGCTTTCCCATGCCCTGCAAGCCTTCTCCGGCGTCGGCCCCTGGACCGCCGGCTACGTCCAAATGCGCGTCCTCGGCGCCACCGATGTGCTCCTCGCCGGCGACGTAGCCCTCCGCAACGGCGCCCGCGCCCTCGGCCTACCCTCCGACACCGACGGCCTCACCCAACACGCCCGAACCTGGCAACCCTGGCGCTCCTACGCCGGCCTCCACCTCTGGCGTGCATCAACCCCCACCCCACGAAGGAAATCATGACCGCCTACTCGTCCACAGTAGACACCCCCATCGGCCCCTTCACCGCCATCATCGCCACCGACGAGGTCGTCCTCGCCTCCGGCTGGACAGACTCATTCGACGCTCTCCTCCCGGTAATCGCCCCCCACCTCCGCCCCATCGAGGTCCGCCGCCGCCCCGACCTGGGCGCCGTAACCAAAGCCATCCGCCTCTACCACGAAGGCAACCTCACAGCCGTCGACGACATCCCCGTCCGCCAATCCTCCGGCCAGTTCATCACCCACGCCTGGGACATCCTCCGCACAGTTCCCCCAGGCAAACCCACCACCTACACCAACTTCGCCGCCCTGTCCGGCCGCCCCGAAGCCATCCGCGCAGCCGCATCAGCCTGCGCCCGCAACGCCGCCGCCCTCTTCGTCCCCTGCCACAGAATCGTGCGCACCGACGGCTCCCTGGGCGGCTTCCGCTGGGGCCTCCCCGTCAAATGCTGGCTGCTGAACCACGAGCTTCCGAGCCACCAGCTCAAGACGGCCGACGATTGCCGGCCTCAATAGCGTCGGCCAAGCGGCCGATACCAACGTGAGTGACACCCTGCCTCAAATCAACCCATCGCGCGCGCAGCTGGGGCGGAATTTGACTGCCGTCCGCACCTGGCAGCAACACAGGAATAACAGCTTGAGCACGGTCGATTGCGGAGTTCAATCCTTCTTGCTGAAGCTCCACACCAGAACGGTCCGGTCCAATAAAATAGGCGATGATTGGTGCCGATTCTGGCGCGGCTTCGAACTGCTCCACGGTGGTCTCGCCGATTTTACTCAACCTACCGAACGGTATCCTCAATCCCCGCTGAGACAACTTCTCGACGATCTCGACGATTACCGAACGATCACTCAGAAGATAACTGAAGTATGCGTCCCAGCGCGGCCGCACTTCGGCGGGATCGAGCGGAGACAGTCGCCGTTGATCCCGCAAAAAATCCACACTGGCGTGGCGCAGTTCCGCATTCCGGAGCCACAATTTTCCTTCAGATCCGAGCAACAGCATCTGAAGTTCCGGCTCAGACAGTAATGCCGCTGCCACCCGCGCCTGATCGCCTTCTTCCGATGCACGTCGCGCAAAATCCGCGCGATTCCAGCGCACGACGTCTGCCGCCAGCTCATCTGATGCCAACAGCGTTGACAGCACGTCCGGCCATCGGAGTTCCAAGCAGCGCGAAATCGCGACGAGCTGGACGGGGATTGGTGGTGTATTGTTCAGCCTGGCCAGCTCCGAACTGATGGCCGTGTCGATTAGAATGTTGTTGATGAACCGGATGAGTGATCGAGGATTGCCACCAAATACCTCCGCCACGAGCGCTAGTACCGGCTTGAGCTCCTGGACCACATCCGAAGGCTGACCCGCTAGCAGCGACTCGCTGAAGTCCGCCATACGGCCACCATAAGGCGGGATGTGGAAGGGTAGCTGGACCATCTTGTCGAGGTAAAGCTGACCTTTGAAGTCGCTGATTCCGTATTCGGTGGTGTAACGGTGCTGCAGGTATCCTTCGATCACCCGGCGAGCTACACCCAAGATAAAGATGAAACCAGGCTGGGCTAGCACCAACTTGATGCTCTCGAGCAGCTGGATCGCCTGATCGGGAAAGCACCGGTCGAGATCATCGATGAGCACGACGACGCGAAGCTCGTCCTCCAACTGGACCGCATCGAGCCGGTTGAAGGCGCCGTAATACAGGCTTCTGTCCAGCAACGGATCCGACCTCAACCGCTCGTCGCGGTCGATCATCTCCTTGGCCACGAACGACGCCTCGACCTCGGCGAACCCCGGCACCTTGACTTTGGCCTTCGCCGAGAACCCGTAGGCGATCGCGCGTAGCGCGCCTACCAACGTCCGCCTGGTCTGGGCGGGGACAGCCTTGTGCTCCTCCAACTCGTGCACGATCGTTCCCACGAGAGGAACGATGGGATGCTCCTCCTTGTCGTGCCGCCACGCGTTGAACCAGACCGTCACCACCTGCGGGTTCTGATCCAGCTGTCGCTTGATCAACCGCAGCAGGCTGGTTTTGCCGGTCCCCCATTCGCCGAACACTCCAATGGTGAACGGGCCCTTCGTGTCCGCGGCGGCGGTGGCGAGAACCTGGGCATAGGTCTCGAACCCGAGGCCGTCGGCGGTTCTCAGATCGCTTTCGCCGATGGCCTGGTCGGCGATCAGGCTGATCTTCACGGCCGCATCCTTTGGATCGGGTGCTCAGGCGGTCAGCTGAAGTATCGATCCGGTGCGGGACTTGATTACGCGGAGGCGGACGGGGATGCGTTGGCGGAGTTCTTCGACGTGGGAGACGAGGCCGACGACGCGGCCGCCGCTGCGGAGTTCGTCGAGGGTGTCCATGACTTTGTCGAGGGTTTCGGCGTCGAGGCCGCCGAAGCCTTCGTCGACGAACAGTGTGTCGAGGAGGGAGCCGCCGGTTTGGGCGACCACGACGTCGGCGAGACCGAGGGCGAGGGCCAGTGACGCGACGAAGAGCTCGCCGCCGGACAAGGTCTTCACCGGACGGATCTGGCCGGAGTAGTCGTCGAGGACGTCGAGACCGAGGCCGCCGCGGGTGCCGCGGGGGCCGGCTTCGTCGGAGTGGACGAAGGAGTAGCGGCCGTGGCTCATCCGGCGGAGGCGGGCGGTGGCGGCGACTGCTACTTCCTCGAGTTTGGCGGCGAGGACGTAGGCGCGCAGGGACATGCGGCGAACATTCTGGCCGCGGCCGTTGACCACGTCGGTGAGGGCGGAGAGTTCGACGAACTCCTCTTCGAGTGGCGCGAGTTCGGCCCAGCGGGCGCGGAGGCGGGTGGCCAGGTCGGTGATCTCGTGGGCGCGGCGGCGGGCGGCGGTGGTGGCGGCGACGGCCTGCTCCGCGGCTTCGCGGGCTTGGGTGACGGCGGTGAGGGCGGGGGCGAGGTCGATCACCGTGTCGGGGTCGATGCCGGCGAGGTCGGGCTCGGCCAGGACGCGGCGCGCGGCGGCTTCGCGCAGCTCGGCGTCGGAGAGTCGCCGTTCCAGTTCGGCGAGATGCGGCTCGGTTCGGGTGGCGGCCCGGGCTTGAGCGAGGTCGGCGAAGCCGGCTTCGGCGACGGCGGTGTCCACGGCCGCGCGCTGCTCGTCGAGGCGCGCGGCCACGGCCATCCGCTCGGTTCGGGCCTCGGCCAGGGCGTCCAGTGCGGTGGCGAGGGTGAGCACGGAGGTGCGGCGGCTGGCGATGTCGGGGTACTCGCCGCGGGCGGCGTCGAGGCGTTCCGCCCGAGCGGTGATCCGCTCGACCAGCCCGGCCCGCTCCTGGCGCAGCGCGGCCAGCTCACGCTCGGCGGCACCGTGCCGTTCGCGGACGCGGTCGGCTCCGGTTTCGAGCGCCCGCAGGTGGTCGGCGAGCTCTTCGCGGCGGGCGGCGAGTGCGGCGGCCTTGTCGTGCTCGGCGACGGCCCGGCGGCGCAGACCGCGGATCTGTGTGGCGGTGCGCCCGGCCAACCGTTCGAGCAGGGCGGCGTGCCGCTGCTCGGCCTCCTTGAGCGCGACGGCGGCGAGCTGTCGGGCGTCGAGCGCCTGCTGCTCGACCTTGGTGGCCCGATGCTCGTCGACGGCAGTCACCGTGGTGAGCTCGAGCCAGGCCGGCTGCGGATGCTCGGTGGCGCCGCACACCGGGCACGGCCGGCCGGACACCAATCCGGCGGAGAGCTCCGACGCCATCCCGTCCAGTCGCCGCTGCCGGATGTCCAGCACCGCCTCGCGGGCCCGCTGGTGGGCATCCACGGCCCGGCGCTGCTGGGTGACGGCCGCCGCGACCGCCTTCTCCTCGGCCGGTAGCCGCGCGACATCCTCGGCCAGCACCACCGCATCATCCATTGTGGACTTCAGGCCAGGCAGCGCCGCCACGGCCGCCAGAGCCGCGTCCAGCTCCCCGCGGGCCGCGGTGATCTGTTGTGGTACGAGGGAAAGCTGTTCGGCCAGTTGCTCGGCCCGCTGCCGCGCCCGCTCCTCGTGCCGGTCCAGCTCAGCCACCCGAAGCCGCTCGGCATCCTGCTGAACGGCCTCCGCCAGCAGACCGGTCAGCGATCCGGCCTCCTCCCGCAACCGCCCCGCAGCCGTCCGCAGTTCAGCTACTTCGGCTTCGTGGCGCGGAAACCCGAGCCGAGCGACATCGGCGGACCGCTCGTGCTCGGCCAGTGCAGTCGACTTGAGCAGCTGTTCGAACCGGGTCAGCTCACGCGCCACGCCGGCGACCGCGACCGCCCGGCGCGCCGCCCCCAGCTCGGCCCGCAGCGCCTCGCGATCAGCGGCCTGTTCGGCCAGCGCCGCCAGCTCGACGGTGGCCGCGCGGGCCCGGCTGACCCGCTCCACCAGCGTGCGCCGCTCCACCAGTTCGTCGTCGGCGCGCTTCCGAGCCTGGCCCGCGGCGGCTTCGTGTTCCTCCGACTCGGCAAGCAGGGCGGCGGTCCGGTCGATCAACTCCGTCAGCCACGGCTCGCCGGCGTCCTCGGGCGGCTCCTCGCCGGCCACCTGCGCCGCCCGGGCAACCAGCTCGCGGGCGCCCTGCCGCCGGGTGTCCAGCGCACGGCCCCGCTCGGTGCGCAGATCCCGGAACCACTGCTCCACCCCGGCGAAGTGGCGGGTGCCGAACAGCCGCTCCAGCAAGCGTTCCCGCTCTCCGGTCTCGGCCCGGAGGAACCGGGCGAACTCACCCTGCGGCAGCAGCACGACCTGGAAGAACTGGTCCTTGCTCATCCCGAGCAGCCGCTCGACGGTCAGACTGACCTCGTCGATCCTGGTCAGCCCATCCGGCGCGTACCCGGCTGGCGGCGCGCCGGTCCAGGTCAGCGAGGCCCGCGCGTGCTGCTTGGTGGTGCCGCGGCCGCGCCGCCGCGGCCGCAGGTACTCCGGGCTGCGCGTCACCCGCAGGCGGTGGCCCTGCACGGTCAGCTCCACCGACACCACGGTGGGCGTGTCCTCGCCGGCGTAGTCGCAGCGCAGCCGCCGGGCCTCGCCACGCACCCCGGGCACGGCGCCGAACAGAGCGAACGCGACCGCGTCCAGCAGCGTGGTCTTGCCCGCCCCGGTGTCGCCGTGCAGCAGGAACAACCCGTCGGCGCCGAGCACATCGAAGTCGACGACCTCCTGCTTCGGGTACGGCCCGAATGCCGCCAACTCCAGGCGATGCAGCCGCATCTAAGGCCTCACGCCGCTTCCCGGGCCGGCCGATCGGCACCCGGCTCCATCGCCTCCGCGGCCGCCAGCGCGTCGCTGAGCAGGGCGCGCTCGCGGTCGTTCGGCGAGTCGCCACGGCAGTCCTCGACGAAGCAG
The DNA here is from genome assembly GCF_036002505.1 of Actinophytocola sp. Taxonomy (GTDB): domain Bacteria; phylum Actinomycetota; class Actinomycetes; order Mycobacteriales; family Pseudonocardiaceae; genus DASYTH01. Next base: position 13,577 of record NZ_DASYTH010000316.1, on the reverse strand, counting down.
CAGGAAACCTCGAGGTCGGAGCGCCCGCGCGCGACCTGGGCGTAGCGCAGGGCGCCGGCCGCGCACCCGCCTTCGGGCCGCCACTCCAGGTGCACGGCGTGCGGGAAACGCTCCTGCAGCCGGCGTAAGGCCTCGGTCGGGCGCACCGGGTCGGTCAGCTCGATGGACAGGAACCACTCGGTGCAGGGCTCGTGCGCGGGGTCGGTGAGCAGGGCGTCCAGCGTGCCGGTGAGCGTGCCGAGCCGGCGCGGCACCGGCAGCTCGCGGCGCTCCACCCCGGCCAGCCCGGCGGCGTCCAGCTCCACCAGGAGGACCGACTTGTGCTGCCGGGCCTCGGAGAACGAGTACGCCAGCGGGCTTCCGCAGTAGCGTAGGTGGTCGGCGATGCGCTGCGGCCCGTGCAGGTGGCCGAGCGCCACGTAGTCCACACCGTCGAACGCGGCGGCCGGCACCTGCTCGATGCCGCCGACCGCGATGGTGCGCTCGGACGCGCAGGCAGCCCCGCCGGTGACGAACGCGTGCGCGAGCACCACCGAGCGGGTGCCTTCGGGCCGGGTGGCGAGATCGGCGCGGACCCGGCGCATGGCCTCGGTGAGCACACCGGCGTGCCCCTTCGCGTCCGGCGCGCCGAGCGCCTGCCGGGCGGGTTCCGGCTCCAGGTAAGGGATTCCGTACAGCGCGACCGGCCCGTGCCGGTCGTCGAGCAGCACCGGGCGGTCCAGCTCGGCCACCCGCGTGCGCAGGTGCAGGCCGCCGGCCGCGGTGAACTCCCCGAACGCGCCGAGCCGGGGCGCGGAGTCGTGGTTGCCGGGGGTGACCACGAGCTGGGCGCCGGCCGCGCGGATCGTCTTCAGGATCCGGGTGCACGCGGACACCGCCTCGCCGGACGGCACCGCCCGGTCGTAGAGGTCGCCGGACACCACGACCACGTCCACCCGCTCGTCGGCCACCAGGTCGGCCAGGCCGCCGATCACGGTCTCCTGGTCGGCGAGCAGGTCCCGGCCGTGGAACATGCGCCCCACGTGCCAGTCGGATGTGTGCAGCACCCGCATGCCGCCCAAGTTAAGACCGCCCGCGGCCGACCCGGCGGCGCCACGCCGGTCGAACGCGTGTTTGAGCGGAATTGTCGGTCGGCTGGTCCATGATGTCGCCGCGTACCGACCCGGCTACTCGAAGGGAGACTCGTGACCGCGGTCCTCGGCACGATCGTGGCCGTCCTGCTGCTCCTGCTCGCGGCCGGCGCGGCGCTGTTCTGGCGGCTGTACAACGACGGCCTGCGGCGGGCCGACGCGGCGCTGGCCGACCTGCAGGAGGAGCGGCAGCGCTCCGACCGGCACCTGGCGGCGCTGCGCCGCTACGAGATCACGTTCGCGGCCATCGGCGGGCGCGGTGAGCTGGGCGAGCAGGTACTGGCGGACACCGCGCGGGCGTTGGGGTTGCGGGAGGGCCTGCATTTCACCGTGCAGACCGACGTGGGCGGGGGTGGTTCGGCCCGGCCGGACCTGTTACTGCTGGTCGGAGACGGCCGGCTGGTTCCGGTCGACGCCAAGATGAGCATGGCCTGCTGGACCGAGGCGGTGGAGACCGACGACGCCGAGGAGCGGGCCGACGCCCTGCGCGTGCACGTCCGCAACATCCGCTCGCGGGCGGCGGACCTGGCCGGCAAAGGCTACCAGCGCTGGGCGGACGCGATCTACGGGACGATCATGTTCGTGCCGTCCGACGCGGCCGTGGTGGCCGCCCTGGACACCGACCCGGATCTGCTGCGCTGGCTGCTCGACCGGCGGATCTTCCTGTGCGGGCCGACCGGCTTCGCGATCGTCGCCTCGGCGGCGCTGTTCGCCGCCACCGAGCGGGTGCTGGCCGCGGACGTGGAGACGGTCCGGTCGCAGGCGTCCGGCGCCTACCGGGCGGCCACTGCCGCCGTGGACGCGGTGAACGTGTCGAGCACGCACCTGCAGCGGTTCCTGCAGGCCAGACGGCGAGAGCTGGACGCGCTCAGCCAGTTCCGGGTGGCCGTCGGGCCGTTGCGGGACGCGGCCGCGAGCCCCAGCGCGATCGCCACGGTGCGCGATCCGGACGAGATGCCGGTGAACGGCGCCGTGCCGACGGTCGATCACTCGATGGTGGCGGAGGTGCCCCTGGACTGATCCCCAACTGAAGACTCGAACAGCACTGGACGGCCGGCGCCGGCCGTGGTCCGGACCATTCGCATTCCCCTCAGACGGGCTAACCTGTGACGGTGACCGCGACCCACGATCGTCCGAGCGATCTCGACGAGGAGCCCGCCGAACCGGCGTGGGATGAGCGTCCGATCGTGGGCACCAGGCGCGGATTGCCGTGGTGGGGTGCGGTTCTGCTGGCGTTCGGGCTGGCCGCGATCGCGGCGTGGATCGACGTCCAGCGGCAGGACTCGCTCGGCCGGATCTACCAGGGCGCCTACGTGCTCGGCTGCCTGGGCGCGGTGGCCCTGGTGCGGCGGCGCAACCTGTTCGGTCCGATGGTGCAGCCACCGCTGGTGTTCGCGGTGACCGCGGTCGGCGCGGTGGTGCTCAACCAGCCGGGTTCCCCGTTCAGCGCCGGGCTCAAGCAGCTGCTGCTGTCCGTGGCCCTGCCGCTGACCAGCAACTTCCCCACGATGGCGATCACCACCGGGGCCGCCGTGGCGATCGGGCTGTTCCGGTTGTGGCTGCAGCGGGATCCCAATCCGCGCGTCCGAAGCAACCGGGCCGGCCGCGAACCGGCCGGCGCCATGGACGCCCGCCCGGGCCGCGGCGACCCGGCTTCCCGCCGGCTGCGCGATCGCCCACCCGTCGACGGCCCCGGATTCGACCGTCCGGACCGCTCCGCCGGACGCGGCGGCCCGCCCCGTCCCCGTCGCGATGCCAGCCAGCGCTCCGGACGGGACGCCGACCGCGTGGACCGCCCGGGCCGCGGCGAACCCCCACGCACCGGCCGAGGCCGCGGCGAACCCCCTGCCGGCGACCGCCCGGTGCGCGGTGACCGCCGCCCCGTCGACCCGGATCGTCGCCGCCAACCCCGTGATCCGGGCCAGCGACGCACCGATCGACCCGGCCCTGACCAGCCACGCCGCCCCCGCCGCCCACCCGACGACTACCGCTAACCCGACCGCGCGAGTTCGACGCTCCAGCAAGCGAGTTCGGCATTCGTGCAACCGAGGTCGACGTTCCTGAACGGGCGACTCGGCGAAGGGTTACGGCGCGGCGTCGAGCTTCTTCCGCAGCTCCCGGGGCAGCGCGAAGGTGATCTTCTCGTTGGCCGTGGTGACCTCCTGCACGTCGGCGTAGCCGCGCTCGGCGAGCCACGCCAGCAGGTCCATCACCAGCTCGTCGGGGACCGACGCGCCGCTGGTCACACCGACCGTGTCCACCCCGTCCAGCCACGACTCGTCCACCTCGGACGCGAAGTCGATCAAGTAGGCGGCCCGGGCGCCGGCCAGCAGCGCGACCTCGACCAGCCGCTTCGAGTTCGACGAGTTCCGCGAGCCGACGACCAGCACCAGGTCGCATTCCGGCGCCATCGCCTTCACCGCGACCTGCCGGTTCTGCGTGGCGTAGCAGATGTCGTCGCTCGGCGGGTCGGCCAGGTCCGGGAACCGGGCGCGAAGCTGGTCCACCCGCTCCATGGTCTCGTCGACCGAGAGCGTGGTCTGGGACAGCCAGATGACCTTGGACGGATCCCGGACGACGACCCGGTCCACGTCCTCGGGCCGGTCCACGAGCTGCACGTGCGACGGCGCCTCGCCCGCGGTCCCCTCGACCTCCTCGTGCCCCTCGTGCCCGATCAGCAGGATGTCGTAGTCGTCCCGGGCGAACCGGCGCGCCTCCTGGTGCACCTTGGTCACCAGCGGGCAGGTCGCGTCGATCGTGCGCAGCCCCCGCTCGGCCGCCGCCTCGTGCACCGCGGGCGCGATCCCGTGCGCCGAGAACACCACCAGCGCGCCCTCCGGCACCTCGGAGACCTCGTCGACGAAGATCGCGCCACGGGCCCGCAACGTGTCCACGACGTGCCGGTTGTGCACGATCTCCTTGCGCACGTACACCGGCGGCCCGTAGGTCTCCAGCGCCTTCTCGACAGTCACCACAGCCCGGTCGACACCAGCGCAATAACCGCGGGGCTTCGCCAAGAGAACACGCGTCATGCCCCCAAGGGTACGGACGCCCAGGTGACGGCACATCTGGCAGGCTTACGTCATGAGGTCACTCCCGCTGCCACTGAGGGTCGCGGCCGGGCTCGCCGCCACCGCCGTCGAGCAGGCCCGCGAGCTGCCGGCCAAGCTCGCCGGGCTACCGGTGACGGTGGCGAGCCAGGCGCTGCAGATGTCCATGCGGGTGCAGCAGCACGTCACCGAGCTCGCCATCAAGGGTGACGAAGTTCTCGCCGGGCTCCGGCCGGTGGAGGAGACGCCGGAGTGGGCGACGTTCGACGAGGACCTCGACGAAAACCGCTACGACGTCAGCCGCCCCGCCCCGTTCGACCGGGTCGGCACCGACTGGGCCGAGCCCTCCCCCAACGGCCAGGCCGCGGATCTGGAGCCCGACCCGTGGACCGCGGAGGAGCGTGCGCTAGCCGAGGAGACCGCCCAGGACGTCGCCGCCGAGTACAGCGCGGAAGGCCCGGCCGGCGTCGGCAACTACGACCAGCTCTCCCTGCCCCAACTCCGCGCCCGGCTCCGCAAGTTCACCGCCGACGAGCTGGCCGAACTGCTCGAGTACGAGCGCGCGCACGCCAACCGCCCCGCCTTCGTCGGCATGCTCACCCGCCGCATCGCGACGGTCCACGATCACCCGTGAGCGGAGCTTGCGGAGCGAACCATGAACACTGCCCCGTCGCCGAGGGCCTCAGGCAGGGATCGCCATCATCCGAGCTTGCGAGGTGATGGCGTGACGAATCCGACCACGCCGGAGAATCCCTGGCCGGTACGCACCGTCGCGCGCAAGATCATGGAGTACATCGACCGGTGCGGCTGGGTGTGGGTGGAAGGCCAGGTCACCCAGATCTCCGCGCGCCCCGGCACCGGCACGGCCTTTCTGACGTTGCGGGACCCGGCCGCGGACCTGTCGATGTCGGTGACCTGCTCGGCCGACATGCTGCGCGCGCACCAGCCGCCGCTGACCGACGGCGCCCGGGTGGTCCTGCACGCCAAGCCGTCGTACTACATCAACCGCGGCACGCTCTCCCTGCGCGCGGACGAGATCCGCGCGGTCGGCGTCGGTGAGCTGCTGGCCCGCATCGAGCGGCTGCGCCGGCTGCTCGCCGCGGAGGGCCTCTTCGACCCGGCCCGCAAACGCCGCCCGCCGTTCCTTCCGGACACCGTCGGGCTGATCACCGGCCGCGCCTCGGCGGCCGAGCACGATGTGCTGGTCAACGCCAAGGCCCGCTGGCCGGCCGTGCGGTTCCGGACCGAGAACGTTGCTGTACAAGGCGCTCTGGCCGTGCCGCAGATCGTCGACGCATTGTCCGCTTTGGACAGAGACAGCACGGTGGACGTGATCGTGATCGCCCGCGGCGGCGGCAGCGTCGAGGACCTGCTGCCGTTCTCCGACGAGACGCTGTGCCGCGCGGTCGCCGCCTGCCGCACCCCGGTGGTCAGCGCCATCGGCCACGAGCAGGACACCCCGCTGCTCGACCACGTGGCCGACGTGCGCTGCTCCACCCCCACCGACGCCGGCAAACGCGTCGTCCCCGACGTCGCCGAGGAGACCGCCCGGGTCCGCCAGCTCCGCGACCGGGCCCGGCGGGCGCTGCACGGATGGGTGGACCGGGAACGCCGGCTGCTGGACTCGTTGCGCAGCCGGCCGGTGCTCGCCGACCCGTTCACGCCGCTGGACCGCCGCGCCGAGCAGGTCTCGGCGCTCGTGCAGCGGGCCCGGCGCGCGGTGCTGCGCCGGCTCGACGCCGAGCGTTCGGCACTGCATGCCACGAATGCCCGCTTGACGGCGCTCGGACCAGCGGCCACGCTTGCCCGCGGGTATGCGGTTGTGCAGCGCGTCGACCCGACCGGCCACACCGGGGTGCTCCGCTCCGCCGACGAGGCGCCCGTGGGCACCCGGCTTCGGGTCCGGGTCATGGACGGCGCGGTGTACGCGGTCGTGTCCGGGGAGCATGACCCGCCGGTGAGTGGAGGTAGCCGTGGCGAGACTCGAGCGTGAACCGAGCTTCCTGCCGCTCACCCTGTCCACCGCGAACACCGTGTCGGCGGCCGTGCGGACGGCGCCGGCGCTGCGGGCGAGCGCAGCCGCGGTCACCCGCAAGGCGTCCGAGGCGAATGCGGCCGCGGCGGAATGCTGGACGGCCCTGCTCGCCGGCTGCGACGGACCGGGCACCCGCGCGCTTCCGACCCGGCTCCGCGAGCTGTCCGAGGCGACGTCGCTGTTCGCCGGCCTACGCTGGTGGCACGGCGACGGCTCGCAGCACCGGCAGCGGGTCGGCCGGGCGCAGCGGCGCATCGAGGAGGCGATCACCGAACGGGACGGCGAAGACTTCGCCGAGGCGTTCGTCGGCTACGACCAGGCGGTCGCCACCGCCCTCGCCCGCGCGCACAGCAGATTGGAGAGCACCACCCGGTGAGCGAGCTTGCGAGCGAACCATTGAGCACTGCCCCGGCGCCGAGCTTGCGAGGCACCGGGGTCGCCATCACCGAGCTTGCGAGGTGATGGATTTGAGTGAGCCCGAGCTGGATTACGAGCAGGCGCGCGACGAGTTGACGTCCGTGGTCGCCAAGTTGGAGGCGGGCGGCCTGTCCCTCGAGGACTCGTTGGCACTATGGGAACGCGGTGAGGTGCTGGCGAAGGTCTGCGACGGGCATCTCGCCGGCGCGCGCGAACGGATCGAGAGCGCACTCGCCGCCGTGGAAGAGCAGGCTTAGGAAAGCAACGCCACGTTGTGGCTCCAGAGGGAAAGCAACGTCACGTTGCTTCCCTACCGGGGCAACGGGTTCGCCGACTGTACGGCTTTTGCCAGGACGCGGAACTCCTCCTCGCCGGCCGTGCCGGTGATCAACACCGTGGCGCCGCTCAGCTGCGTCACCCACGCCTGCTCCTCGCGGCGGCCCGGGTAACGCGTCCACTGCACCCCGTCGACGTCCACCTCGCCGCTGGCCCGCGCGCCGTTCCGCTCGGTCTCCGCGACCAGCACCTCCGGCGCCTTCCCACCGGACTGGCTGAGCTGCGCGAACTTCCCGCCCGGCGTCAACCAGCCGACCCGGACGATCACGCTCGCCCCGGCGCCTACCGCGGACGTGGACGCCGAGTTGGCCCGCCAGCCGGCCGGCAGTTCCGGCCGGCGAACCGGGAAGTCGACGGATGCCGCCGCCGCAGCCAGCTCCCGGGAGGCGTCCGCGGTCGGCGCCGTGTTGGGGTCGACGCTCGGCCCGCCCGGGCTGAACGAGCAGCCGCGGCCGAACCCCAGCAGCGCCACGACCACGAGCAGCAGCACGGCGAGCGCGCCGAGGAGGTCACGCATTCTGGTGGCGGCGCGCGGGGGTGGGGTGTCGGTCACCTGAACATCGTGTCAGGCCACCGGAACCGGCTGTTCGGTGACGCTTGGTTATCGGAATTGCCCAGAATCTGGGAGGATCGAAGGGTAGCCCCAGTTCACCGCGCCAACTCGGAGGAACCCATGACTACGTCGGGCACAGGGACCACGACCACGCGGCGGCGGGAGGCACCGGACCGCAACCTGGCCCTCGAGCTGGTTCGGGTCACCGAGGCGGCGGCGATGTCCGCGGGCCGCTGGGTCGGTCGCGGCGACAAGAACGGCGGCGACGGCGCGGCGGTGGACGCCATGCGCAAGCTGATCGGCACGGTGTCCATGCGCGGCGTCGTGGTGATCGGCGAGGGCGAGAAGGACCACGCGCCGATGCTCTACAACGGCGAGGAGGTCGGCGACGGCAACGGCCCGGACTGCGACGTCGCGGTGGATCCGATCGACGGGACCACCTTGATGGCCAAGGGAATGCCCAACGCCATCGCGGTGCTCGCGGTGGCCGAGCGGGGCGCGATGTTCGACCCGTCCGCGGTGTTCTACATGGAGAAGCTCGCGGTCGGCCCGGAGGCCGCCGACGTCATCGACATCACCGCCCCGGTGGACGAGAACATCCGGCGGGTCGCCAAGGCCAAGCACAGCGACGTGTCCGACGTGATCGTGTGCATCCTCGACCGGCCGCGGCACGAGAACCTGGTGCGCGAGGTCCGCGAGGCCGGCGCCCGGATCCGCTTCATCAGCGACGGCGACGTGGCCGGCGCGATCTCCACCGCCCGCCCGAACACCGGTGTGGACCTGCTGCTGGGAATCGGCGGCACCCCGGAGGGGATCATCGCCGCGTGCGCCATGAAGTGCGTGGGCGGCGCGATGCAGGCCCGGCTGTGGCCTCGGGACGACGCCGAGCGGCAGAAGGCCATCGACGCCGGCCACGACCTCGACCGGGTGCTGGAGACCGACGATCTCGTCCGCGGCGACAACGTGTTCTTCTGCGCGACCGGGGTGACCGACGGCGACCTGCTGCGCGGGGTGCACTACCGGGCCGGCGGCTGCACGACGCAGTCCATCGTGATGCGCTCGAAATCCGGCACCGTGCGCATGATCGACGGCTTCCACCGGCTGACCAAGCTGCGCGAGTACTCGTCGGTGGACTTCGACCTCAGCGGGCACACCGCGGACGCGGAGCACGTCATCCCGCCGTTGCCCTGATCCGTCCGGCGAGGCAACGCGGACGGCGGCACATCACGTTTTATGGACGGATGGCGCAAACGAGCAACCCGATCCTGATCTCTGGCGTCATCCTTGGCATAACGAACGGGATCTTGCTGAGGGAGCCGACATGCGGGTGAAGAAGCTGATCGTGGCCGCGACCGTGGCGGGAACCGCCGTGCTGTCCGCCTGCGGCACCGGCGCTTCCGCGGCCGGGGGTCCGACGGTTCCCGCGTTACCGGCCAGCAGCGACACCCCGAGCACGACGGCCGACCCGACCACCACCCCGCCGGCCCCGCCGCCCGCCCCGGCGACCACGACCACCACGAAGACCACGCCGAAACCCACGACCAGCAAGCCGAAGCCCAAGCCGGCGCCGCCGCCCGCGCCCGCCGGCGGCACGCCGTGCACGATCACCGACGGCGCGTGCATCGACCTGTCGGCGAACCGGTCGTGGCTGCTTTCCGGCGGCAAGGTCACCTACGGCCCGGTCGCGATCACCAGCGGCCGCCCGGGCTTCCGCACCCCGCCCGGCCTGTTCCATGTGCAGTACAAGGACATCGACCACAAGAGCCGGGCGTTCAACAACGCGCCCATGCCGTACTCGGTGTTCTTCTACAACGGCATGGCGTTCCACTCCGGCAGCCTCACCGTGCAGTCGCACGGCTGCATCCACCTCTCCACCGCCGCCGCCAAGACGTACTTCAACACCCTCAAGGTCGGCGACGCGGTCCAGGTCGTGCCCTGACGCAACCTTCCCCGCCCGCGCCGCGTGAGTTCAGCACGACCACGCGGCGCCGGGAGGGGACGTGCGACGACTGCTCGGGATTGCTCTGCTGGCCGGCACGGCGCTGACCGCCTGTGCCGCGCCGACCGCATCCAGCGCCCCGCCCACCACGACGGCCCCGACCGCCACCGTCACGACAGCGTCGACGACCACCCCGGCGCCACCCCCACCACCACCGCCTCCCCCTTGCGCCCCAACGGTTCGCGCCTGCGTGAGCCTGTCGGCGAAGCAGGCCTGGCTGCTCACCTCGGGTGTGATCGACTACGGCCCGGTCCCGATCTCCCACGGCGCCCCGAGCTCCCCCACCCCACTCGGCAACCTTCCCGGTGTCGTGGAAGGACGCCGAGAACACCAGCAGCATCTACGGCACGCCCATGCCGAACTCGGTCTTCTTTGCCCCCGGCGGCATCGCCTTCCACGAAGGCAGCATCACCGAGCCCTCGCACGGCTGCGTCCGCCTCACCCCGGACGCCGCCAAATTCTTCTTCGACCACCTCACCCGCGGCCAGCTCGTGCAGGTGGTTACCTGATCGCGGTGACGATCCAGGCCCGGGAGTCGAACCGGACGCCCTCGTCGGTCTGGTTCGCGGTGAGGGCGGCGCGAAGCCGGTCGAGGGCCGGCTCGACCTCGGCCGGTTCGAGCTGCGCGAGCAGGTCCTTCGTGCTGCGCATGCCGAGCACCACCGCGGTGGCGGTGGCGGCGTCCGAGCCGTAGGAGACGGGTTCCCGTACGTCCGCGCACTCGACGTGGTGGTAGCCGGCGGAGCCGAGGATTCTCCGCACGGTGTCCGGATCGGCGAGCGAGGCGGGCCCCGGCCCGGCCGGTGGGGGCACCGTCCGGCCCGGAAGGAGCGATTCGCGAACCGTCCTCGACCATTCCTGGCGGTCCCGGTCCTGCCAGACCGCCATCGCCAGCCGGGCCCCCGGCCGCAGCGCACGCCCGATGTTGGCGAACGCGGCCACCGGGTCGGCGAAGAACATGCTGCCGAAGCGGCTGATCGCCAGGTCGAACCGGGCCGCCGGGAACGGGTGGAGCTGGGCGTCGGCCTGCTCGAAGGTGACGTTGCCGAGCCCCTCTTCGGCGGCGCGCCGCCGGGCGACCTCCAGCATGCGTGTGGACAGGTCGACGCCATGGGCGCTCCCGGACACCGCGACCCGCGCTGCGTCCCGGGTGGACTTCCCGGTGCCGCAACCGATGTCGAGAACCCGATGCGTTTCCTCGATGTTCGCGGCCGCGCGCAGCAGGCGCCCGTAACCGTCCAGCTCGGTCTCGAACACGTCGGCGTGCTTGGCCCAGTGCTCGCCGATCGGGCCGTCCCACTCGGCCGCCTGCGCGGCGTTGTCGGTCATGGCTCAGCTGACGTCGCTGGAGTGGCCGGGGAAGAGGTGGGCTTCGGGGTCGAGCGCGACGGCGATGTTGTTGACCGCGGTGGCCGCCTCGCCGAAGCCGGTGGCGATGAGCTTGACCTTGCCGGGGTAGGCGGCGATGTCGCCGGCGGCGTAGATGCGTTCCCGCGCGGTCTTGCCGGTGCTGTCGACGGCGATGGCGCGGCGGTCGATCTCCAGGCCCCAGGACTCGATCGGACCGAGGTCGGCGGTGAAACCCAGTGCGGCGACGACGGTTTGGGCGGAGAGGACCCGGGTTTCCTGGCCGGACTCGCCTTTGACGGAGAGCTCCACCTCGGCGAGGCCCGCGCTGTCCCCACGCAGCTCCATCACCTGCGCGTCGGTGATGATCGGCACGCCGAGCTCCTGGACCTGCCGCACGGTCGCGGCGAACGCGCGGAACTTGTTGCGGCGGTGGACAAGCGTGACGCTGCGGGCGATCGGATGCAGGGACAGCACCCAGTCGAACGCCGAGTCGCCGCCGCCGACCACGACAATGTCCTGGCCGCGGTGCACCTCCGGCGCCGGCACGAAGTGCACGACGCCGCGGCCGAGCCAGCCGTCGCCGGCCGGCAGCGGCCGCGGGGTGAACTCGCCCATGCCCGCGGTGATCAGCACCGTCCCGGCGCGGATGACCGTGCCGCCGTCCAATCCCACGTCGAACCCGCCACCGTCCACTTCGGACAGCGTCATGGCCTTGCGGCCCAGCAGGTAGTTCGGCTTCCACTGGTCGGTCTGCTCGACCAGCGCGGTGACCAGGTCCCGGCCGCGCACCGCGGGGAACCCGGCCACATCAAAGATCATCTTCTCCGGGTACATCGCGGTGACCTGCCCGCCGGGCTCGGGCAGCGAGTCCACGATGGCCGTGGAGAGCTCGCGGAACCCGGCGTAGTACGCCGCGAACAGGCCGGTAGGTCCGGCGCCGACGATCAGCAGGTCGACTTCCGTCGGTGTCGGTTTCGTCATACGTACCGCCTCGACCCAGGGGTGGGAGCTTGGCAGAAGCCTATTTGTTCAACGTCACCATGCCCACAGGAGTGGCTCGCGCCACACTGGTGTCATGGTTGAGGGTGAGTACCGCATCGAGCACGACACCATGGGTGACGTGCGCGTTCCCGCCGCCGCACTGTGGCGGGCGCAGACCCAGCGGGCCGTGGAGAATTTTCCCATTTCCGGTCGGGGCCTGGAACGCGCCCAGATCCGCGCCCTGGGCCTGCTCAAGGCCGCCGCGGCCCGGGCCAACCGCGCGCTGGGCGTGCTCGACGACGATGTCGCCGAGGCCATCGCCGCCGCCGCCGACGAGGTCGCGGCCGGCGAGCACGACGACCAGTTCCCCATCGACGTGTTCCAGACCGGCTCCGGCACCTCGTCGAACATGAACGCCAACGAGGTGATCGCCACCCTGGCGAGCAGGAAGCTCGGCCACGGTGTTGATGTGCACCCGAACGACGCGGTCAACGCCTCCCAGTCCTCCAACGACACGTTTCCGACCGCGATCCACATCGCCGCCACCGAGGCCGTCGTCCGCGACGTCCTCCCCGCGCTGACGCACCTGGCGGAAGCCATCGAGAAGCGCGCCGTCGAGTGGGCCGACGTGGTGAAGTCGGGCCGCACCCACCTGATGGACGCCGTCCCGATCACACTCGGCCAGGAGGCGCACGCCTGGGCCAGCCAGGTCCGCTACGGCATCGACCGCCTCACCAGCTGCCTCCCCCGCCTCGGCGAGCTGCCCATCGGCGGCACCGCGGTCGGCAGCGGCCTCAACGCGCCTTCCGGCTTCGGCGCTCTTGTCGCCACCGAGCTGGCATCGCTGACCGGCCTGCCGCTCACCGAGGCCCGCGACCACTTCGAAGCCCAGGCCACCCAGGACAGTGTCGTCGAGACGTCCGGCCAACTCCGCACCGTCGCGGTGTCCCTGTTCAAGATCGCCAACGACCTCCGCTGGCTCGGCTCCGGCCCCCGCACCGGCCTCGCGGAACTGTCGCTCCCCGACCTCCAGCCCGGCTCCTCGATCATGCCCGGCAAGGTCAACCCGGTCATCCCCGAAGCCACCATGATGGTCGTCGCCCAAATCATCGGCAACGACGCCGCCGTGGCTTTCGCCGGCTCCCAGGGCAACTTCCAACTGAACGTGATGCTCCCCGTCATCGCCCGCAACGTCCTGGAGTCCGCCCGCCTCCTCGCCGCCGTCACCCGCCTCCTCGCCGACAAAGTCATCACCGGCGCCGTCGCCAACGCCGACCACCAACGCGAACAAGCCGAGTCCTCCCCCTCCATCGTCACCCCCCTCAACCGCTACCTCGGCTACGAGGAAGCCGCCGCCATCGCCAAACAATCCCTGAAAGAACGCAAAACCATCCGCGAAGTCGTCCTCGAACGCGGCCACGTCGACAACGGCAAACTCACCCTCGCCCAACTCGACGAAGCCCTCGACGTCCTCCACATGGCCCGCGGCGGCCGGTAACGTGCCCCGTGTCGTCATCCTCGGCCGCGGCGCATCAGGCAAGTCAACCCTGGCGACACACCTGGGCAAGATCACCGGCCTGCCCGTGATCGAACTCGACAAGCACTTCTGGCACACGGACCTGACGCCGGCGCCCCTCGACGAATGGGCGCAAACGCAACGGGATCTGGTCGACCAGGCCAACTGGATCATGGACGGCGACCTCGGCCCCTACGACGTCCTCGACGT
>NZ_DASYTH010000315.1:0-14029 GCF_036002505.1 Actinophytocola sp. | reverse complement strand
TCCCGTCGCCTCGACCGTGAGGTCGTGCCGAGGCTCACCACCGCCCACAACTACGATGGGCGCAGCCTGGGCCTGTACCGCTTCCTGTGTGCGCTTCAGCACCAGAACGCACCAGCGGGCCTGGTCGCCTGGGATTGGGGTCCGCTGCAGGATGCCCCCTTCCTCCCCCGGGTCGTCAGCGGACGGCTGGTGTTGAGCCGCGCCAGCTGGACCGTCCCGGAGGCCGAACTGCGGGCGCTCGGCCAGACAAAAGGTGCCGACCAGTTCGCCGCGGTGCAGGCGTGGCGTGCGCAGCGGCGGTTGCCGCGCTACGTGGCCCTGGCCGACCTCGACAACGAGCTCGTCATCGACCTGGACAACGTGCTGAGCGTCGCGGCGCTCGCTCACCAGCTCCGGGGGCGACGCCGTGCGGTGCTCGTCGAGATGTTCCCCGGCCCCGATGACCTGTGCGTCACCGGCCCCGAAGGCCGTTTCGTGCACGAGCTGGTCGTTCCGTTCGTCCAGATGGCCGCCCAGCAACCCGAGCCCGGAAAGCCGACCGCGCGAGTGACCGGAAGCCCGATCCGCCGCCGGTTCCCGCCGGGCTCGGAATGGCTCTACGCCAAGCTCTACACGGGCACGGGAACCGCCGACCAGGTGCTCAACCGCATGGTTCAGCCGCTAGTGCGGTCCTGCCTCGCCTCCGGGGCCGCCGACGCCTGGTTCTTCATCCGCTATGCCGATCCCGACTGGCACCTGCGACTGCGCCTTCATGGCGACCCGGTTCGGCTCCACGCCGAGGTATTGCCGAGCCTGCAAGCGGCCGCGGCCCCACTCCTGGAGGCGGGCCAGCTGTGGCGCCTGCAATGGGACACCTACGAGCGGGAGGTCGAGCGCTACGGCGGTGACCGCGGGGTCGAGCTCGCCGAGCAGGTGTTCGCCGCCGACAGCGATGCGGTGCTCGCCATTCTGGGGACGCTGTCCGGTGATGCGGGACTGGACCTCCGCTGGCGTCTTGCCTTGCACGGCATGAACCGGCTTTTCGACGATGTCGGGCTCACGTTCGGCGAGAAAAGGTACTTGGCGCGACGGATGCGGGAGGCATACGGCCGCGAGTTCGGTATAGACGGGAGCTTCCGGGCCCGGGTGAGCGAACGGTACCGGGCGCAGCGCACTGATCTGGAGGCATTGCTGGATCCTGGAGCGGTGCCCCTTGTCGCGGGCGGAGCCGACCCCCTTGCCGCCGGGCTGGAGTCGCTGCGCCGGCGATCGGTCCGGCTCGCTCCCGTGACGGCGGAGCTGCGCCGGCTCGGCCGGGCCGAGCGGCTGTCATCGACCCTGGCCGACATTGCCGGCAGCTACGCGCACATGCACGTCAACCGCTTGCTGCGCTCCGCCCAGCGGGCCCAGGAACTCCTGCTCTACGAACTCCTCGACCGCGCCTACAGTGCACAGGCCGGGCGCCGATCGGTCCAGCCATGACCGAACGACCACCGCCGTTCCGCCGGGAGGCGCTCGAGTTCCACGCCGCCGGGCCGGGACGCGGCGCTCTGCGGATCGAACCGGCATGGACCAGGTGGTTCTATTGGGTCGTGCTGGCGTTGGTGGCGGCCGGTCTCGTCGTCACCGCTACCGCGCGCACCTCCGAGACCACCTCCGGGCCGGCTCTGATCAACGTGCCACAACGGAGCTTCGTGGCCCTCGTCGCGGACGCCGCCGCCCCGGATCTCCGTTCCGGGCAGCTCGTCCGGCTCCACGTGGACGGCGCGGACGGGCGGTCGCTAGCCGCCCGGGTGCTCCGGGCCGAGGTCGCCGATCAGGCCGCAGCCGGGCGGGTCGGTTTCGCGTCGTCCCAGCCGGCCATCCTGGTGACCGGGGTCCTCGCGCAGGACGCCGACGTGGCGTCGTTGCCGCCCTCGCCGCGCTACCCGGGCCGGGCTGTCGTCGTACTCCGCTCGCAGCGCATCATCAACCTGTTCCTCCGGCAGCTGGGCGGGACGCTGGGGAGAGGTGGCGACTCCTAGTGCGCCGCCGAGTGCCTTGGGTCAGACAGATGGCGTTGGCCGACTGCGGTGCTGCCTGCCTGGCAATGGTCCTCGCCTACCACGGTAAGCAGGTGCCGCTCGACGAACTGCGCCAGATGACGAGCACCAACCGCGACGGTGTCGACGCGCTCGCCATGACCCAGGCGGCTCAGCGTTACGGCCTGAACCCCACGGGCGTGGCCGCGGACCTGGACGACCTCGAACTCCTCCCACCCGCGACGATCCTCCACTGGGAATTCACGCACTTCGTCGTCTTCGAGCGCCTGCGGAGAAACGGCGTCCAGATCGTGGACCCTGCGCTGGGACGGCGGCGACTGTCCATGGAGGTCTTTCGCCGCTCCTACACCGGCGTCGCCATCACCTTCGATCCGACTGAGACCTTCCAGACAGCCAAGCTGACCACCAAGGGCACGTGGCGCTATCTCCGGCCGCTGCTCGGCCACTTCGGGAGGCTCACCCGGGTGCTCGTGGGATCCGTACTCCTGCGATTCCTGGCACTGGCTCTTCCACTGCTGACCGGGCTGCTGGTGGACGTGATCGTCCCGCGCAACGACCGGCACCTGCTGCTCGTGCTCGGGGCCGTCATGGTGGCGATCACCGGCTACTTCTTCCTCGTGACGCTGCTGCGGAGCCACCTTCTCCTGCAGCTGCGCACGCACCTCGACGTGCGCCTGACCAAGGCTTTCGTCGAGCATCTGGTGGACCTGCCGTACGCGTTCTTCCTCGGACGGTCCGCCGGCGACCTGATGATGCGCCTGCAGAGCAACACGGTCGTACGCGAGTTCCTGACCACCGGCGCCATCTCGGCCCTGATCGACGGCAGCCTGGCGAGCCTCTATCTGGTCCTGCTGTTCTTGCTGAGCCCGCCGCTGGCGGCGCTCGTGCTGGGCCTCGGCCTGCTGCAGGTGATGGTTCTGGTGCTTGCTCGGCGGCGCAACCAGCACCTGATGTCGGAGAGCCTGCACGTCGAAGCCAAGT
Source organism: Actinophytocola sp. (assembly GCF_036002505.1). Lineage (GTDB taxonomy): Bacteria > Actinomycetota > Actinomycetes > Mycobacteriales > Pseudonocardiaceae > DASYTH01. The sequence goes on along the minus strand of NZ_DASYTH010000315.1, from coordinate 11,027 downwards.
CGCAGAGCTACACGTTCGAGCTGCTGGCGGGCATCGAGACCCTCAAAGCCGCGGGCGCCGAGAGTCGAGCGGCCGAGCACTGGGAGAAGTTGTTCATCGACCAGGTCAACGTGGCGCTGCGTCGCGGACGGCTGGACGCATCCGTGGACACCGTTACCGGCACGCTCCAGCTCGCCTCGCCGCTGGCCATCCTGGTCTACGGCGGGTTCCAGGTTCTGGATGGCGCCCTCTCGCTCGGGACCATGCTCGCCGCCGCCGCACTGGCAGTCGGCTTCCTGGAGCCGCTCGCCACCCTGATCGAGACCGGCTTGAAACTTCAGCTACTGCGCAGCTACATGGAACGCATCAACGACGTCCTGGACGCGGCCCGGGAGCAGGAAGGGCAGAAGGTGACCACCGCCCACCGCCTCACCGGACGGGTACGGGCCGAGGGCGTCTCGTTCGCCTATGGGCCGCTGGCGCCCACGGTGGTGAAGGATGTTTCGCTCGAGGTCGAGCCCGGCCAGCAGGTGGGCATCGTCGGGCGCTCCGGTTCCGGGAAGTCCACCCTCGCCCACCTCCTCCTCGGCATCTATCCACCCACGTCGGGGCGGATCCTGTTCGACGGAACCGACCTCGCCGAGCTGGAGCTCAAATCGCTGCGCAGGCAGATCGGTATCGTCACGCAGAGGCCCTACCTGTTCGGCGCGACAATCCGGCAGAACATTGCTCTCAGCGACCCCGCAATGCCGCACGAGATGGTGGTCGACGCAGCCAAGCTGGCGTGCATCCACGACGAGATCCTCGCCATGCCGATGGGGTACGAGACGCTGCTCGTGGATGGAGGTGCGTCGCTTTCCGGGGGTCAGCAGCAGCGGATCGCCCTAGCCCGAGCCCTGGCCCATGGTCCCACCATCCTGTTGCTCGACGAGGCCACGAGTGATCTCGACTCCGTTACCGAACGGACGGTGCAGCACAACATCAGCACACTCGGCTGCACGAGGATCGTGATCGCCCACCGGCTGAGCACGATCGTCGACGCCGACCTCATCCTCGCCATGGACGACGGAAGGATCGTGCAACGAGGCACACACGACGAACTGATGGCGATGCCGGGCGCCTACAGAGATCAGGTTGTGGCGCAGCTCGGGTCCACGCAGCGGTGAACAGGCCCACGATGCATGGAATTAGCTGGCCTATCCCGCCTTCGGCCGTAGCGATCATCATGCCCGCGGGTCGATGCTGAGCAGCGACAGTGTCGTCTTCCGTTGGGGGGGTACTACATCATGCGCAAAGGTGCATTGGTGGCAGCTCTCTCGGCGGCCCTGCTGTTCTTGGCCGCTGCGCCGGCGTTTGCCGCACCCGGCGATGCTCTGGTCACCAACGGCAGCCCACCGGGACCGTTCTCCCAGAACAAGCAGAACGAACCGGCCGTTGCGATCGACGCCAACCACCCCAATGTGGTTGTCGCCGGCGCCAACGAAGAGATCGATATGGAGGCGTGCAACGCCGGGACGGATAACACCTGCCCGTTCACCCCGGGTGTCGGGGTTTCCGGCGTGTACTTCTCGTTCGACTCGGGGCACACCTGGACCCAGCCCACGTACACCGGTCTGACCGCCCGCGCGTGCCTCGGCGTCCCCGGCAACAGCGATCCGCCGTGCACACCGACCGTCGGGCCGATCGGCACGCTGCCGTGGTACTACGAGAACGGTCTCCAATCCGGCGGTGACCCGGCCGTTGCCTTCGGGCCGCAGCCGGACGCGTCCGGGCACTTCTCCTGGGCCAACGGCTCTCGGCTCTACTACGCCAACCTTGCCGGGCACGTACCGGAGGAATTCGGGTTCCGCGGCGTCGAGGCCCTCGCGGTCTCCCGCACCGACAACGTCGAGGCGGCCGCCGGCGGGGACAAGGACGCTTGGATGCAGCCGGTGATCGTCTCGCGGCAGTCCAGCACGACGTTCTCCGACAAGGAGCAGATCTGGGCGGACAACTCGTCCGGTAGCCCGTTCTTCGGAAACACGTACGTGTGCTGGACCAGCTACCGCAGCAACAGCCAAGGCCAGGCTTTCCCGGCCCCGATGATGGTGGCGGTCTCCCGTGACGGCGGCGATGCCTGGGCACTCAAGCAGGTCACCGGCGCCGGGTTCACCCCGGTGACCAGGCAGGAGCCGGCTGGCGGCTGCACCGTGCGCACCGACAGCAGCGGCCGGGTCTACGTGTTCGGGGTCGGTCCGGTGCCCGGCCAGGGCAGCACGTCCTACGAGCTGATGGTCACCTCCGACAACGGCGGGCAGACCTGGTCGCCGCCGCGGGCGGTGTCCGGTCCGGTCACCCAACCCGGCGCGTTCGACCCCGTGCAGGGCCGGCCGGTCATCGACGGCATCGCCGGTGCCCGCAGCGACCTAGCGCCCGCGCCGAGCGTGGACATCGCCAACGGTGCGCCCACCGGTGCCGGCGCCACTGACCGCATCGTCATGGCGTACGTCAGCGGGAGCCTGGAGCAGCCGCACGTCTTCTTCACCGAGTCGACCGACCGGGGCGCCACCTGGTCGGCGCCGCGCTCGATCGAGACCGCCGGGGATCGCGGCTACTACGCGGCACCGGCCATCGCCCCGGACGGCTCCGCGGTGTACGTGACCTACAACGCGTTCACCACGCCGTTCCGGACGAACACCACCGACCCGCGCAACCTCGTCGGCGTACTGCTGCGCGCCAGCGTGTCCGGGCCCGCCACGGGCGCGTTCACCTCGGTATACCGCAGCCCCGGCGGTGATCCGCGAGGTAGCAGCGCCAACGCGTTGATCTCCGAATTCCTCGGCGACTACGTGTACGCGGCGGCCACCCGCACGTACGCCGTCGCGGTGTTCAACGATGTCCGCAACGCTGCCGACTGCCCGGCGATCGACGCCTACCGGGCGGCGCTGCAGGCCGGTACTACCGCGACGGCGCCCGCCGTGCAGCAGGTGTGCCCGCTGGCCTTCGGCAACTCCGACATCTTCTCGTTCACCACCGCCGACTGATCCGATAGCCTCGCTATTTCGCCGATCTTGGACTTGTGGCGCCGGGTTGGCCCGGTTTCGCGGCCCTCACGAGGTGACACATGTCCAAGATCGGCGCCTGCGCGGCCGGGCTACGAGCATGCCGGCGCTGCACTTCCATGTCGCGAGCTGCCCTTTCGTCCAGCGAGGCCCATGTGATAGACCGGCCTCGTTGCGCAGACTTAAAACGCGATCGAAACAGGGAGGCCGCATGGCCACGCCGATCAGTCGTCGTTCCGTTCTTACCGCAGGCGCGGGGGCCGCTGCCGGACTGACTCTGCCGGGCTCGGCCGCTTGGGCCGGCGGCCAGTTGGCAACCAGAGTCCGCTTCACCCTCAACGCCGAGACGCTCGACGGTGGCGAGCAGGTCACGTCGCTCACCCTCGACACCGGCGAGCTCGGCCGGATCCACCCGGCGAGCCTGACGACGGGCACCTTCAGCGTGCATGCGAAGGCCACAAGCCCCATCCCCATCGCGCCCGGCGATCAGATCTTCAGCGAGTACGACCTGGACCGTACGGTGACCGCCGTCCGGCTGGACCACCACGGCAACATCGTGCTCGACCTCGCCTACGCCGAAGGTCAGGTCGGCGGCGGAACCCTCGGCTACATCGTCGGCAAGGCCCGCAACGTCCAGCTCGACCTGGTGTACACCATCACGCAGAACACCCCGTTCATCGTACGGGGACACCACGTCGTCACCATCACGGACTTCGTCCAGGGCCGGCTGTCCAACCCCGAGGTCGACGCTTTCAGCTACCACATCTCCCGCTCGGGAATGAAGTACCGGCTGTACTCGCCCCGTCATCGCTCAGCCGGACACGGCGGGCATCCGCTCGTCGTCTGGCTGCACGGCGGTGGCGAGGGCGCCTCGCTTCCCGACGGCTACTACGACAACGAGACGACGTTGCGGGCCAACCGCGGCGCTCTGGGCTTCGCCACGCGGGAGGCACAACGGATCTTCTCAGGCGCCTTCGTAGTGGCCCCGCAGAGCACGTCCTTCTGGCTGGAGGACGGCGACCGCTTCGCTCCGCTGATCCTAGAAATCATCCGCGATCTCGCGCAGCGGTACCCGATCGACCGCGAGCGGATCTACGTCGTCGGCTGCAGCAACGGCGGCTACATGAGCCTGAAGATGACCACGGTCTACCCCGACCTCTTCGCGGCGTCCGTTCCCATCTGCGGCATCGTCCAGGCCCTGGAGCCCGGCGGCCCGAGGATGATCACCGACGCCGAGCTGCGGGACATCCACACGCCGACCTGGCTGGTCGCCTCCCGCGACGACGACACGGTGCCGCCGGAGCCCAACACCGTTCATGCGCACGATCTCATCCCCGGGTCGCTGATGTCGCTGTACGACCACGTCATCTGGAACGGTCACCAGTTCCCCGGCCACTGGTCGTGGATCTATGTGGCCCGCAACGACCCGAGCATCGGCGGCACCCACATCTGGCAGTGGATGGCCCGGCAACGGAACTGACTCGCGTGTTCGGTCATGGCTGCAGCCGCTCGCGCAGGTGGCGGAGCTGCCGCTCGGCATGACCGCGGGGCAGGTCGTGCACGCCGAATGGATAGACCGCGATCTCCTTGTTCCCCGGTACCTCGTGGTACGCGGCGAAGACCGTGGACGGGGGACAGACCTCGTCCATCAGGCCGACGCTGAACAGGCAGTCCGCGGTGATCCTGCGCGCCAGCAGAGCGCAGTCGACGTACCGCAGTGTGTTCAGGACATCGTCGGTCAGGTCGATCTGCTGGGCGAGGAAGTCCGCGATCTCCTTGTACGGGTACGTCGGTGACAGCCCCACGGCCCGCTGGAAGTCGCACAGGAACGGCACGTTGGCGTGGTCACGCACCCGGCGGATGACCTCGAGTACGTGTTGACGCTGCACGACGCCGAGAGCGGCGGTCGGCTCGTCAAGCAGGATGACCGTCGAAGCCCAGACGACCGAGCGCGCCACCGCTACACTCTGTCGCTGACCACCGGACAGCGACTCGATCGGCGCGCGGACGTCCTGCAGCTCGATACCCAGGTCCTGGAACGCCTGGCGGGCGCCGGCCCGCATCTTCGAGCGGTCCAGCACGCCGAGCAGCCGCAGCGGACCTGGCTTGTACAGCTCCCTGCCGAGATAGAGGTTGGCCGACGCTTCGAGATCGTCGGCCAGCGCAAGATCCTGATAAACCGTCTCGATGCCCATATGCATTGCCGCCAACGGTGACGGAATCTTCACCTGTTCCCCGCGCATCAGGATCTCGCCGGCATCGGGCTGGTGTACGCCGCTCAGGCACTTCACCAGCACCGACTTGCCCGCCCCGTTGTCGCCGATGAGGGCAACCACCTCACCGGGGAACACGGCGAAGTTCGCCCCACGAAGCGCACGCACCCGGCCGAACGTCTTGACCAGCCCTCGGGCCTCCAGCAGAGCCTCTGACACCACGGCCTCCGCGGCGATGCAGAAAGATGTCAAATGCGAACATCGACTGATACCGGATTCGGTCACACTTGCGAATCGACCGAACTCCGACGTCCGATCCCGTCAACGTGGGAACGGGACCGTCCGCATGTGCCATCCGCGTAGATCAATCATCCGCTCGCCGGCCAGGGACAACAAGCACTTCGAGGAGTTTGAGGCCCATGTAGCGGCGGGCTTCGTCGGTCTGCTACGCGAGGACCGCACCCACCTACCGATGATCGCGGCCCGGTTGGGGGAGAACCTCGGGAGCGCTCAGATTGACCATCAAGTTCCACACAGGAGCTCGGGCGTGATCTCCTATGCTGTGCAGTGGTCAGAGACAATCCGGCATTCGCGATCAACGCGCCCGGCGGCCGCAGGGCAGCAGGCCGGATGGCAGTAGGTCCGAGGGTGGCATCGGTGATTCGCCGCTCGGATCTCGGCTGCGTAGGCGGCGGTGATCTGCGTAGAGTGTCACGGCAACAGCGTGCAGCTCAGTTAGGAGAGCACCGGGCTGTAATCCCGGAGGGCGCGGGGGCGGGGCCCGCCGTGCTGGCGTGAGCGACAACGACGTCCATATTGGCGTGAGCTATCCACTGGGCCAGCTGGCGCGCGCCCTGACGACCGCCCGGACGGACGAGGACGCGGCCATCCGCCAGCAGGCTGAGCTGCGGGTACGCCGCTGGCAGCAGGTCCTCGACGGGATGGCCGGGGGAGAGCTGGACATCGACTCGCGTACCTCCGTGAGAGGTCTGCCGGCGTGGGTGACGCCGGACGTAGTCCACGGCGGGTTCGCGACTGGGGAGCCGGCGGCGGGCGGTCCGCTGCGTCTGGACGAGACCGACCGGGCGCAGCGACTGGGCCTGCCCGCTGACCGCCGGGCGCTGTTTCGGTCCTGGTTGACCGAAGCGGGACTGGCAGAGCTGGGCGAGCTGCTCGACAGCGGCCGCTACCGGGTGGAGCACGCGGAGGAGGCCGTGACCGGACTCGCGCACGTGATCAGCGGCGGAGGGTTCGACCCGGACGGCAGAGGCGGCACGGGCCGACGGCTGCTCGGCTGGACCACGACAGGGCACTGGATGCTCGGCCTAAGACCGCGGGACTAAGGTTCAGCGAGGCAGTGGCTCGGTGCGTGGGCACGCCGGCCGCAGCGGCGGGTCGGCCGGGTATCCGAGTGCGACCATGTACACGCAGAAGTGCCCGTCCGGGAAGCCGAGGATCCGCTGCGCCGCCTCCTGGTCGCCCACCGCCGAGTGCCCGGACCCGATGCCGAGGTCGGTCGCGGCGAGCATAATGTTCGCGGTCGCTTGGCCCACGTCGTGCTGGAGCAGCTCGCCCCGCCGGGGATCGTCCGGCCGGGCGCCACCCAGGCGGATCTCGGACGCGTTTCCGGCTCGCTACCGCAGTCGAATGATCGTAGACAGGCCGGCGTACCGTTGGGCATTGGTTTGTGTCGATCTCCGGACACAAACCAATTCCCCATATGGGTCCGCGTCAGGCTGTGCCTGTACGCGGACTTTTTGTTGGTCTGGGTGGTAGGTGAGTCTGAGTCCGAGTTGTTGGTAGACCTCGGCGCGGTCGGTTGGGTCGGCTCCGGCGAGGGCGGTGGATCACCCCGGTTGCGGGAGCCCACCCGGTCAGCGCCTCCATGGGGCGAATCACCAGGATGCATTGACGTGCTCGATGTGGTCGCCGAGGCGGTACACGGCTTCGTCCGGTACCCGATCGCGGTGTGCTTTCCTTTGCGCAGATCTTGTGACGTGCTTTCGCCCGATCGTGTGATAGCTCGCACAATTGCGCGCCGGTAGCGTGTTTCCATGCGTACGGGCGTGGGCGCGTCAGACAAGTCTGTCGTACGTCCGATCTTCTCCGCGCGGGCCAATTATCAGACTAATTCGAGCTATGCGGAAAATGCAACATATGTGAAGCCACAGCAGTCTGACGCCGATGAATCGCTCAATTCGTCGCGTGGGGCACAAGCGGTTGCTAGTTCTGGCGACGTATTCACACTTCTGTCAAATTTGGCCGGGATAGACATCTGGGCGGATGCGTTCGGGAAGGATGCGTTAGCCCAGAAAGTTATCGGCATTTCGTTGTCGCCTGCGCGAAGTATTCGTAGCCCACCGGCATAAGAAAACCGTCATCCGTACGGCCCGGCGGCTGTTCGACTTGAGGGCGCCTTCTTGCACCAGCCAGCCATCATGCGGAGTCGGTGAAATTATGAGCCGACGCGGCGAGCGGCCGACGGTCCATCAACCGTTACCCAGTGTCCAACCCGAGCAGTCGTGACACATCACAGCGCCCACGGTGGAGGAGTTTGGCCGACGTCCGCAAGTCGTGCGTGCCGAATACGCCGGGGACGGCCAGCGCATGCTCAATGAGGAGGAGCGATGAAGAGACTAGCGGCCCCGATCACAGTCGCGATGATTGTCATGTTTGCCACCGCCGCGCCCGCCAGGGCGAATACGTATACGGTCACAGGACCGACGCTGGCCAGCGCAGGCGCCAGCCCATTCGCCGCCGGGTGCGGCGGCCCCGGTGAGGATTTCCACACCCCGACCGAGGTGCCTGGGGTGAACGTCCCGAACACCGAGATCGAGCCGTGGTTTGTGGTCAACCCGCAGGACCCGAATGATCTGGCCGGCTTCTGGCAGCAGGACCGATGGTCGGACGGCGGAGCCCACGGCCTGGTCGCGGGCGTGTCGGACAACGGCGGAACCAGTTGGTCGAAGACCTGGCCCGCCTTCAGCAACTGCGCCGGCGGAACGCCGGCCAACGGCGGCGGGTACGAGCGGTCGTCGGACCCGTGGCTCTCCTGGTCGAAGAGCCCGGCAGACGGGCTGGGGACGCTGCACGCAATCAGCATCTCGTTCGACCGGTCAACGGCGCACAATGCGGTGCTGGCGAGCAGGTCGCTTGACGGTGGCAGGCACTGGCAGCCCCCGATCACCCTCCGGGAGGACAACTCCAACTCGGGGCCGCTGGCGAATCTGTTCAACGACAAGGAGTCGATCACGGCCGACCCCGTGCATACCACCAACGTCTACGCGGTGTGGGATCGCATCGAGTCGCCCAACAACAACCCGCTGACCCCGCCGCAGGCGTACGCAAACGCCCTTGCCTGGCACGGACCGACGTGGTTCGCCCGAAGCACAAACAACGGCGCGAGCTGGGAAACAGCGCACCCGATCTTCGCTCCCAACGCCGCGCGGACACAAACGATCGGCAACCAGATCGTGGTGCTGCCCAACGGCACGCTCGTCAACGGCTTCAACTTCATCAAGGGATCCAACGGCCAGGAAGTTGGCCGAGGTGACAACGCCGCGGTCATCTTCTCGACCGATCAGGGCACGACGTGGTCGTCAACGCCGACGATCATCGCCAACATGGGCGACCGGGGCGTTCGCGATCCCGAGCCGGTGAACTGCCTGGGAGACAACACACCGTCGACACCGTGCCTGCTGGTGCGCACCGGCGACATCCTCCCCGACTTCGCCGTCGATGCCCGCACCGGCTCGAGCACGATGTACGCGGTGTGGCAGTCACACCAGTCGGCGACCGTGCTCGGCAACCCGGTCGACGACACGATCCTCATCTCCCGCTCGACCGACGGCGGCCACACGTGGTCGGCACCGGTCAAGGTGAACCACACGCCGTCAGGCAAGCAGGCCTTTACCGCATCGGTGCACGTGGCGGCCAACGGCGACGTCGCGGTGACGTACTACGACTTCCGCAACGACGCGGCCGGCGACGCGGGCCTGAGCACGGATTACTGGATCGTCCACCACCACGCCGCCGACCCGTTCGACAGCGCACACTTCGCCGACGAGTCCCGGATCACGCTGGCGTCCTTCAACATGCGCACGGCCGCCTACGCTAGCGGCTACTTCGTGGGCGACTACGAGGGCCTCGACAGCTTCGGGAACACATTCACCCCGTTCTTTGTCCAGGCGACCGGCGCGGACCCGTTCCACCAGCTCACCGACGCGTTCTACGCCACGGCGGCTGGCAACTGAATCGAATCGGTGAGGGGGCTGGGCCGGTCCGGGCCCCCTCACCTATTCCCGGTGGATCCCAAACCCGTAGATGACATCGGTGAGTTGTGGCGTCCACGCGGCCGCGTACGCGTTCGGTTATCGAAGGCGACACGGCTTGCGCCGCTGACCGGGCCAGCGCCGCCATCAACCCCGCCTCCGAATGTCCGGAGGCCGGCCCCTGTCACGCGTACAGCTGGTCGGTGAGGCCGACGGCGACCCCACGGCCGAGATTGTTGGTGAACGTCACCCGCGTCCCGGTGTGGGCAGTAGCCATGACCGATGCCCACCGCACACCAGGGCAGTGACCATGACGACCAATCGGGCGGAGCTCACCCGGCCGGTCGTCCGATGCTGCCCGCGATTTCCGCCGCGTAGCGCTTACCCGAAGCCGGTCTGACGGACCGGCGCCGATGGTTACTTGGCAGCGTTGGCGCTCACCACGGAGCACAGGAAGTAGAAGTGGAGGTCGATCTCGGCGGCGACCGGTGAGCCATCGCCGAGGCGGGTATCGAGCAGCGCGTCCACGGCGTCCTCGGAGCGAGTTGGTAGCTGGGCAGCGTAGGCGGCGTTGACTGCCGCGTCGTGCGCCGGGTCACCTGTGTAGGCCGGGACGATGAGGAAGACATGCCACAGCGGGCTGAACTCCCCGTGCCCCGGCCAGCCCGGCATGGAGTCCAGCACGTGATCGTGGAAATCGGTGAAGTCGATGCCGTTGCCCTGATGGTCACACGGATTGCACTGCGGGGCAGACAGGCCAAGCGACTGCCAGCCGATCGGGTACACCACCTGGTAGAAATCCGCCTGAGCCTGCTCCGGCGCCCCGTTCGACACCTCGATGACGTTGATGGTAACGGTCTGCCCGCCGAAGTACGCGGGCTCGTACTGCGGAGGACTGGCCCCAGCCGCGGTGCTCGTCATGAACGTCGCGAAGAATATTGCGGTCGCTATCAATGCGCTTCTGCGAAACATGGACATGCCCCCTCGGTCTGTCCCTGTTACGAATGGGCGACGGCGGACGTCTCGCGGCCGTTCCTGGCACAGTGGCGGGTGGCTGCCATCAGCTGCCAGCACAGTCTCGCGCCCTTTCCCAGTCAATCCCGTAAACAGCCGCAGGAAGCCCGAGAAGGTACGGCCCGAGGTTCCAACTTTCCGCCGATCGGTGCGCTGTTCCCGGTACCGGGCGTACTGACGCTCCTAGCGTCGAGTACCAGTACGCCCGGGCCGGGATCCGGCTCGTCGTCGCCCGAACCAGCGGCCAACCAGGTACGGGCTTGTGCCCGACGCAGCAGGGTCGCCACCCGGGGTGCCAGACGGAGGGCGAGGTCGCGCGCCGCCGTTTCCGCGCGGGTGGCTGGTCAGCTGGGTGTGTCGAGCGGGAGGTGCAGCGTGAGGTGTGAGGACAGGGCGCGGAGGAAGTCCGGGGCGTCGAAGACCGCGCCCGCGGAGGCGACGCCGGTGGTCCTGGTCCGGCCGGTGAGGATGCGGTCGACGGCCTCCACCGCGAGTGGCGCGCTGATGGC
>NZ_DASYTH010000314.1:0-17185 GCF_036002505.1 Actinophytocola sp. | reverse complement strand
CAGGAAGTAGATGCCGATGATCATGTCCTGCGTCGGCATCGTGACCGGACGGCCGTCGGCCGGCTTCAGGATGTTGTTCGTCGACAGCATCAGGATGCGGGCCTCGGCCTGTGCCTCCGCGGACAGCGGCAGGTGCACAGCCATCTGGTCACCGTCGAAGTCGGCGTTGAACGCCGTGCAGACGAGCGGGTGGATCTGGATGGCCTTGCCCTCGACCAGCTGCGGCTCGAAGGCCTGGATGCCGAGGCGGTGCAGCGTGGGTGCGCGGTTGAGCAGCACCGGGTGCTCGGTGATGACCTCCTCGAGCACGTCCCACACGACCGGGCGGGCCCGCTCCACCATCCGCTTGGCCGACTTGATGTTCTGTGCGTGGTTGAGGTCAACCAGGCGCTTCATCACGAACGGCTTGAACAGCTCCAGCGCCATGGCCTTGGGCAGGCCGCACTGGTGCAGCTTGAGCTGCGGACCGACCACGATCACCGAGCGGCCGGAGTAGTCGACGCGCTTGCCGAGCAGGTTCTGGCGGAACCGGCCCTGCTTGCCCTTCAACAGGTCCGACAGCGACTTGAGCGGGCGGTTGCCCGGCCCGGTGACCGGGCGGCCCCGGCGGCCGTTGTCGAACAGCGCGTCGACGGCCTCCTGCAGCATCCGCTTCTCGTTGTTCACGATGATCTCGGGCGCACCGAGGTCGATCAGCCGCTTGAGCCGGTTGTTCCGGTTGATCACGCGGCGGTACAGGTCGTTGAGGTCGGACGTGGCGAACCGGCCACCGTCGAGCTGGACCATGGGCCGCAGGTCCGGTGGGATCACCGGGATGCAGTCCAGGACCATGCCCATCGGCGAGTTGGTCGTCGCGGAGAACGCGGCGACCACCTTGAGCCGCTTGAGGGCGCGGAGCTTCTTCTGCCCCTTGCCGTTGCGGATGGTGTCGCGCAGGTTCTCGGCCTCCGCCTCCACGTCGAAGTCCTTGGCCAGCCTCTGGATCGCCTCGGCGCCCATCGAGCCGGTGAAGTACTCGCCGTAGCGGTCGGTCAGCTCGCGGTAGAGCAGCTCGTCGGCGATCAGCTGCTTGGGCTCGAGCTTGGTGAAGGTGGTCCAGATCTCATCGAGCCGGTCCAGCTCGCGCTGGGCCCGGTCGCGGAGCTGGCGCATCTCCCGCTCGCCGCCCTCCTTGACCTTGCGCCGCACGTCACTCTTGGCGCCCTCGGCCTCGAGCTGGGCGAGGTCCGCCTCGAGCTTCTGGGCCCGCGCCTCGATGTCGCTGTCGCGCTTGGCCTCGACCTGCTTGCGCTCGACCCCGATCTCGCTCTCCAGGGTCGGCAGGTCGTTGTGCCGCTGCTCGGTGTCCACGCCGGTGATCACGTAGGCGGCGAAGTAGATGATCTTCTCGAGGTCCTTCGGCGCGAGGTCGAGCAGGTAGCCCAGCCGGCTCGGCACGCCCTTGAAGTACCAGATGTGGGTGACCGGTGCGGCCAGCTCGATGTGGCCCATCCGCTCCCGGCGCACCTTGGCGCGGGTCACCTCGACGCCACAGCGCTCACAGATGATGCCCTTGAAGCGGACGCGCTTGTACTTGCCGCAGTAGCACTCCCAGTCCCGGGTGGGACCGAAGATCTTCTCGCAGAACAAGCCGTCCTTCTCCGGCTTGAGCGTGCGGTAGTTGATGGTCTCCGGCTTCTTCACCTCACCGAAGGACCACTGTCGGATGTCGTCTGCGGTGGCCAGGCCGATGCGAAGCTCATCGAAGAAGTTGACGTCCAGCAAGTCGGTTCTTCTCCCCTATTTATTGGTTGCCGTGATGTTGGGGATAGGGCCGGCGCCGGGTGCGGGCGCGCGTGCGGTGCACCCGGCGCGGCGGGGGTCAGTTCACGACGTCATCTACCGATGGCGACTCGTTGCGGGACAGGTTGATGCCGAGGTTCGCGGCGGCACGCTCGAGATCCTCGTCGTCGGAGTCCCGCATCTCGATGGCGGCGCCGTCACTGGACAGCACCTCCACGTTGAGGCACAGCGACTGCAGCTCCTTGAGCAGCACCTTGAACGACTCCGGGATGCCCGGCTCGGGGATGTTCTCGCCCTTGACGATCGCCTCGTAGACCTTGACCCGGCCGAGCACGTCGTCGGACTTGATGGTGAGCAGCTCCTGCAGCGTGTACGCCGCGCCGTAGGCCTGCATCGCCCAGCACTCCATCTCACCGAAGCGCTGGCCACCGAACTGTGCCTTACCGCCCAGCGGCTGCTGGGTGATCATCGAGTACGGGCCGGTGGACCGGGCGTGGATCTTGTCGTCCACCAGGTGCAGCAGCTTCAGGATGTACATGTAGCCGACCGCGACCGGGAACGGGAACGGCTCGCCGGAGCGCCCGTCGAACAGCGCCGCCTTGCCGTCCTCGCCGACCATCCGCTCGCCGTCCCGGTTCGGGAGCGTCGAGCCGAGCAGGCCGGTGATCTCGTTCTCCTTGGCCCCGTCGAACACCGGGGTGGCGGTGTTCGTGCCCGCCTCGGCCGCGTAGAGCTCCTCCGGCAGCCGCTTCGCCCAGCCGGGCTGACCGTCGATCTGCCAGCCCTGTTTGGCGATCCAGCCGAGGTGGGTCTCCAGCACCTGGCCGATGTTCATCCGGCGCGGCACGCCGTGCGTGTTCAGCACGACGTCGACCGGCGTGCCGTCAGACATGAACGGCATGTCCTCCACCGGGAGGATCTTGCCGATCACACCCTTGTTGCCGTGCCGGCCGGCCAGCTTGTCGCCGTCCTGGATCTTGCGCTTCTGCGCCACGTACACCCGGACCAGCTCGTTGACACCCGGGGGCAGCTCGTCCTCGTCCTCCCGGCTGAACACCCGGATGCCGATGACCTTTCCGGTCTCGCCGTGCGGCACCTTGAGCGAGGTGTCGCGCACCTCGCGGGCCTTCTCGCCGAAGATCGCGCGGAGCAGCCGCTCCTCCGGGGTCAGCTCGGTCTCGCCCTTCGGGGTGACCTTGCCGACCAGGATGTCGCCGGCGCCGACCTCGGCACCGATCCGGATGATGCCGCGCTCGTCGAGGTCGGCGAGCACCTCCTCGGAGACGTTCGGGATGTCCCGGGTGATCTCCTCGGCGCCGAGCTTGGTGTCCCGGGCGTCGATCTCGTGCTCCTCGATGTGGATGGACGTGAGCACGTCCTCCTCGACGAGCCGCTGCGACAGGATGATCGCGTCCTCGTAGTTGTGGCCCTCCCACGGCATGATCGCGACCAGCAGGTTCTTGCCGAGCGCCATCTCACCCTCTTCGGTGCACGGACCGTCCGCGATCACCTGCCCGGCCTCGACCCGGTCACCCTCGGAGATGATCGGCTTCTGGTTGATGCAGGTGCCCTGGTTGGACCGGCGGAACTTGTGCAGCCCGTAGGTCCGGCGGCTGCCGTCGTCGGCCATCACCGTGATGAAGTCCGCGGACAGCTCCTCGACCACGCCGGACTTCTCGGCCACCACCAGGTCGCCGGCGTCCACCGCGGCCCGCAGCTCCATGCCGGTGCCGACCAGCGGCGACTCGCTGCGCAGCAGCGGCACCGCCTGGCGCTGCATGTTGGCGCCCATCAGCGCGCGGTTGGCGTCGTCGTGCTCCAGGAACGGGATCATGGCCGTGGCCACGGACACCATCTGCCGCGGCGAGACGTCCATGTAGTCCACGTCGAACGGCTCGATGAACTCGACCTCGCCGCCCTTCTTGCGGACCAGGACGCGGTCCTCGGCAAAGTGGTTCTGGTCGTCGAGCGGCGCGTTGGCCTGCGCGATGACGTGCCGGTCCTCCTCGTCCGCGGTCAGGTAGTCGATCTGGTCGGTGACCTGGCCCTCGATGACCTTGCGGTACGGCGTCTCGATGAAGCCGAACGGGTTGACCCGCCCGTAGGAGGACAGCGAGCCGATCAGGCCGATGTTCGGGCCTTCCGGCGTCTCGATCGGGCACATCCGGCCGTAGTGGCTGTGGTGGACGTCCCGGACCTCCATGCCGGCCCGCTCCCGGGACAGACCGCCCGGGCCCAGCGCGGACAGCCGGCGCTTGTGCGTCAGGCCCGCGATCGGGTTGGTCTGGTCCATGAACTGGGACAGCTGCGAGGTGCCGAAGAACTCCTTGATCGCGGCCACCACCGGGCGGATGTTGATCAGGGTCTGCGGCGTGATCGCCTCGACGTCCTGGGTGGTCATCCGCTCCCGGACGACCCGCTCCATGCGGGACAGGCCGACCCGGATCTGGTTCTGGATCAGTTCGCCCACCGTGCGCAGCCGCCGGTTGCCGAAGTGGTCGATGTCGTCAACCTCGACCGGGATGGTCGCCGCCTCGTCGCTGGAGCCTCGGGCCGGCATGCTCGTCTCGCCGGCGTGCAGGCGGACCAGGTACTCGATCGTGGTGACGATGTCGTCCTCGGTCAGCACCCCGGTGTCCATCGGCATGGCCAGGCCGAGCTTCTTGTTGACCTTGTAGCGGCCCACCTTGGCCAGGTCGTACCGCTTCTCCTTGAAGAACAGGTTCTCCAGAAGGGTCTGCGCGCTCTCCTTGGTCGGCGGCTCGCCCGGGCGGAGCTTGCGGTAGATGTCCAGCAGGGCCTCGTCAGTCCCCGCCGTGTGGTCCTTCTCCAGGGTGGCCAGCAGCGTCTCGGAGAAGGAGAACCGCTCGCGGATCCGCTCATGGGTCCAGCCCAGCGCCTTGAGCAGCACGGTGACCGGCTGCCGGCGCTTGCGGTCGATGCGCACCCCGACCGTGTCGCGCTTGTCGACGTCGAACTCGAGCCAGGCGCCGCGGCTCGGGATGACCTTGACGCCGAACACGTCCTTGTCCGTGGTCTTGTCGACGTTCTGCTCGTAGTAGACCCCGGGCGAACGGACGAGCTGGGACACCACGACCCGCTCGGTACCGTTGATGATGAAGGTGCCCTTGTCCGTCATCACCGGGAAGTCACCCATGAACACCGTCTGGCTCTTGATCTCGCCGGTGGTGTGGTTGGTGAACTCCGCGGTCACGAACAGGGGTGCCGCGTAGGTCATGTCCTTGTCCTTGCACTCCTCGACCGAGGCCTTGACCTCGTCGAAGCGCGGGTCGGAGAAGGACAGGGACATCGAGCCGGAGAAGTCCTCGATGGGGGAGATCTCGTTCAGAACCTCCTCGAGACCCCCGGTGGGGTTGTCGTCACCGGCGTCGATGCGTCGCTGAAACCAGGACTCGGCTCCGGTGAACCACTCGAACGACTGAATCTGCAGGTCGAGCAGGTTGGGGGTACCCAGGGGCTCGCGAATCTTCGCGAACGAGACCCGCCTGGGCGCTCCGGGGATCCCTGAGTTCGATGCAGTGGAATTGGTCGCAGTGGTCTTGGTCGCGCGGGAGACTGCCAAGATGCGTCCTTCCAGGGACTATGAGCGGTTGAGCAGCCGCGAGGAGATGTGGCCACGCGTCTGATCAAGGGTGCGGTGGTACCCACCATTCTAGGGCATGCAAAAGTGGGCAGCGCAAAGGGGCAGTCTAGCCATCAAAGCGGCGACTGTCCAGGCCCTCCGCTCAACCGGTCCTCCCGCCAAGCGTGTGCTGACAAACAGCGTGACCCTGCCGCGCCCGGGAGTCAAGATGCCGCGCCATGATCCCTACCTCTAGTCGAGCATTTCGCTACCGAGCGTGGTCGGCGACCAGGTCTGAATACCGGGCGTATCGGACAATTCCGCCCGGGCTGCCGAACCTCGAGTGACGTTGGCGGGTGGCGGTTGACGGGGTTGGCCGGGGAAGAGGCAAGGAGGCGAGGTCGGGGCCGTGGTTGGGCTGCGGTGCCCGGCCGGCGGTGGCGAGGACCACGGTGAGGCCAGGCGTGTGGTTGATGTAGTCGGGGTGACACATGCGGGTGATTGCGAGGTCATGATCGCTGTTGGGTGCGACTCTTCTGCGGGGAGGGTGGTGCACGGTGACTGGTGTGGTTAGTGGTGCGTTTGTGGCGGAGTGGGGTGCGGTGAATGCGTCTTTCACCGCGCTCAGTGCACTGAAAGACGCATTCACCGCACCATCCCCTTCGGTGATCAACTCGGCCCGGCTTGCCAACGTGACGTGACGGACCAGCCCAGCCACCCCGCCACCTCCCAAGCCATCTCTGGACCCAGCGCCGGTCACAACCGCCGCCCGCCGACGCCACCCAAGGGGCAGGCAAATCCCACGACCGTATCCACTCAGCACTGGGGCGCCGGTTTGCCGTTCGGGAGGGGTTGGCCGAGCATGTCGAACTCGGTGATCTTCCACTTGTCGCCTTGGTGTTGGGCGCGGATGTTGAACTGGGCGCCGCTGGCGGTGGTCTGGTTCTGGTCGGCGCGGGTGGTGCGCTGGTCGACGAAGACCAGCAGCTGGGCCTGGTCGGCTTCGAGCCGGGTGACGCCGATCTCCCGGACCTGGGTGGAGAGGACGATCTTCTGCTCCGGGGCGAGCTTCTTGACCTCGCCGAAGAGCTGGTCGTACTCGCAGAGGGCCTTGCCGGAGAGGTTGTCCTGGACGGCCCGGGCGGTGCTGTCGAGGTCGGTGTAGTTGTAGCTGAGCGACTTCTCGATGGCGGTGCGGAGCTGGCGGACGACCTCGCTCTGGGTGGCCGGGTCGGCGAGCGCGCGGTTGTTGGTGTCGGCGCCCTCGGTGCGCCGGGTGGCCTCGCCCTGGAACCAGACGGCCAGGCCGCCCAGCAGCAGGGCGACGACGGCGAGTGCGACCGCCCAGGTGAGCGTGGCGTCCCGGCGCGGCCGGGGGGCCTGCTCGCGCTCGGCCGCCTCGGCGAGGTCGGCCTCGGCCTCGCCGAGGTCGTCGGGCCGGCGCAGGCCGAGCGCCCGGCGTTTGCCGGCAGGGCGGAGCCGGGTGGTGCCCGGCTGCTCGTCGACGATCTCCGAGTCCACGATGTCCGGCTCGTCGGCCGGCCCCTCCCAGGTGACCAGCTCATTCTCCGAAGAGCCGATCACCGGCTCGGAGACGACGGTGTCCATGGCGTCGTCGCGTTCCCGCCACGGCGGCGGCTCGGGGGCCGGCTCCTCGATCGTCTCGGGTTGACCAGGGTCGGCGACGGCTTCGTCGAGCTCGGTGGTCTCGAGGTCCTCGGGATACGCGCCGGACCCGGCCGGCCGGGTGCTGCCAGCGCCCGGGTGGCGCAGGCCGGCCACCCGGGGCCGCCGGGTCGGCGGCGTCGGGGTCCGGGAGTGGCGGCGGGACGGAGGCACGGCGTCGGGGTCCTCTCAATCGGAACGGGTCGTCAGCTGCGGGCGAAGTCCACCTGGCCGATGCCGCTGAGCTTCCAGCCGCTGCCGGTGCGCTGCATCGAGCCCTGGATCCGCAGGAACTTGGGCGTCTGGCCCTGCTGGCCATCGACACTCACGTCGACCTTGACCGCGGCGATCACGGTCGCCGTGCCGTCGAACTCGTTGAGGTCGGTCACCGCGAGGGAGAGCACGGTCGGCTTGGCGACGGTCTTGGCCGCCTCGATGGTCTTCTTGCTGCTGTCCTTGCTGCCGACCACCTGGTCGTGCAGCGGGCCGGTCGAGGCCGCCTCCCAGTTGCTCAGCGTTTCGTCGGCCTTGTGGAAGTCCAGCGTGTGGAAGGTGACGATGGCGCTACTGGCGATCCGCGCCACCTCGTCGCGGGACTGGGCCCGGTCGACCGTGCTGTCGTTGCCGGCCCGGGCCCAGGACACCCCGAACCAGACCGCCACCGCGGCGGCGGCGACCACCAGCGCGATGGCGCCGAGCAGCAGCGGGCTCAACCATCGCGGCCGGGGCGCGACGACGGTCGCTGTGCTCTCCATGGTGCTGCCGACGGTTGTCATGTTTCTCCAGCGTAGATGTCGGTCAGGACAGACCGAGCAGCGAGGCCAGGGAGGCCAGGCCGCCGATGCCGGGCTGGCTCACCGTGCCCGGCAGGCTGCCCCGGGCGAGGCCGGCGAGCTGCTCCTGCGGGCGGTTGGCGTTGGCGGCGATCTCCGCCTGGCTCGGTTCCTTGGGGATCCCGTTGAACGGCGCGTTCTGCGAGCCGCGCACGTTGATCGGGCTTCCGGTGGGCTCCGCGCAGTAGGTCTGGGTGGGCAGCGGTGGGGCCGGGCCGGTCTGGTTGCCGTCGCGCCGCTGGGTGTTCTCGTAGCCCTTGGTGCACGGCGGGGGGTTGAACAGGTTCAGCACCAGGCCGAGGTGGGCGGTTCCGTCGCCGGAGGCCAGCAGGCCCTGTGCGGCCGCGGTCAGCAGCGGGTAGGCGACCAGGGAGTACTCCAGGCCGTCGGTGCGCACGGCGAGCACCCGGGACGTGGTGAGCAGGTTGGCGAACAGCACCGACAGGCCGGTGCCGGACTCGGAGAGCAGCTTGGTGATCGCGGTGGCCGCCGGCGGGGTGGCCGTGATCAGTCGCCGGATGTCCGGGTCGGAGGTCTTGAGCTGCTCGGCCAGCAGCCTGAGATCCTTGCCGAACGCGGTGAGGTTGGACGACTCGGCGTTCTGCGTGTCCAGCACGGTGCCGCCGGTGTTGATCAGCTGGATGGTCTGCGGCAGGTTCGCGCTGGCCGCGTCGGTGAGGTTCTTCGTGCTGTCCAGCAGCACCTGCAGGTCCTGACCGGTGCCCTTGAACGCCAGGTACAGCTCGTCGACGAGTTTGCGCAGCGCGTCGGTGGGCACCGAGGTGGCCAGGCTGTCCAGGTCGCGCAGCACGGTGTCGGTGCCGACCGGGGTCTTCGTCCGGTCCGCCGGGATCACCGAGGCGGCCGACAGGTAGGGGCCGGAATCCTTGCGCGGGCGCAGATCCACGTACTGCTCGCCGACCGCGGACCGGTTGGCCACCACGGCGTCCACGTCGGCGGGGATCTCCGGGGCGTCCGGGTCGATGTTCAGGTCGACCTGGATGCCGTCCTTCGTCAGCCGGAGCTCGCCGACCCGCCCGACGTTCACCCCGCGGTAGGTCACCTCGGCGTTGCTGAACACCCCGCCGGAGTCGGCGAGGTTCATCCGGACCGTGTAGCCCTCCTCACCGAAGAACTTGCCGAGGCCGGCGAACCGGAACAGCGCGTACACCACGGCCACCACCGCGATCACGATGAATGCGATGAGTTGCAGCCGGACCGTCCTGGTGAGCATCAGCGGCAACCTCCCAGCAACGCGCCGAAGATCCCGCAGACGCCCTTGGCCGCGCCGTTCTGCGGCTGCTGCGGGGTCGCCGGCCCCGAGCCGGTCGAGGGCAGCGGCGAGGACCCGCCGCCGGTGAGGCCGCCGACGATCGGCAGGTCCTGCAGCGGGTTGTTGCGCGAGCGGCTCAGGTTGTCGATCACCGACTGGAGGTTCAGGTCGATCTTGGCGAACAGGTTGAAGTAGTCGCCCCGCACGTCGTTGACCGCCTCGTCGGAGAACGGGATGGTGACCAGCAGCTCCAGCGCCTTGGGGATGTCGTTGCCGGCCTCGCCGAGCTTCTGCAGGGCGGGCATGAGCGCCTTCAGGTCGGCGACGATGTCGGCCTGGCTCTTGTGCACGGTGTCGACGGCCACTGTGGACAGTGAGTCCAGCGCCTGCAGCAGGGTGACCAGCTGGGAACGCTGGTCGGCCAGCACCTGCAGGCCGGGGCCGAGGTTGTCAATGGCGCCGGCGAGCTCGTCGCGCTGCCCGTTGAGCGTGCCGGCCAGCCGGTTGAGCCCGTCGATGGCGCGGGTGATGTCGCCCCTGCTCGTGTCCAAAGTGGACACGAAGGAGGTGACGTTGTCCAGGGCCGCGCGGACGTTGGCCTCGTTGCCGTCCAGTGCCGCGTTGAGCTCCCGGGAGATCTTCTGCAGCTGCTCCACGCCGCCGCCGTTGAGCAGCATGGACAGCGCCCCGAGCACCTCCTCGACCTCGGTGTTGCGGTTGGTGCGGCTGACCGGGATGAGCGCGCCCTCGGACAGCTTCCCGGTGGCCTCGGCCGGCGGCGGCGCGGAGAGCTCCACGTACTTCTCGCCGAGCAGGCTGGACTGGCGGAGCTTGGCGCCGGCGTTCGCCGGGAGCCGCACGTCGCCGTTGACCAGCAGGGTGACCTCGGCGGTCCAGCCGTCCCGGGCCAGGTTGATCTCCTCGACCCGGCCGACCGGGACCTCGTTGACCTTCACACCGGACTGCGGCACCAGGTCGAGCACGTCGGTGAACTGCACCTTCACGTGGTACGGGTGGTCGCCGACGTCCGCGCCGCCGGGCAGCGGCAGGTCGTAGATGCCGGTGAACCCGCAACCGGCCGCGGCGAGCAGTCCGGCGGCGGTCAAGGTGGCGGCGAGGAGGCGGATCACTTCGCACCCCCCGAGCCGAACATCGTGCCGGCGACCGGCAACGGCAGCGGCGGCAGCTTTCCCTGCTGCAGCGAGACGATCACCTGGGCCGGCGAGGGCAGCGGGACCAGGCCCTGCACGACCGGGGCCAGCTTGTCGCAGGTGTCGGCCAGGACCTGGGGCAGCTGCGCCGGGGTGCCCTGCCGAAGAAGGCTGCACACCATCACGATCGGCGGCTGGGTCAGCTCGTTGATGTCGGCGCGTGCGTCCAGGGTGCCGGCGGAGCCGTTGTACGAGTTGATGATGTTGGACAGCGCCAGCGGGCCGAGGTCGAGCACCTCGGCGAGCGCCGCCCGCTGGTCCACCAGGACCTGGGTCACCGACGCCAGTTTGTCCACATTGGACTTGATCTTGCCGCGGTTGTCGTCGATGAACTTCTGCACCATGCCGAGTGCTGTGCCGAGCTGGTTCACCGCGGCGGCAAGGTCGGCCCGCTCGCTGGACAGGAACCCGGTCACGTCGGCCACCTGCTTGGCGAACTGGCGCACCTGCGCGTCGCTGTTGGCCAGCATGGTGGTGAACTTCTGCAGGTTGTCGACCGTGGCGAAGAGATCGTCGGAGTTCGTGGACAGCGTGCTGGACAGCTTGCTCAGCTGGGTGACCGTGTCGTTGAGTGCCTGCCCGTTGCCGTCGGCGTTGCGCGCCAGCGTGTTCAGCAGGTCGGCGAGCGCGCCGTCCTTGTTCACGCCGTTCGGGCCGAGCGTGGTGCTGACCCGGTTGAGGCTGGCGTAGAGGTCGTCCACCTCCAGCGGCGTCGCGGTGCGCTCGCGCGGCAGCACCGTGCCCGCGGCCAGCTCCGGCCCGCCGGTGTACGCCGGGGCGAACTGCACATACCGGTCGCTGACCAGGGACGGCGCAACGATCACGGCCTTGGCGTTGGCCGGGATCTTCACGTCCCGGTCCACCAGCACCTCCACCAGCACCGTGTCGCCCTGGGGCCGGACCTTGTCGACCGTGCCGACCTTCACCCCGAGCACCCGGACGTCGTTGCCCTCGTAGAGGCCGACGACCCCGTTGAACACCGCGCTGTAGCGCCGCTCGCCGGCGTCCCGCAGCAGCCACCAGAGCACCAGCGCGGCGACCAGGGCCAGCACCACCGCGATGGACACGGCGCGGGCGAGGTTCATGCCGCCTCGGGTTTTGATGGTCATGAGCCGTAGCTCCGTTGCAAGAAGGGGGCCCGTAGTGCGATGAAGGGGGCCTTCCTCACGCTGGCGGTGAGGAAGGCCGCCTTCATCGCACTCTGCTCCTTGGTCACTTGTTGACCCTCCCCAGGCAGCCCTGCTCGTTGATCCCGGGGAGCGGCGCGGCGGGCGGCAGCAGGCCGCAGATGTAGTTGTCGAACCAGTGCCCGTTGCCCACGGCGTTGTTGAACAGCCGGGCGAACGGCGCCAGGTTCTTGATCCCGTTGGCGAGCGAGTCCTGGTTGCGCTGCAGCAGGGAGGTCAGCTTGTCCAGGCTCGCGAGCACCGGGGTCAACTGGCCGGAGTTGTCGGTCACCAGGCCCTGCAGCTCCTTGGACAGCCGGACCGTGCCGTCCAGCAGCGCGCTGATCGCGTCCCGCCGCTTGTTGATCTCGGCGAGCAGCAGGTTGCCGTCCTGGAGCAGCTTCTGCACCTCGGCGTCCCGGTCGGCCAGGGTCTGGCTGATCTGCCGCGTGTTGGCCAGCAGCGCGCCCAGCTCGTCGTCGCGGGAGGCCACCGTCTTGGACAGGGCCTGCAGGCCGTTCAGCGCGCCCTTCACCTCGTCCGGGGTGTTCGCGAACGTCTGCGAGATCACCTCGAAGCTCTTGGCGAGCTGGTCGGTGTCCACCGCGTTGACGGTCTCGGCCAGGCCCCGGAACGCCTCGAGCACATCGTAGGGCGCCGTGGTGCGGGAGCGCGGGATGCGCTGCGCCGGGTCGAGCACGCCGGAGCCGTCCGGCTCGAGGGACAGGTATTTCTGGCCCAGCAACGTCTTGATCTTGATGGCCGCGCTGGTGCGGTCGCCTACCCAGGCGTCCTTCACCTTGAACCGCACCACGACCCGGTCGCCGTCCAGGGCGATGTCCTTGACCTTGCCCACCTTCACGCCGGCGATCCGCACCTCGTCGTCCGGCTTGAGCCCGGCCGCCTCGCTGAACTCGGCGCTGTAGGTGGTGCCGCCGCCGATGATCGGCAGGTCGTCGGAGAACACCGCAGCGGTCAGCGCCAGCGCGATGACGACGATCCCGATGATCCCGATCGGGATGGGGTTGCGTGACCCGAACGACTTCATCAGGTGCACCTCGCCAGGTTGGCCTTGGCGATCGGGATGTTGATCGGCTGGGTGATCAGACCGGGGATGACCACCGAGCCCTCCGCGGAGCAGAGGAAGAAGTTGAACCAGGCGCCGTAGCTCACCGTCCTGGTCAGCGTCGCGGTCTTGACCGGCAGGAACTGGATGAAGTGCTCCACCTCCGCCTCGTGCGCGTTGAGCCGGTCGGTGAGCACGCCGAGGTTGGCGATGTCCTGCTTGAGCGGCGCGCGGGCCTGCTCGAGCAGACCGGACGTCGTGGTGGCCAGGCCGCCGAGCGCCTCGACCGCGTCACCGATGGGCTTGCGGTCCTGGGCGAGCCCGGAAACCAGCTGCTGCAACGTGATCACCAGGTCGTTGAGCTGCGGGGTGCGGGCGTTGACGGTGTCCAGCACGCCGTTGAGGTTGCCGATCAGCTCGCCGATCACCTGGTCCTTGTCGGCCAGCGCCGTGGTCAGCGAGGCGGTGTGGGCGAGCAGGTTCTCCACCGTGCCGCCCTCGCCCTGCAGCACCTGGATCAGCTCGTAGGACAGCCTGTTCACGTCGCTCGGGTTCAGCGCCTGGAACAGCGGCTTGAACCCGTTGAAGAGCTCGGTGAGGTCCAGCGCCGGTTTGGTGCGCTCGATCGGGATGTTGCCGCCCGGTGGCAGCGTGGCGTTGGGGTTGGCGGTGGCGCCCTGGCCGAGCGCGACGTAGCGCTGCCCGACGATGTTGCGGAACTTGATCTGCGCGGTGACCCCGGACGGGAGCTGGCGGCCCGAGCTCACCGAGAACGACACCTGCGCCTGCTTGCGGTCCACAATGGACACGTTCTCCACCTGGCCGACCCGCACGCCGGCGATCCGCACGTCGTCGCCGGGCAGCAGCAGGGTCGCATCCGAGAACCGCGCCGTGTAGGTGTTCGTAGAGCTCAGGTCCGTGTTGGCGATGCTGATCGCGAGCACCGAGGTGGCCGCGATCGTCACCAGGGCGAAGATCGCGAGCTTGACCAGCGGCGCGGCGAGGCTCCTCATCGGAAGCTCACCTCCGCACCGCGGAACAGCGGTCCGACCAGCAGGCTGCTCCAGCCCGGCACAGTGGCCTGGTCGGTGCCCAGCTCGGGCCCTAACAAGTTGGCCAGCAGCTCACCCTCCCCCGGCGAGTTGGCCAGGCCCAGCCCGTCGCTCAAGGCAGACGGGACGGTGGCCGGCGGCGGGGTCTTGTTGCAGGACTGCTTCGGCGGCGGGGTCTGCGAGGTGCCGTCCTTGAGCGGGCCCTCCGGCGGCTGCTCGGGGAACGGGTTGCAGTAGTCCTTGGGGTCGTAGCAGCGCGGGCCGCGGTGGTCGTCGAAGTTCGGGGTGTCCTTGCCGGCGTGGTACGGCCCGCGGTTGACCACGATCTCGAGCGTCGCGTTCAGGCCGGGCGGCCCGGCGCCGCGGCCGAGCAGCTCGTTGGCCGGATCCACCAGGTCGGCCATCTGCTTCATGAAGCACGGCACCTCGGGCGCGTACTTGGCCAGCAGCTCCAGCGTCGGCCGGGAGGTGTCGGCGAGCTGGATCAGGTTGCCCTTGTTGACCCGCAGGAACGAGTCGAGGTCCCGGGTGGACGTGGTGAGCGTGCCGTACAGCTCGTCCAGGTTCGCCCGCTGCTCGACCATGGTCTTCGAGGTGGTGGTGAGCTCGTTGAGCGCGGTGACCAGGTCCGGCAGCGCCTCGGTGTAGTGGTCGGAGAGTTCGGCCAGCGCCCGCACGTCGTGCTGCAACTGCGGCAGGTGCGGGTTCAGGTCGCCGATCAGCTTGCCGAGCTCGGCGATGGTGTCGCCGAGCTGCTTGCCGCGGCCGTCCAGCGCGGTGGAGATCGCGGTGAGCGTGCTGGACAGCTTCTCCGGCTGCACCGCCTGCAGCACCGGCAGAAGGTGCTCGAGCGCGGCCTCCAGCTCGACCGCCCGGGTCGACCGGTCCTGCTGGATCACGTCGCCGGCGCCGAGGTGCTGCGGCACCGGGTTCTGCGGGATCTGCAGCGCCACGTAGCGGTCACCGAACAGCGTCTTCGGGATGAACTGGGCGGTCACGTTGCGCGGGATCAGGTCCACTTTGGAGGGATCGAGGGCGAGCTCGAGCTCGGCCCCGCTGGCGGTCGGGGTGATCTTGCGGATCTCGCCGACCAGCAGGCCGCGCACTTTCACGTCGCCGAGCACGGCGAGCTGGTTGCCGACCTTGTCGGTCTGCAGCTTCACGTTCACCACCGGGGTGAACGCCTTGTTGTACATGGCGATGGACAGCCCGATGAGCGCCGAGATGATGACGATGAAGCCGATGCCGAGGAGGCGCCGGCGGATGGTGGTGGCCCGCGCGCTCATCCCGCGATCCTCACCGTCACCGTCGTGCCCCAGATCGCGAAGCCGATGAAGAAGTTCAGCAGCGCCGCGGTCACGATCGTGGTGCGCACCGACCGTCCTACCGCGACACCCACGCCGGCCGGCCCGCCGCTGGCCCGGTAGCCGTAGTAGCAGTGCACCAGGATGATCGCCACGCTGAAGATCAGCACCTTGCCGAACGACCAGAACACGTCCTGCGGCGGTAGGAACAGGTTGAAGTAGTGGTCGTAGGTGCCGGCGGACTGGCCGTAGAAGTACACCGTGATCGTCCGCGAGGCCAGGTAGGAGCTGAGCAGGCCGATCACGTACAGCGGGATGATCGCGATGAAGCCGGCGATGATCCGCGTGGTGACCAGGAACGGCAGGCTGGGCACGGCCATGACCTCGAGCGCGTCGATCTCCTCGGAGATCCGCATGGCGCCGAGCTGCGCGGTGAACCCGGCGCCGACCGTCGCCGACAGCGCGAGCCCGGCGATCAGCGGCGCCACCTCGCGGGTGTTGATGTAGGCGCTGGCGAACCCGGTGAACGCCGCGGTGCCGATCTGGTCCAGCGCGGCGTAGCCCTGCAGGCCGACCACGGTGCCGGTGAACACGGTCATGCCGACCATCACGCCGATGGTCCCGCCGATCACCGCGAGCGCGCCGCTGCCGAAGCTCACCTCGGCCAGGATCCGCATGACCTCCTTGAGGTAGCGGCGCAGCGTGCGCGGAATCCAGGCCAGCGCGCGGAGGTAGAAGGAGAGCTGGTCGCCGAGCTGGTCGAGCATGCCCAGCGGGGCCGCGGCGGCCCGCCTGACGGAGCCCGGAAGCTGTGCCATGGCGTCAACTTCCCTTCTGCGGCACGACGGTCAGGTACACCGCCGTGAGCACGAAGTTGACGAAGAACAGCAGCAGGAACGTGATCACCACGGACTGGTTGACCGCGTCCCCGACACCCTTCGGCCCGCCCCGCGGGTTGAGCCCGCGGTAGGCCGCCACCACGCCGGCGATGAACCCGAAGATCACCGCCTTGATCTCGGAGATCCACAGGTCGGGCAGCTGCGCCAGCGCGGAGAAGCTGGCCAGGTACGCGCCCGGGGTGCCACCCTGCAGCACCACGTTGAAGAAGTAGCCGCCCATCACGCCGACGACGCTGACCAGCCCGTTGAGCAGGATCGCGATCACCATCGCGGCCAGCACGCGGGGCACGACGAGCCGCTGGATCGGGTTGACGCCGAGGACCTCCATGGCGTCGATCTCCTCGCGGATGGTGCGCGCGCCCAGGTCCGCGCAGATCGCCGAGCCGCCGGCGCCGGCCACCATCAGCGCGGTCACCACCGGGCTGGCCTGCTGGATGATCGCCAGCACGCTCGCCGCGCCGGTGAACGACTGCGCGCCGAGCTGCACGATCAGCGTGCCCAGCTCCATGGCCACCACCGCGCCGAACGGGATGGCGATCAGCGCGGTCGGCAGGATCGTGACGCTGGCGATGAACCAGCACTGCTGGATGAACTCGCGCAGCTGGAACGGCCGCCGGAACGTGTTGACGATGACGTCCAGACCCAGTGCGAAGAGGCGGCCGGTCTCTCGCAACGCTCCAGCACCGGGGAAGTTGGCCGGCGCGGTTCGTACGCCCGAGGTCATCGTTCCGTTCCGGACTGGGGCGGCTGCCAGGTGGAGTCCGGCAGGTTGGCGACCTGCTGGTCCGGCGCGGCCAGGTCGCCCTGGAACCGCTGCCCGCCCGGGCGCGGCCGCGGCGACGGGCGCACCGGCTGGGGGGCCTCGACCGGGATCCGCGGCGCGGCGGTGACGAGCTGGTGCGGCCGCACGTTGTAGCGCTGATGGTCCTCGGCGGTGAGGGACTCGATGATGCCCTCCTGGGCGGCCGCCGGCAGCGTGTGCAGGATGCTCATCACCCGGTCCTTGCGGCGGCGCACGGCGCTGCGCTCTGGCAGGCCAGGAGTCGGCTGGAGCTGGGGGATGATCCCGCGCACGTCCTCGTCCGGCGAGCCGTCGTGGTGGCCGGCCGCGGCGTGCGCCGCCTCCGCCGCCGCGGTGGCCTCGTCCTTCTCCTCGGACATGCCGATCGGACCGAGTCTGCGGCCGTTGAGGAACTGCTCGACCACGGGTTCGTCGCTGGTCAGCAGCACCTCGCGCGGGCCGAACATGACCAGCTCGCGGCGGTAGAGCATGCCCAGGTTGTCCGGCACGGTCCGGGCCACGTTGATGTTGTGCGTGACGATCAGGATCGTGGCGTCGGTCTGCGCATTC
>NZ_DASYTH010000313.1:0-17541 GCF_036002505.1 Actinophytocola sp. | reverse complement strand
GAGGGCCTCGCCGACCTGTACGAGCCCGAGGCGGTGCTGGCCTACCCGCCGGGGCAGCTCACCGTGGGCCGCAAGGCGATCACGGCGCTGTTCGAGCGGATGCTGGCCCAGCGCCCGCACTTCGAGGAAGAGGAGCCGCTGCCGACGGTGCGCTTCGGCGACCTCGCCCTGACCTCGACCCGACCCAGAGACGACACCGGCGGCCGGACCCAGGTGGCCCGCCGCCAGCCGGACGGGTCCTGGCTGCGGATCATCGACCGGCCGGGGGCGCCGTAGTCACAGGCCGAGGTAGATCTGCCGGACGCGGGGGTCGTGGCGGAGGGTGGTGGAGGTGCCGGTCATGGCTACTTCGCCGTTCTCCATCACGAGGCAGGTCGTGGTCGCTTCGAAGGTGAGCTTGGCGTTCTGCTCCACCAGCAACAGGGCGTGGCCGGCGGCACTCAACCGGCGCAGCACGGTGAGAATGTCGTCGATCAGCTTGGGGGACAGGCCCATGGAGGGTTCGTCGAGGAGGATCAGCTTGGGGTTGGCCATGAGGGCGCGGCCGACGGCGAGCATCTGCTGCTGGCCGCCGGAAAGGGCGCCGGCCAACCGGTGGCGCATCTCGGCGAGCATGGGGAACAGGTCGAAGACCTCGGACATGGTTTGCTGGACGGCGGTTTTCCAGGGGAGGGTGTAGGCGCCGAGGAGGAGGTTCTTCTCGACGGTGAGGCCGGGGAAGACGTGCCGGCCTTCGGGGACGTAGCCGATGCCGCAGCGGACGATGTCGCGGGCCTTGGTCCTGGTGAGGTCGTGGTCACCGAAGCGGAGGGTGTCGGCGTGGCGGGGGACGAGGCCCATCAACGCTTTCAGGGTGGAGGTCTTGCCGGCTCCGTTGGCGCCGACGATGCCGACGCACTCGCCGGCGCCGACGGTGAAGCTGACCGAGTTGACCGCGCGGACGCCGCCGTAGTGGACGGACAGGCCGGACACGACGAGGTCCTGGGCAACGAAAGTCATCGCACGGACTCCGCTTCGGTGATCAGGTCGGCGGTGTTCATCGAGTCGCCGAGGTAGGCCTCGATCACCTCGGGGCGGGCGGCGACCTCGGCCGGGGTGCCGTCGGCGATCACCGCCCCGCTGGCGAGCACGGTCACCCGGTCGCACAGGGACATGACCAGGCCCATGTTGTGCTCGATCAGGACCACGGTGACTCCACTGTCCCGAATGGACCGCACGATCTCCCGCAGCTGGCCGACCTCCTGGCCGTTGAGTCCGGCGGCGGGCTCGTCGAGCAGCAGCAGCGAGGGGTTGGTGGCCAGCGCGCGGGCGATCTCGACCCGGCGCTGGATGCCGTAGGGGAGCGAACCCGGTGTGGTGCCGGCGAAGTCGCTGAGGCCGAAGCGGTCCAGCAGGGCGTCGGCCCGCTGCCGCAGAGTCCGCTCGGACCGCCAGATTCCGATGGGCCACAACAGGTACCGCCAGACCGACCACATCGAGGTGCGGTCCAGCGCCACCAGCAGGTTGTCCCGGACGGTCAGCTGGCCGAAGAGCCGCAGGTTCTGGAAGGTCCGGGCGATGCCGAGCCGGGAGAGCTGGTGCGGGCGGCGGCCGGTCACGACGGTTCCGTTGACCGAGGCGCGGCCCGAGGACACGGTGTAGATCCCGCTGACGATGTTGAACAGAGTCGTCTTGCCGGAGCCGTTCGGGCCCACCACGCCGCGGATCTCGCCGGGTGCGACGGTCATCGACACGCCGGTGAGCGCCTTCAGCCCGCGGAACTGCTTGCTGATGCCGGAGATCTCCAAGCTCGCACCGGAACCCCGAGACTCGTGCCCGCTAGGTTGGAACGGTTTGAGGACGGCCCGCTCCTCGCCCGCGCGGCCCCGGCGTAGCGCACGATGGATCCGGCCGGGGATGCCGGCGAGGCCGGTCGGCGCGAACACCACCATGAGCACGACGACCGCGCCGAACCCGAGCTGCGCGTAGGTGGCGAAGTCGGTCAGCGCCTCGCGCAGCAGGGACAGCGCGAGCGCGCCGACGACGCAGCCGAGGATGCTCTGCCGGCCGCCGATGATCACCATGGCGAGCAGCAGGAACATGTTGGCGATGCTGAAGGTGTCCGGCGCCACGTACCGGATGAGCCCGGCATAAAGTACTCCAGCCACCCCACCGTAGAGGCTCGCCAGCACGAACGCGGTCATCCGCAGCACCGGCACCGGCGCGCCGATCGCCCCCGCGGCAAGGGAGTCGTCGCGCATCGCCCGGAGTCTTCTACCCAACCCGGTGCGCACCAGGAAGACGGCGAATCCCAGGGCCAGGCCGAACACGATCAGCTCGACGTAGTAGTACAAATACTCGCTGGACAGGTCGATACCGAACAGCGGCGGCACCGGGATGCCGGAGACGCCGTCGGCGCCGCCGGTGACCGCGGAGTTCGTCACCCAGTTGGTGAACGCCAGCGCCAGCCCGAGCGTGACGATGCCGAGGTAGTGGGACTGCATGCGCAGCGCGGGAACGCCGACGAACAACCCGATCAGCGCGGCGGCGAGGACGGCGAGCACCGCCGCGGTCCAGAACCCGAGCCCGGCCTTGGTGGTGAGGATCGCGACCGCGTACGCGCTCACCCCGAAGAACGCCACCTGCGCCAGGTTGATCTGCCCGCCGACCCCCATCGCCAGGCCGAGCCCGATCGCCAGCAACGCGAACACGATCGCGATGTCCACGACGTGAATGCCATACAGGTCAAGCTGATACGGCAGATACCAGGCCAGCACCCCGACCGCGGCGACGCTCGCGATTCGCCACCTCATGCCCGGTTCACCGTCCGCTCGCCGAACAGGCCGGTCGGCTTGATCATGATGATCACCGTGAAGGCCAGGAACACCACCAGCTCGGAGTAGGCCTGGAAGTGCCCGGCGGCGAAGGAGTCCAGCACTCCGATGGCCAGCCCGCCGATGATCGCGCCGCCGATGTTGCCGAAGCCGCCGAGGATCGCCGCGGCGAACCCCTTGATTCCCAACGATCCGCCGAGCGTCGGGTTGACGTAGAGCATCGGGGCGACCAGCGCGCCGGCCAGGGCGGCCAGGCCCGCGCCGATGGCGAAGGCGATGGCGTTGCTGCGGCCGACGTGGATGCCGACCGCGGTGGCCGCCTCGTGGTCCATGGCCACCGCCTGCATGGCCGCGCCGCGTTTGGTGCGCTGCAGGAACAGGATCAGCGCCACGGTCGCGACCGCGGCGATGGCCAGCACGACGAGGCTGTAGGTGCGGATCCGGATGCCGAACAGGTCCAGCGGTGCCGTGTCCACAGGGGACGGTACGGCGTGCCCGGTGGCGCCCCAGATGATCGTCGCCAGCGACTCCAGCACGACGCCGAAGCCGATGGTGCCGATCAGCATGAGGTCGAAGTCCTTGTTCTCCAGCGGGCGCAGCACCCGCTCGATCACCAGCCCGATGAGCCCGGTGACCGCCATCGCCACCACGATCGCCAGCGCGAACGGCAACTTCGCGGACATGTAGAACGTGGAGGCCGCGTAGGCGCCGATCATGACGACCTGGCCGTGGGCGAAGTTCACCAGGCCCATCGTCCGGTACACGATCGAGAACCCCATGGCGACCAGGGCGTACACGGCGCCGAAGCTGAGCCCGCCCACCAGGGTCTGGAAGAACACTTCCATAGCTGCTCCTCTTGGGAAGCAACGTGACGTTGCTTTCCTTCTAGGCCATGAACGTCACGTTGCTTTCCCGAGCCCTCAGCTGGCCTGTTCGGCGACCAGCTTGCCGGTCTTGATCACACCGATCGACGTCGCGTGGATCCCCACACCGGTCTCGTCGTAGGCGAAGTTGCCGAGCAGCCCGGCGTACTTCGTCGCCCGGATCGCGTCGGCCAGCTGCTGACCGGTGGCCACGTTGCTGCTCTTCAGTGCGGTGAACACGATGTTGGCCGCGTCGTGGGCCTTCGCGCCGTGCAGC
Source organism: Actinophytocola sp. (assembly GCF_036002505.1). Taxonomy (GTDB): domain Bacteria; phylum Actinomycetota; class Actinomycetes; order Mycobacteriales; family Pseudonocardiaceae; genus DASYTH01. The sequence continues at coordinate 13,588 of NZ_DASYTH010000313.1, read as the reverse complement.
TCCGCCTCCTCCTTGTAGGCTTCCTGGTACGCCTTGGCGAAGGCGCGGGACGCCTCGCTGGTCTCGTTGGACAGATACGGCGAGCTCACCACGGTGCCCTCGGCGTTGGCGCTTCCGGCAGTTTGCAGGTACACGGGCGTGCCCATCGGTGCGGTGCCCGCGATCGTCGTGGTGAGGCCCAGCTCGCGGGCCTGCTTGACGATCAGGCCGGCCTCGACCTCCTCGGTGCCGACGAACAGCACTTCGGGGCTCTTCTGCCGGATGGAGGTCAGCACCGCGCTGAAGTCCTTCTGGTCGGTGGTCACGACCTGGTCGTCGACCGGCGTGACCCCGCGCGAGGTCAGGGACTTGGTGAAGGCGTCGCGCTCGCCCTTGCCGAAGGAGCCGTTGTTGGTGATGAGCGCGATCTTCTTCAGCCCCTTGGTGTCGACGAGGTACTTGACCAGCGTCTCGTCGTAGGTGGTGCTGGTCGGACCGTTGAGGAAGGCGAACGGGCTCTTCGCGGCCACGATCGCCGGCGACTGGCCGGAGGTGATGTTGGGGATCTTGGACTGCTGCAGGATCGGGATCATCGCGACGGTGACGGCGCTCTCCGCGGTGCCGATCATCGCGATGTAGCCCTCACTGGCGATCTTGCGGGCCAGGTTCGTGCCGACCGTCGGGTCCCCGGTGTCGTCGAACACGTCGAGCTTGATCTGGCGCCCGTTGATCCCGCCCTTGGCGTTCCACTGGTCGGCGGCGAGCTTGGCGCCCTTCCACTCCCACTGGCCGAGCGAGCTCAACTGTCCACTTTGGGCGTTCACCACCGCGATCTTGATCGGGCCCTCGTTGCTGGTGTTCGACGGGGAGTTGCTACCCGGGGCACTGCACGCGGTGCTCACCGCGACGGCCAGCGCCGCCGGCAGCGCGAGGAACCGCGCTGTCCGTGATACAGCCATGAATGTCACCTCGTTGTGCGGAATTGTTTTTTGGCTATTCGAAGACACCGTGGTAGATGTCCTTGATGTTCCAGTGCCCGGGTGTGGGAACCGGTTCGTTGACCATCGGAACGTCCAGTACCGCCGGGCGGCGCCGGCGGACCGCCTCCTGCAGCGCCGCGCGGAGGCCGCCGGGTTCCTCGACGAGGTAGCCGTCGGCACCGCAGGCGCGACCGTAGGCGGCGAAGTCGGGGGAGTAGGGCTCGCCGGCCGGATCGCGGAACTCGCAGCCGAAGCTGCTGCCGAAGTTGGCCGCCTGCAGGTCGGCGATCGTGCCGTGGGCGCGGTTGTTCATCACCAGGAAGATCACCGGCAGGCCCTGCTCGACGGCCATCGGCACGGCGGGCAACTGGGCGCTCATGCCGCCGTCGCCGATCAGCGCGACAACGACCCGGTCCGGGTCCGCGAGTTGCACGCCGATCGCGGCGGCCGGGCCGAAGCCCATTGTGGACAGTCCGCCGGGTGTGACGAACCGACCTTCCGGCGGCAGCTCGTAGCACTGCGCCACGCCGTTCTTGTTCCAGCCCACGTCGGTGACCAGCACTGTGTTGTCGGGGACGGCGTCGCGCAGGTCGGCGAGGATCCGTTCCGGGCGCAACGGGAAGTCGTCCGCGCGGCCGCGCTCCCGGCTGGCGTCGAACAGCTGCCGACGCTCGGCGGTGATCGTGTCACGCAGCTCGAGTCGACGGGCGGGCGCCAGTTCGGTTGCGGCGCCGGCGATCGCGGTGACGGCGAGGGTCGCGTCGGCGACCGCGCCGATCTCGACCGGGTAGTTTCGCCCGATCTCGGCCGGGTCGATGTCGATCTGGATCAGCTTTCCCGGCGGGAACCGCCAGGTGTAGTCCGGGTTCCAGGAGCTCGCGTCGGTCTCGGCGAACCGGGTGCCCAGCGCCAGCACCACGTCGGCGTGCAGCGCGTACTTGTTGGTGAAGTCCAGGCCCCAGAAGCCGGTCATGCCCAGCACCAGCGGGTGCCGGTCGGCGACCGTGCCCTTGGCCATGAGCGAATGGGCGATCGGAACGTCCAGGTGCTCGGCCAATCGCAACAGCGCGATGCGACCTGGCTCGCCGTGCAGCCCGCCGCCGACGTAGATCAGCGGCCGCTCGGCGCCGGCCAGCAGCTCCGCGATCCGCCGGGCGTCCACTTGCGACAGATCGGGCGCCGGCGCGTGCGCGACCAGCGGATGCTCCGAAACCGGGATCTGCCGGGAGAAGATGTCCATGGGCACGTTCAGCAACACAGCGCCTGGTCGGCCCGAAGTCGCCGTCCAGAATGCCCGCTCGGTGAACCGCAACAGGTCCTCGGCCCGCTGGACGCGCCACGCGCGTTTGACAAATGGTTGAAATATGGCTGCCTGGTCGGCATCGGCGTGCAGGTTCACCTCCTGGTGCGGATGCCGGCCGTAGAAGTAGGACGGGATGTCGCCGGCGATCGTGACCAGCGGAACCGAGTCGAACGCGGCCGTGGCGACTCCGGTGACCGCGTTCATCAGCCCGGGGCCGACGTGGACGAGCAGGACGCCGGGCTTGCCGGTCATCCGGGCGTACCCGTCGGCGGCGTGCGCCGCGGCCTGCTCGTGCCGCGCCATGACGAACCGGATGTCACTGCGCCCCAAGGCATCCAGGAACGCGATGTTGGTGTGGCCGCACACCCCGAAGACGTAGTCCACGCCATAGGACGAAAGTTGCGCCACCAGCGCCTCGGCGGCACTTGTCATGGTCATTGCTCGCCCCAGACGGACATTCCGCGCAGCATCAGCGTCTTGATCACCGTGTAGTCCTCGATCATCTGGGCCGGCGCCTCGCGGCCGAAGCCGGAGTCCTTGACCCCGCCGAAGGGGACGTGGTCCAGCCGGTAGTTCGACGACCCGTTCGCCACCAGCCCGCCGACCTGAAGTTCGCGCCAGGCCGTGATGATCGTGCCGATGTCACGGGTGAACAGCCCGGCCTGCAGCCCGTACCGGCTGTTGTTGCAGGTCTCGATCACCTCGGCCAGGTCGTCGAAGGGCAGCACCGCCACCAGCGCGCCGAACACCTCCTCGCGCACCACGGAGCTGTCCGGCGGGGGAGCGGCCAGGATGGTCGGGTGCAGCGTCGCGCCGTCCCGGGTGCCGCCGAGGACCAGCCGCGCGCCCCGCGTCACCGCCTCGTCGGCCCATTTCTCCACCCGCGCGGCGGCGTCCTCGTCGACCATGGACCCGACATCGGTGGCGTCGTCGAGCGGATCACCCACCCGCAACGAGTCCACTTCGGACCGGAGTACCTCGAGAAACTCGTCGAACCGCCCACGCTGCACGTAGATCCGCTGAACCGAGATGCAGCTCTGCCCGGAGTTGGTGTAGCCGGTGCGGGCGCAGACCCGGGCCGCGTGCGCGATGTCCGCGTCCGCGCAGACGATCGTCGCGGCGTTTCCGCCCAGCTCCAGCACGAGCCGCTTGGCGCCGGCCGCACGGGCGACCGCGGCCCCGGTCTCCGGGCTGCCGGTGAAGCTGATCACGTCCACCTCGCGGGCGCCGCACAGCGCCGCGCCGACCTCGCCACCGCCGTGCAGCAGTTGCACCGCTTCGGCGGGCATGCCGGCCGCCAGCAGCAGGGCGACGACGGCCGCGCTGGTCGCCGGCGCCTGGGGCGGAGCCTTGACCAGCGTGGTGTTCCCCGCCGCGAACGAAGCGCCGAGCTTGTGTGCCAGCAGGTTCGCCGGCGCGTTGAACGGGGTGATCGCCAGCGCCACCCCGGCCGGCGCCCGGTAGGTCAGCGCGGTGTTGCCGGCCCCCCGCGCCCAGCCCGCCACCGGCAGCAGCTCGCCGCCGATGCGGCGCGTTTCCGCGGCGCACACGGCGAACGTGTCGGCCACCCGGTCCAGCTCGCCGCGACCGTCCTTGAGCGGTTTCCCCAGCTCCAGGGCGATCAGCCGGGCGATGCCGTCGCGGTGCTCGGTGGCCAGGTGCGACGCCCGCTCCAGGATGCCGGCGCGGGTGGCCGGGGCGAGCGCGGCGACGGCTTTCCGGCCCGTGCGGGCGAACGCGAGCGCGGCCGCGATCTGGTCGGGGGTCGCCGGGTAGGAGCGGCTGACCACCGCGCGGGCGTAGGGCCCGGTGCGCGCCATCGGTGTCCCGTCCGAAACCCACTGGCCGGCGACGTAGGCCGGCGCCTCGACGGGCGCGCCGGTATCCGCCGGGCGGAGAATGTCCTGCACCACCACTACACCCTTCCGAACCACCAAGCGGTACATCTGGACCGCTCTACGGACTGCGTGTAACGTACGGCCAGCCACCATCACTGGCAAGTCCTCGAGGTGAAGACGTTATGGACGCCGCGGTGGCGAAGCGGCGAGGATGAAGGGTCGTTGTGGCAGAGGGGAACAACGCGGTGAAGCAGGACACGGACGTGACCACCCCGCACCGGGAGGACACCGAGTCGCAGGGCGTGCGCAGCGTGCAGCGCGCCTTCGACATCCTGGGCCTGCTCACCGAGACGCAGCCGGTGATCTCGATCGCCGAGATCGTCCGGGCCACCGGGCTCGCCAAGACCACGGTCATCCGGCTGGTGCAGACCCTGGAGCAGAACGGGCTGCTGTGGGCCACCGCCAAGGGCTACATGGCCGGCCCGAGCCTGTGGCGCTGGGCGCACCTGGCCCGCGCCACGTGGGAGCTTCCGCCCGAGACCAAGGAGTTGATGCGCGGCCTGGCCGCGAGCCAGCGGGAGACGGTCAACCTCTACGTCCTGCGCGACATCTGGCGGGTGTGCGTGGCGCAGCAGGAAAGCCCGCAGCCACTGCGGCACGTCGTGCAGGTCGGTGACGAGCTGCCGCTGTGGGCCGGCGCCTCGTCGAAGATCCTGCTGCGGGACGCCGACCGCGCGCTGCTCGCCCGCATCGCCCGCGGCTCGCCCTACGGCCCCGGGCACGCCGCCACCTTGAAGACAGAGATCGACGAGGCCGTCCTCCGCGGGTTCGCCGTCAGCCACGGCGAGCGCGAGCAGGGCCTGTCCGCCGTCGCCGTGCCGGTGACCGGCCGAACCGGCGCCACCGTCGCCGCGCTCTCGCTGAGCGGCCCCACGGTGCGGTTTCCGGACGAGCGGGTCCAGGAGTTCGTCGCGGCGCTCATCGAGGTGGCCGGTCATATGACCGAACGAGGATTCGACCATCCCTTCAAAGCATAAAAGGGGGTTGGCGAATGAATTCTCGACCATTGCACGGAATTCGGGTGCTTGACCTGACCAATGTGCTGGCCGGTCCCTACTGCAGCTATCAGCTCATGCTGTTCGGCGCCGAGGTGGTGAAGATCGAGCTGCCCGGGTCCGGGGACCTGGCCCGCCATCTGGGGCCGGAGCCGGAGCTGAACCGGGCCGGCGTCGGGGCGTCGTTTCTCGCCCAGAACGCGGGAAAGAAATCCGTCGAGCTCGACCTGAAGGACGCCGGGCAGCGGGCGGTCTTCGAGGATCTGGTGCGCGGCGCGGACGTCCTGCTGGAGAACTTCCGGGCCGGGGTGCTGGCCCGCCTCGGGTTCGGCTGGGAGCGGCTGCACGCCCTCAATCCGAGCCTGGTCTACTGCGCGATCTCCGGGTTCGGCCAGACCGGACCGATGAGCCAGGCACCGGCCTACGACCAGATCATCCAGGGCCTGTCCGGAATGATGAGCATCACCGGCACCGAGGACACCGCGCCGCTGCGGGTCGGGTTTCCGGTCTGCGACACGGTCGGCGGGCTGATGGCCGCGCTGTCCATCTCCGCGGCGTTGTGCGGCCGGAACCGCACCGGCGAAGGCTGCTTTCTCGATCTCTCCATGCTCGAGGCGTCGATCTCGGCGATGGGCTGGGCCGTGTCCCATTATCTGATCAGCGGGGTGCCGCCGGAGCCGATGGGCCGGCAGAACGTGACGGCCGCCCCGTCCGGCACCTTCCACGCCGCGGACGGCCCGCTCAACATCGCCGCCAACCGGCAGTCCCAGTTCGAGAAACTGTGCCGGGCACTGGATCGGGCCGACCTCATCACCGACCCCCGGTTCGCCGACCGCGAAGCCCGCAAACGCCACCGCGAAGCCCTGGACGACGAGATGAACGCCGCCCTCAAAGCCCGCACAGCGGCCGAATGGGAAGAGATCCTGCCCGCGATCGGCGTCCCCGCCGCGCGCATCATGTCGGTGCCGCAGGCGGTCGAGTCCCCGCAGCTGGCTCACCGCGGCTTCTTCACCGACCTGCCCTTTCCCGGCGACGGCACCCGAACCGTGCGCGCCAGCGGCAACGGCGTGCTGATCGACGGCGAGCCGCTCCGCCCGCCCGCCCCGCCACCCGGCCTGGGCCAGCACAACGCCGAAACCGCCGACCTCGTCGCCCGGTGGCGGCATCCCGTCGCGATCGCCGACGAGGCAGCCCGATGAACGCCACCGTGTCCGACGTCGCCGACTGGTGGGCAACAGGTGTCTGCCGGATGGAACCCGGTGTCGTGGAGCTGCGCGGCATCCCGGTCCAGGACCTGATCGGCTCCACCGGCCTGGTCGCCACGGTCTGGCTGCTGACCCGGGGCGCCCTGCCCGACCCCCGCGAGGCGGCGCTGCTCGAGGCGGCGCTGGTGGCCGCCGTCGACCACGGCCCGCAGGCGCCGTCCATCGCGATCGCCCGGATGACGGTCACCTGCGGCGTCGGGCTCAACAACGCGATCGCCTCCGGTGTCAACGCCCTCGGCGACGTGCACGGCGGTGCCGGCGAGCAGTGCGTCGAGTTGCTCAACGAGATCGTGCAGCGCGAGGCGGACGGGCAGAGCCTGACCGGTGCGGTGGCCGAGGTCATCGGGAAACACCGGTACGTGCCCGGGTTCGGCCACCGGTTCCACCCGGTCGACCCGCGGCGGGATCCGCTGCTGGCCCTGGTCGACCAGGCCGCCGCCGACGGGGTCGTGGCCGGCCGGCACGCCCGAGCCGCGCGAGCCGTGGAGACCGCCCTCAACACCGGCCGCGCCAAGCCCGTGCCGATGAACATCGACGGCGCCACCGCGGTCATCTACGCCGAGCTCGGCTTCCCCCCGCCCCTGGCCCGCGGCCTGTTCGTGCTCAGCCGAAGCGTGGGAATCCTCGCCCACGCCTGGGAGGAATCCACCCAGGGCCGCCGCAACAAGGGCCCCATCCCCCCGGCTGTCCTGCCGACCTACCTGGGCGATCCCACCGGATGACCGGCCGCCCGGTTGTCGCTTTTGACCTGTTTGCCTGAATTTTCGCGACAGTCCTTTGTGGGCGTCCATGGACGACGGAACGTCATCGGTCAATTGCCGGACGTCCACTCTTCGCGCGACCAATCCATCTTATGGCGCATATTTGAGGCAAACGGCGCCGGACCCGAATCGGCCGTTCGGCTGAATCCTCACCATTTGTGGATTCGGTGTGGAACTTCTTGCCTCAGGCGCTTGTGGAACCTTACGCTGCAGACACCTTCAGCCGGTGGAGCGGCGGCCACCGGGCCAATGGTTATTGAACGTTTCGGGTTGCCACGCGGCAGGAGATTGAAGCATGCCTATTCCACGCATCCTCTTCGGCTTGCCGTTGATCGCGGCCGGGGTCTGGCTGCCGGCCGCCGGCGCCGATCCGACACCGGCGCCGGCCAACACCGTCGGCATGGACCACGAGGTTTTCACCGTCAAAGAGATGACGATCCGCCAGGGTCAGAAGCTGACGCTGGTGAACAACTCGCGCTGGCTGCACATCATCGGACCGGGCGAGGGCGGCAGCCTGATCGCCGAGACCGGAAACCCGATGCGTGACCGGGTCCTCACCGAAACGAACGACACCTATACGACGGCGCCGTGGAACGAACCCGGCACGTACAACGTGACCTGTTCGATTCATCCGGAGATGACCGTCAAGGTCGTCGTCACCCCCTGCGACAGCTGCTGCTCACCCGCCGGGTGCGGGTAGGCGGCGCGGCCGGTCGCCGGCCGCGCCGGATCGGTTCAGCCAACGAGTTCTGGGAAAGGAGGTAAGTCATGAAGTCTCTGGTTCGCAGCCTGAAGCACGCTCGCTACGCGATGGGTTCACTGAGCGCGGTGCTGTTTGCCGCCGGCGTCGGGGAGGCCCTGTAACCCAATGGATCGCTCGTGACGGCCCATTCGTTTCGCCGTCGCGCGGTCGAATGAGGACCGGGCGGCGTTCCACGATGAGCGGCGCCCGTGTCCCAATGACGGTTTTGCGGAATAAAGAGGAGTTGCCATGCTCGCGACCGGGATCCGGCAGTTCCGGATGGCGATGGGAATGGTCTGGGGGCGCCGGCTCAACACGCGCGGTATCGCCCGGCTCGTCGACGACGCACTCGCCACGCTCGCCGAGTTCGGTGAGCCCGGTGCGGATGCGCAGCAACTGCTCGACGGACCGCTGGCGGATCCGGCGGCCCGGAAGGACTTCGCCGACCACGGCGTGCGGCGCACCGCCATCCGGCTCGCGGCGCGGTCGCCGTTCTACGCGCGCCGGTTCGCCGCCGCCGAGGTGCGCGCCGACGAGCTCGACGCCGCGGGACTCGGGGCGATCCCGGTGACCGTCAAGCGCGATCTCATCGAACGGCAGGACGACTTCCAGTGCGCCGGCGTGCCGCGCCACCTGACGACCCGCACCACGGGCACCACAGGACGTCCGGCCGAGATCTGGCTTTCCCGCTACGAGCTGGAACTCTGGGCGGGCCTGGGCTCACTGGCCGGCGTGCTCCGCGGCGAGATCGGCCCGGACGACATCCTGCAGGTCAGCATCAGCTCCCGCTCGACCGGCGCGGTGCAGCTGGACGTCGCCTGCTGCAACCTCGTCGGCGCCGGCTGCCGCGTGCTCGGCATCGTGCCGCCGGACGAAGCGCTCGACAACCTGGCCGCCGGCGGAGCCACGCTGCTGGCGACCAATCCGAGTTATCTCGCCGAGCTCGAGACGGCCGCGCGGCGCCGGGGCATGGGCCCGGACGACTTCCGGCTGCGCCGCATCGACGTGGGCGGCGAGGTGCTGTCGCCGAACCTGGCCGCGGCCGCCCGCGAGATGTTCGGCACGGACAACATCAGGGACGTGTTCGCCATGACCGAGGTGGTACCGGTCAGCGGGCGCACGTGCGGCCAGGGCCACCTGCACCACGACATCAACATGGGGCTCGTCGAGTATCTGGACCTCGACACCGGCGAGCCGGCGGCGCCCGGTGCGCTGGCCACCGTCGTGGTCTCTCCGTACTACCCCTACCGCGAATGCATGCCGGTGTTCCGGTACGACACCCGCGACGTCGTCCGGTGCCTGCCCGAGGAGGCGCTGACCTGCGAGGTGGCCGCCCTGCCCGGCACCGGTCCGATCGTCGGCAAGGCGGATCAGCTGCTGCGGCTCGGGCCGGCCGACATCGTGACCCCGCGGCAGCTGATCGAAGCCATCGAAGCGCTGCCGGCCCGGCCCTGGCCGGCCCGCTACCGGGCGGACATCCACGACGGGCGGCTTCGGCTCACCCTGCCCGCCTCGGCGATCGCCGGCCTCGGCGAAACCGAGGCGGCGCGCCACTTCGCCGACCGCGGTATCGACGCGGACCTCGCCTTCGTGGGCGACGAGGCGGCGCACTCGCTGCGCCGCGTGCGCAGCGATCTGCACGAGACGACGTTCTTCGCCCCCACGCTCATCGGAGCCTGACATGTTGGTGAGTACTCAGTTTTCGCTGTCCATGTTCCAGCTGGTCGTGGCCATCATCGGCGCGCTGGTGGCCAGTCTCGGCGCACTGGTCTACTTCCGCCGGGTCCGCCTGGAGCGTCCGGCGATCGGCACGTTCAACAGCCGCGACGTGATGATCCTGTTCACCTTCCTGGTGGTCCTGCCGGGCCTGTACCTGGTGCTGCCCCGGTGGGGCCTGGAGAGCCTGCTGATCCTGACCTTCACCGCGGCGCTGGCCATCGGCTTCCGGCCGGTGGTCAGCCCGACCGTGCTGTGGCTGGGCATCGGAGCACTGATCGGCTTCAACTTCTACGTCGGCCTCAACCTGCTCGGCACCGTTCCCGGCTGGCAGGTCTTCTGGGCCGAGACCAGCCTCATCACCCTGCTCAGCGCGGTCTCGGTGGCCAACCTCTATGTCCAGGGCGGAATGCAGCTGCGGCACATTTCCTGGTTCGCCCTCGTGCTCGCGGTCTACGACGTGATCTTCACGATCGTCTGGCCGGTGTCCAACTACCTCGTCCGCGAGTTCGTCGGCCACCCGCTCTTCCCGGCCGTCGGCATGCGGATCAGCTACGACGAAGCCATCATCGGCCTCGGCGACCTTCTGGTGTACGCCGCATTCACCATCGCCGCGGTCAAGGCCTACGGCCGGAAGGCGCTACGCCTCGCCCTGATTCTCATCGTCGTGTTCGGTGCCGCGATGCCGACGCTGTCCGGACTCCTCATCAACTACATCGACTCCCGCTCCGACGTGATCATCCCGGCACAGACCTGGTTCGGCCCCGCGGCGTTCCTCGCCTACCTCTGGCTGCGCCGCCGCTACGGCCGCGAACGCACCATGCGCGAGTACCTCGCCAGCTCCGACGCCCCCGGCCGCACCCCAACCCCCGAAGCCCCGTCCGCGCCCCGCGCCACCGAGGAGGTGCCGGCACCCGAGTCGGTCACCGCCTGACTGGCTGGGGTGCAGTGAATGCGTCATTCACTGCACTGAGCGCGCTGAATGACGCATTCACTGCACCTACCGGACCTGGCGGTCGGTCTCGGCGGCGTTGGCGACCGCCTCGGCGGCGGCCTCCGCGGCCTGGGCGGCGTCGGCGGCGGCCTGGGTGGCGAGCTCCTCGGCGGTTTCCGGGTCGCGGGTGGCGGGCGACTTGGGCAGGGCCTCGGTGAAGGCGCGGGACACGTTGGCGAGCGCCGAGGTTACCTCGCTGGGGATCACCCAGACGGTGTTGCCGGGGCCCTGCGCGAGCTGGGGGAGGGCTTGGAGGTACTGGTAGGCAAGGAGTTTGGGGTCGGGGTCGTTGCGGTGCACGGCCTGAAACACCTGATCGATGGCCCGGGCCTGGCCTTCGGCCTCGAGGATGCGGGCGGTGCGGCTGCCTTCCGCGCGCAGGACGGCGGCCTGCTTGTCGCCCTCGGCGGTGAGGATCTGGGACTGGCGCTGGCCTTCGGCGTTCAGGATGGCGGCGCGCTTGTCCCGCTCGGCCCGCATCTGCTTCTCCATCGCGTCCTTGATGGTCTTGGGCGGGTCGATGGCCTTGATCTCGACGCGGTTGACCCGGATGCCCCACTTGCCGGTGGCGTCGTCGAGCACGCCGCGCAGCTGGCTGTTGATCGTGTCGCGGGAGGTGAGAGTGCGCTCGAGATCCATGGAGCCGACCACGTTGCGCAGCGTGGTGACGGTGAGCTGCTCGACGGCCTGCAGGTAGCTGGCGATCTCGTAGGCGGCCGCGCGCGGGTCGGTGACCTGGAAGTACAGCACCGTGTCGATCTCCACGACCAGGTTGTCCTCGGTGATCACCGGTTGCGGCTTGAACGAGACGACCTGCTCCCGGAGGTCGATCGTGGTCCGCACCCGGTCGATGTACGGGATGACGAAGTTGAGGCCCGGCTGCAGCGTGCGGCTGTACCGGCCGAGCCGTTCGACGTTGCGGGCCCGCGCCTGCGGCACGATGCGCACCGACCGCAGCACCGTGGAGATGACGAACAGGGCGACGAGCACTCCCACGATCAGGAGGGCGATATCCATGGGTTCTCCCTGGGGTAGACGATCGCAGTGCTTCCCTTGATCTCCATGACGTCGACGACCGTGCCGACCGGGATCGCCAGGGTTTCGTCGTAGGCGCGGGCGGTCCACTCCTCGCCGCCGATGCGGACCAGACCGTCGGTCCCGGTCACCTCGCGCAGGACCTGGGCGGGCTTGCCGATGAGCGCGTCCACGCCGAACCGCTCCAGCTGCGGCTGGTGCAGGTGCCGCAGGACGGCGGGACGGATGAGCACCACGCCGGCCGTGGACGCGGCGGCGAACATCAGGAGCTGGACGGGCAGCGGCAGGCCGAACGCCGCGAACCCCGCGGTGACCAGCGCGGCGGCGCCGAGCACGCCGAGCGCCGCGGTGAGGGTGAGGATCTCGACGACACCCAGCACCAGGGCGAAGATCAACCAGATCAGCCACGCCTCCATGCGGCGACCTCCCCCTCGATCCGCCGCGACCTCCACACCTGACAAGTGTCTCACAACCCCGGCGCGTGGCCTGGTCTTTCCCGGCCCAGCCCGCCGCGCCAGGCCTGCTGCCGGAGTGTCGCATGTGGACCTCGGCGCGACCGTCTGGAATGGACATATGACGGAGGACTTTGGTCGGCGTTGAACCATCCCGGCGCGAACGCGTAATACCCGGTGGGAATCCACTCTCAAACGAGGTAGGAGACATGACGAAGCGCATCTCGGTGTCTGCCATGCTCGGAACAATCTTGCTGGCCGGGGTGACCGCGTGCGGCGGCGGAAGCAGTGGGACAACCGCCGGCGGGTCGGGTGGTGGGTCAGGCGGCCCGTCGGTCTCGATCGTCGAGCCGGCCGATGGGGCCACGATCAAGGCCCCGTTCCAGCTCAAGGTCAAGTCCAGCGAGTCCCTCGGGCCGACACAGTCCGGCCAGCACCATGTCCACCTCTTCTTCGACGGCAACGACAAGAAGTACGAGGTCGTCGAATCCGACAACCTGGAGATCAGCACCTCGTCGAAGGCGGTGGCGGGTCTGACCCCGGGCCGGCATGAGTTGGACATATCGCTGCGCAACGCCGACCATTCGCCGGCCGGCGCCGAGACCAAGATCATGGTTGAGGTCGGTGACAGCGGCGGGTCGCAACCACCGGCCAGCGGTGGCGGCGCGGGCGGCGGCGGGAATGGTTACTGAGCGGCAACCGCGACTGCGCCACGAGATCGTCCGGCGCAACAACGCCAAGACGCGTTGGTTTCACGCGGGCGTCTATGTCGCCGTTCTGGTGCTGCTGTTCACCGGCTGGTGGCTCACGCTCGGTGAAGAGGGCGAGCCGAGCGTGCTGTCGTCGTTGTTCGGCGTGCCGGACACCGAGCTGCACACCTTCGCCGGCTGGGTGTTCGCCGGCCTGGTCGCCCTCGGCGTCGTGCTCGGCTGGCGCGCCGCGCGGACCCTGCTGGTGGACTCCGTGCGGTTTCGCCGAACGGATCTGCGGTGGTTCGCGCGGTGGCCGGCGGCGCTGTTCACCGGGCGCTTCGGCCGCCACGAGGGCCACTTCGACCCCGGTCAGCGGATCATGAACCTGGTCCTGATCGTGCTGCTGCTCGCGTTGATCGCCAGCGGCGTGGGGTTGGTCGTCGTGTCCGGTGGCCCGCTGTTCGTTGTGTACAACCGGATTCACCGGTGGTCGACCTACCTGGTCACGCCGGCGATCATCGGCCACATCGTCATCGCCGCCGGGGTGCTGCCCGGCTACCGCGGCGCCTGGCGCGCCATGCACCTGGGTGGGCGGCTCCGCGCCCGGGTGGCGGAGCGGCTCTGGCCGGCCTGGCTGGAGCGGGAACGGCAGCGGTGATCCGGGAAGGCAACGTCACGTTCATGCCGTAGAGGGCCACGCCGAGCTTGGTGAGGATGGCGGAGACGTGGTGGTCGACGGTGCGGTTGGGGTGCGATGAATTCCTCATTCACTGCGC
>NZ_DASYTH010000312.1:0-2202 GCF_036002505.1 Actinophytocola sp. | reverse complement strand
CACCTAAGCCTGCGACAAGTGGGGAACGCATCCGCGGCCTGGGGCTCGGCGTGGCCGTCGCCAGAGCCCGCCGGATCACCGAACCGATGCTGGAGGCAGCGACGCCCTCGCCGAGCTCACAGACGCGACGATGCTCGGCGCGGCACTGCTGCCCTCGGTGGAGGACCTCAGCTTGCGCCGCTAGCGGGAGTTTCCTGGATAAGTTGTTCTTGAGGGACTTTCGCCTTACGTAGCAAGGGTTTCCGGGGGCGGCGGTGTATGACCTAAGTCGCGCTGGCTGGTGCCCATCGGTTCAGGTTGTAGAGGTCGTAGAGGGCTTGGTGGTCGGCGGTCATCTCGGTGGTCATGCGGCGTGCTTTGGGTCGTCCGCCGGTGGAGGGGTAGATGAGCACGGTTTCCCCGATCTCGGCCAGGGTGTCCAGTAGTGCCCGTACGGAGAGGTCGTGCCCGGCGCGGTGGGCTTTCAGGCGCATCAGGTGGGCCAGTTGCAGGGCGAGCACGCAGGTGAAGGTGTGCACGGCGATGTTGTGCTCGGTCCAGTGAAACATCGGGGAGAATGACACCTGGTGGGGGTCTTTGAGCTGCCGGAACCCGAACTCGATTTCTGATTGGGAGCGGTAGGCGGCCACGACGTCGGGCACGGTCCAGTCGTCGTGGTCGGTGATCAGGATCCGTTTGCCGAACACCTCGTCTTGGAGTGCTCGTCGTTTCTGGGTGTTGACGGTCCAGCTCAGGCGGTGCTGGGCGGGGATGTCGCCGGTGAGCTGAATGTCGATGACGCGGCGCAGCCAGGGGTCGCTGGTGATGGTGGCGATCTCGGCCTCGACCGCTGCCCGAGCGCGGCGGGTTTTGCCGCGGGCCAGGGTCGCGGCGAGTTCGTCCAGGGCTTTGCCGGCTTTGGCCAGGGTGGTGCCGGTGAACGATCGGGCCTGGTCGTCGTGCAGGGATTGTGAGTGGGTGAGCACGACCCGGCGGGTGGCGCCGTAGACGACGCGTTCGGTGTCGATCGCGCTGAGGCCGGGGTAGCGCTCGGCGTCGACGGGGCGGCGGTCTGTGGCGGGCCGGGCGAGCAGGTCGGGGCAGTCGCTGGGCGGGACGGACCCGACGTAGTGCAGTCCCGAGCGGGTGAGGTGGGCGAAGTTGTCGCTCGAGTTCTGCCCGGCGTCGAAGACCACCGTCATCGACGCCGCCGACGCACCCGTGTCACTGCCGGTGGCGGTCTCGGTGGCGGTGGCGGTCAGCTGGGTGTAGCGCTGGGCCAGGCGCTCGATGAGAGTCGGGAACTGGGTGACGTCGGGGCGGTTGCCGGGGTAGGCGTGCCAGACCAGCGGGATGCCGCCGGCGCGGGTGACGACCATGCCCAGCCCGACCAGGCGCAGGTCGGTGCGTTTCTGTTTCGCCTTGCCGCGTTGGGCGATCGGGGCCCTGTCGTTGGCGGTGTCGATGTAGGTGGCGAAGTTGGTCATGTCCAACGCGACGCTGGACAGGTCCAGCTCGTACAGCTCGATCATCCTGGCCGTGAGCCGCGCGGAGATCTCCTGCAACGCTTCGCCGTCAACGCTGTGCATGGCGTCCCAGAACTTGCGGTGGTCCAGCACCGTCGCGCTGATCTTGGTGAACCGGTCGGCGGCGGTGGCCGCCCACCAGTGGGCGAAGGCCCGCTTGGATCCCGGCTCGACCAGGCGGCCCAGCGCCGCCAACGCCAGGTACGTGCCGACGGAGGCGCCGGCGTCCGCGCGGCGGCCACCGACCACATCGTCGATGACGGCGGCCACGTCCAGATCGGTGAGCAGCGACCAGACCGCGGCGACGTCGCCGAAACGCAGGTGCCGGGTCCGCGCCGGGACCGTGCCGGCCTGCGCGCCGTCGATGGCCGCCTCGATGTCGGCGGCGGAGCCCAGGTAGCGCTCGGAGACCATCTTGGGTTTGCCGTTCACCCGGGCCATCTCGCGCAGGTAGTAGTACGTCTTCCCGTTGATCTTCTTCCCGTACACGCTGGCCACACTTTAGGTCATACACTATTTGATCCAAGACCACCGCCTCGACACGCCGTGATTGCCTTACCTGGCAGCCGAAACGGCTACCGGCCCCGAGGGAAGATCAACTTATCCGGGAAGGTCCCGCTAGAGGGGCGTGGAGGACTCACCCCGCCTCCGCCCAGCCTCCGCCCGCCGCCTTGGGTGTTTGGCCACAATGACCTGT
>NZ_DASYTH010000311.1:0-4056 GCF_036002505.1 Actinophytocola sp. | reverse complement strand
CCGGACATGTCGGCAGAGGAGATGGCTGAGATGGGGGCGAGGGTCGAGCGGCTGTATCAGCAGACCACCGCGTTCATGGTGACTCGCACCCGTGCGCAGGTCGAGCGGTTCTTCGACGGCGTCGACCTGGTGGACCCTGGTCTGGTGGAGATCCAGCTGTGGCGGCCGGACGACCCGAACTCGATATTGCCGGGCGGGTTCTACGGTGGAGTCGGCCGCAAGCGCTGACCCGGCGACCTGGATTGGAACGCTTGTCTGCTGGAACCGAGGAACTCCAGCAGCACCGGCACCATCGCCTCGGGTGCCGGCCGGTGGCCTTGCCCCGGCAGGGTGCGGCGGCTCGCGTTCGGCAGTGCGGCGGCGACCGCGTCGGCGGCCTCGGGCAGGCCGGGGAAGGTCTGGTCACCCGAGCACACGATCGTCGGCACGGTGACCTTGGCCCAGCGGCCGCGCCAGTCGGGGTCGAGATTGATCTCGTGGGTGGCGGCGTGGTCGTAGACCAGGGTGGGGGCGGCCGCGACCATCGCGGCCCACCAAGGCGCTCGCGCCATTCCATCGACGACCTCGGCCGGCAATCCGATCACCGAGGTCAGGTTGTAGCGCATCGCCTCGTCGTTCTTGCCGTCGGCGAGCAGCGAGCGCAGCGCGGCGAGGTGGGTGGTGAAGCTGCGGCCGGCGAAGAACGGCGGCTCGTAGAGGGCCAGCGCGGTGACGCCGCCGCCGGCGCTGGCGGCGGCCAGGGCGATGTCGGCCCCTGAGGAGTTGGTGCACAGTGCCGCGGCGCCGCCGACCGCCTTGATCAGCGCGGCGACGTCCTCGACTTCGCGGTCAAGCGCCCACGGCTGGGTGTCGCCGGATCGTCCGCGGCCGCGCCGGTCGTAGTCGACGGTCGTGAACCCCTCGGCCGCGAGGCGCTTGGCGGTCTGGGTGGTGGCCTCATCGATCGCGCGGTAGGCAGCGGCCCCGCCGATGAAGATGACGGCGGGCCCGTCACCGTAGCGGTCGTAGTCGATGACCGTGCCGTCGGGCGAGGTGACCGTGCTCAAGTCGTGGCCTCAATTCGTGGAAGAGGGTCGGGTTGAACGTTAAGACAGCCGGTACGGCCGGAACTCATCGCTCCCGCACCGCCGCGAGCCACCCACATCAGCGACGGTCCTGCAGACCCGGGCTCACCGAGAACCCGAAGCCGTTCGTGCAGGACCAAGACGGCCCAAGGAAATCCGCGAGAACTCCCCGGACGAGGCTTTGCTGGCATCGGCGCCGGGTGCGGTGGCGGTGGACTTACCCGACGGTTTCCATGGGACGACCGCCGGTCCCTGACCACGTGCAGCGGTTGATCGTCCGGCTCGCCTCGGAGAATCCGCGGTGGGGCTACCTGCGGATCCGCGGCGAGTTGCTCCGCCTGGGCTGCCAGATCTCGGCCAGCTCGATCCGCAGGGTACTGCGGGCCCATGGGATCGACCCGGCACCTCGACGGGTCTCTACGACCTGACGGTCGTTTCTGCGCCGCCAGGCGGCTAGCATCCTGGCCTGCGACTTCTTCACCGTCGCCACACCGTGTTCCTGCGGCGGCTGTATGTGCTGTTCTTCATTGAGCCGCGCACCCGACCGGGCCGTGGGTAGTCCAGCTGGCCCGCAACCTTGTCGCCGCGCTTGACGATGAGGCCACCGCGTTCAGGTTCCTGATCCGCGACCGGGACGCCAAAATTCACGAGGGCGTTCGATGATGTCTGGCGCTCAACCGGTGTCCAGATCATCTGCACTCCGATACAGGCGCCCAACGCCAACGCCAACGCTGTCGCCGAGCGCTGGATCGGGACCGTCCGCCGTGAACGCTGGACCCGCTGTTGATCGTCGGCCACCAGCAGCTTGTTCGCGTCCTGAGAGGCTACGTCGAGCACTACAACCGGCGCCGCCCGCACCGCAGCTTCGGCCAGGCGGCGCCGGTGTCATCGGCGTGCGGCCATCGGATGGTGGACCGACCCTTGGCAAGTTGCGCTGCCGTGATGTTCTGGAAGGACTGATCGATGAGCACGAGTGGGCCGCGTGACGAGCTGACTTCTGGCACCCCACGGGCCTGGGCCGCCGCTTTCTCCCCCGCGGGCCCTGCCCCGATCACGATCATGTCGGCGCACCGTCGCCCATCCGCCAGGCAAGCAACGTGGCGGGGTCACTCCTGATGGCGCTCGGGGCGTGTCAGGGTCGCCCCGGCTGTGAGCGGCTGGAAGCCGTCGGCCAGGCCGTCAGCGGCGAGAACGTCGCCCCCGCAGGTCGGCGCCATCCAGGTTCGCCCCCCGCAGGTCGGCAGCGTCCAGGTCGGCCCCTTGGAGATCCGCGTTGCGGAGGTCGGCATCGCGCAGATCAGCGGCGGGCAGGCAGGTGTCGCGCAGCCAGGCCTCCCGCAGGTCGGCTTTGCGAAAATCGGCCCCAGAAGCAGGCGGCCGGCCGACAGGCTGGCCGGGTGCAGGTCGCCGCCGCTGGGATGTTCCCGCATGGTCGGGGTCCCAGGCGTCGAAACGGCCGGGTACCCGG
Organism: Actinophytocola sp.; assembly: GCF_036002505.1. Lineage (GTDB taxonomy): Bacteria > Actinomycetota > Actinomycetes > Mycobacteriales > Pseudonocardiaceae > DASYTH01. The sequence continues at coordinate 1,524 of NZ_DASYTH010000311.1, read as the reverse complement.
TGGGTATCGCCATCAGCGCCTCCCTGCTGCACAACGGCGGCCAGCACCCTTAGCCCGTGGGGAGCGTCACCGCCGCTGATCACAGTAGCCCTTACCGCGTCTCCTCTACCCGGGTCAGCGAGTCGGTACGATCCCTTGACCTGGTCGCCGTACGCGCGTAACTGTCTTGCCAATACGGCGGGGCCCATGCGGCACTGCCGGCACCGGTTCCGTCGGGGTCCGCCTCCGTCCTCTCCTGGGCTGATCGGTGTCGCGGTAGCGGTGGGCGGTTGCTAGGAAGCGGCGCTCGTCGGTCTCCAGCAGCAGCTTGTTGGCGAGCATCTCGTCGGCGACCGGCACTGGAGACACCGCCTCGATGCAGTAGGCGGACCCGCGGGGATCCAGCCGCACGATACCCCCTCGGCGGACGCGGTAGCGGTGGCCGGCGGCGGTGGTGACCTCGAACCAGCCACGCGCACGGTACTGCGCGCGCTGGCCAGGCGACAGCCAGGCCAGCAGCAGCGCCTCGGCCCGCAGCCTTGCCTGGCGCCGGCGCGCCAGCGCGTCCCTGGCCCGCAAGCACGCGAGCACGACCACCGCTGCCGCCGCGACCGCCCACCACACCACTGCTGTCATGGCAGGGGGCCCTCTAGCCGCCGGCCAGCCGTGGGGCCACGATCACCTCGGTGTGCTGCTCGGGATTCCAGGTCGTGAGGGTCACTTGTTCGCCGGTGCCGTCCCCGGTCTGCCGGTAGACGAGCCGGCCGGCCGTCTGCGCCTCCCGGAAGACCTCCTCGATCTCCCGGACGGTCGCGGGGTCGGCGGTGTCCCAGGTGCGGGTGGTGTCACCCTGCGCGTCGGCGATGTGGATGTTGCCGGTCATGTGCCGCGCCTCCTCCAGTGGCTCTGGCGCAGGACAGTCCGCGGCACCGCCGCCCGGCGGCGGTGCCGTGTCGGCCCTTCGCCAGCGGTCTTTCCGGGGTCATTCTGATGCACCGCCGAGCGTGATGAAATAGCCGGGCACTGTTGCATTGAGCCGGAACGCGTCGGCGAAGGCAGCGAGTGGAGGCTCTCCCTATGGCGAGGGCGCTAAGAATGACTTGAAACACGCGATCGTGACCGCGATTTGCCGTGTTGAGCGGCCGAGTGGAGGCAGCCGGAAAGGGTGATCGCTCAATGCAACATACCGGAGAGGTCACTGGCTGGTGAGACATTGCTCTGCGTTGTTCAAGGCCGCCCTCGGCCGGCGATGACGCGACGGTCGCGGGGAAGCGACCTCATCCAGCGCCGCGGGAAGGCCGAGCCTGCGGTGATCGCCCGACGCCGTCCTCACCGGCCAAGCGTTACGATTCCCGCGCCACGTAGGCAGAGCGGGAGAGGTGGCGTCCCATGCCCAGGCGCTCCGCCGACGCCAGATCGGAGCGACTCCGCCGCTACTGGGACAAGCACGCCCCCAAGTACGACAAGCAGGTCGCCTCCTTCGAGCGCTGGTTGCTCGGGGACGGCCGCCAATGGGTCTGCTCGCAGGCCACCGGCGACGTCCTT
>NZ_DASYTH010000310.1:0-1737 GCF_036002505.1 Actinophytocola sp. | reverse complement strand
GGTCGCCCGCCGCGGAGGCCGGCCACGATCAGGTCGTGCGCCTCGGCGATCGCTGACCTGTCCCACTGCGACCGGTCCTGCTCCTGCAGCCGCAGCAGCCGGCCGTGGGCGTCGACCCGGGTGGTGCGCCGGGCGTCGGTGACCAGCAGCAAGGCGAGCAATCCCCAAACCTCCCGCTCGTCGGGCATCAGCTCTCGCAGCATCCGGGCCAGGTGCAGCGACTGGTCCACCAGGTCTGTACGTACCAGCGACGCGCCCGTCGGCGCCGTGTGCCCCATGGTGAACAGCAGATGGATTACCGCAAGCACCGCGCCCAGTCGATCCGGCCACTCGGCCGCTCCCGGCATCCGGTAGGGGATCCGGGCGACGGAGATCTTCTTCTTCGCCCGGGTCAGGCGAGCGGCCATCGTCGCCTCCGACACCAGAAAACCCCGCGCGATGTCACTGGTCGACACCCCGCAGACCAACCGTAGGGTGAGAGCGGTCTGGGCGTCCTGCGCCAACGCCGAATGGCAGCACAGGAAGATCAGCCGCAGCCGTTCGTCCGGCACCACGTCCCCAGGCTCCTGCACGACCGGTTCCTCCATGGCCACCTCACCCACCAGCGCGAGCTCATCCACCGTCTCGTCCGGCTCCACCAGCAACGGCAGCTTCGCCCGGAACACCTGCTCGCGCCGCACCGCATCCATCGCGCGGCGCTTGGCCGTGGTGGTGAGCCAAGCGACCGGGTGGTTCGGGATCCCGTCGCGAGCCCAGGCCACCAGCGCGGCGGCGTATGCCTCCTGCACGCACTCCTCGGCCAGGTCCAGGTCCCGCGCGACGCGCGCCGTCGCGGCGAGCACCAACGCCCACTCGCGACGGTGCGCGTCCGCGACCGCCGTTTCGACGTCTGCCGGGTCGCTCATCCCTCGACCGGCGGCGCCTTGACGAAGCCGCTGTCCACGGGCCGCACCTCGACACCGCCGCCCTGCTGGGTGGCGGGGTTGCGCCGAGCGATCTCCAGGGCGGCGTCCAGGTCGGGCGCCTCGATCACGCAGAAGCCGGCAACGACCTCCTTGGCATCGATGAAGGGGCCGTCCGTCACGACGTCACCGCGAATCGAGGTCGCCGTGGCGACCGGGTGCAGCGCGAAGGCCGCCACCATGGCACCGGACTTCACCACCTCCTCGGCATGCCGGTCGTGCGGCTCGAGTTCTTCGGCGGTGGCGTTCGCGCCGTGGGCCGAGTCGTTCGCGTAGATCAGAATCGCGTACTGGGCCATGCGGCTCTCCATTCAGGTAGCCGGTTGTCGCTCTACACCCTTACGTCGGACGGCCGGCACGGATTCGACTGCCCTCGTCCAGGTTATTTTGTGACCGACACCTGGCACCGGGTACGAACACGGTTCCCGCGAAGCGTTGGCCGGCCGGATGCATCGCCCGGCGAGAGACCAGGCCCGTGGGGAATCATCGCCGACTTCGATGGCCGAACGCCCTCGTGTTTCCCAAGCACGACGGCAGCGGGGTCACGTCGAGCGTGCGGTTTCGCGAGGAGGGTGAGTGGACCTGAGGTTACGGCATACGAACTCTTCGATCATGGCTCAAGGCTGTGACCTAGCCTCGGTCTTTCGCTAACTGTTGATCGAGGCGTCTTCGCCGCTTGTTGATCTTTCGGTGTTTGCCGGTCGGGATGGGGGCATGCCGGTGGCCCGACGCGGGGGTCGGGTTCCTCCTGCGGGGGTTCGTCGGGGTGGGGCCG
>NZ_DASYTH010000309.1:0-9828 GCF_036002505.1 Actinophytocola sp. | reverse complement strand
GTTCTGCGCGATCCGCAGCTACCTATCCACCGCCGCGAAACACGGCAAACACTTCCTCGAAGTCCTCGTCATGCTCGCCGAGGGCCGCCCCTGGCTGCCCGCGATCTCATCATGACGACGCGGCGGCCTGACTAGTTACCTTCCCACATCGTCATCAATAGCAGCCACACCGCCGGATGGCTTTCACTCAATCGGATGATGTTTCACGCTGGGAGACGCGGAAACACCCTTGCCATAGTGGCAATATGACAGCGCGCTTCCTCCTGATTGAGTTCGACCACTATGACCTGTGGGACAGTGCCGTGATGGGTTGCGGTGTCGCGCTCCCCGACCGAATCGACTACGAGCTGCCGAACATCAAGATGCGGGGCACGATGGGCTCCGTCTGGCAGCTGCTCGCGCTACTTCGGCTCAATGGCAACGATGTCCGGGTCGTCTGGGTCGACGATCCTACAGGTCTCCCACGTACGGAATCTGATTCACCGCCGGTGACGACATCCAATGCCGGAGGGTCATAGTGGCGCGGACGTCGTCCTCGTTGTATTCGAGTAGGCGAACGCGCTGCGCCTGGTCGGGGCCGGCGCCGTCCATGCCGACCGCGGTGCGGTACCAGCGCATCGAGTTCTCGCCGCTGGCTTCGGCGTCCCGCCACGTGAAACCGGCGACCGGAGCGATTGTCTTCAACCCTTTTCCGTGGGAGCACAGGAAATGGTCGCGAACACTGCCGAACAGATCGAACCAGGCGTCGGAGTCGATGAACGCCTGGACCTGTTCGAGGCTCGGGATGCCGGGTTTGCCGGCGAAGCGGCGGGCGGACGACAGCAGCCAGCGGTTCTCGGCCAGCTCGTTGTAGCAGTACGCCCGGAAGCTCAGCCCGCGCGCCCGGGCCCGCAGCCGGATCACCATCAGCCACTGCCAGAACGCGGCGAACGAACGGGCCTCGTCGTCGGTGGGCAGCGGCTCCCACGTCACGAACGCGCGGTAGCCGGGGCGCTCGCCGACGTCGACTCCGGACAGCAGCGCACCCCACAGGTAAGCCCCCGCGTCGCCGAAGCTTTCCATGTCGACATCGACCTCGACGTCGGCGCGCGGCACCGCCACCCACGGCACCCGGCGCACCACGGTCAGGTCGGCGAGCCACGCCTTGGCCAGCCCCACCGCGTCGGGGAGCGGCATGCCGGTGGGGGGTAACAACTCGCCGTCGAGATTCGGGTCCAGCGTCGCGAGGTCATCAACGGTGCGGATGCCGGCGGCGCGCAGGCTGGCGCCCTCCTCACCGCGCACCACCAGGCTCACGTCCCGGTCGGCCAGCAGTTGGGCCCGGCAGATGGTCCACCACGGGCAGGTGCGGCACTCCACGATCCGGGACGGTTCCGCCAGCGCCTCGGCGCCCGAGGCGGCGGCGCCGGCCACGGCGAGCCGGTCGGCGAACCGCGCGTCGTACTCGGCCAGCGCGGTCCGGTTGCCGGGCCAGGTCGGCGCCTCCAGGTCGTGCCAGACGACCACGTCGCCGTCGAGCCCGACCACGCCCCCGAGCGGCAGGTCGCGGTCGGCGTGGCCGCTGGCCTCGAGCATGCGGCGGGCGTGCGCCAGCCGCAGCTGGTCACGCGGCTGCGGGCGGACCTTGCGCGCGGGATCCGCGCTGCCGGCGGCCGGTGTGGGGTCGTGCAGCGGCGAGGTGCGCGCGCCGGAGCCGGGGTCGGTGACCTTGTGCCGCACCACCAGGATCGGCACATAGCCCGAGCCGGTGCGCACCAGCAGGTGGATGCTTCCGCGCCGGCCGCCGGCCGGGTCCCGCGGCAGTTGCGCACCCCAGATGAACCGCGCGCCCGCGGCCATGGCCTGCTCGGTGGCGAACTCCCGGTCGCTGCCGCGCAGGTCGGGACCGGCCGGAATCCAGGTCCAGTCCGGACCGATCAGGCCGGCCATCTCCTCGGCGATGGAGCGGCGGTGCGCCTCGGCGTCGGCCTTGCGCTGCTCGCCGGCCGGGTCGGAGGGCGCCTGTGCGGCGTCGCGCATGTCCGGGTCGTGCTCGAGATGCACCCGCCGCCGGCAGCGGCTGACCACGCCGGCATCCAGGAGCACCAGGTTGTTCACAGTACGCAGCTTAGAGGTCACCCCCGACAGAACACCCACCTTCGAGGCGCCCGGGCCGGTAACTACCAGTAGGTTTCGCAGCATGTCCTTCCGGAGGAAGAGCAAGGCGGCGGACACGCCACGGATCACGCCGGCCAAGGCGAAGAACGCCATCGCCGTGACCAGGATCGTCGGGACCGCCGTGCTGCCGGTGATCACGCCCTACCTGACCAGGGCCGCGGGCAGCACGCGGGACCGCTGGGACCGGATCCGGGCCCGCCGGCTCGGCATCCCCGTCGACGACCTGCCGACCTACTCCGGCCGGGGCGGCGCCCTGCACGCCCGCATCGCCGGCATCGCCACGGCGCTGGGAGACGTGCGGGACGGCGGCACGTTCGCCGCCACCACCGAGACCCGGTTGCGCCAGCTCACCGCCGCGGTGCGGGCCGCCGAGCGGATGCCGACCGCCCGGCGCCGCGCCGCCCACCAGGCCGTCGCCGCCGAGCTCGACCGGCTCGAGCAGGAGATCCTGGAGCGCCTCGACGTGCGATCCTGTTACCTCGGCGGAAACCAGGCCTCTTCCGCCGGGGCATACGCTGAGGGGTCGTGAGGGCAAGGCGGGCGCGTCCCGCGCACCAGGCGGTGAGCGGTGTCCTGCTCGCGCTGTCCTCGACCGGTCTCGCGATCACCGCGCACGGACTCGCCGGCGGCGGGCACCCGGACACGGCTCTGGTCATCCCCATCACCGCGCTGATCGCCTGGGCCGGCACGGCGCTCGCCGTGCGGCTGCGCGGTCCGGTCGCCCTGCTGACCACCGTCGCCGCGATCCAGCTCGGGATGCACCAGCTGCTGACCCAGAGCGCCCACGCGCACGGTGCCCACTCCTGGCCACCACCGGTCAGCGGCCCCGCGATGCTCGCCGGGCACGCGGCCGCCACCGTGATCATCGCGATCCTGCTCGGCCGGGCCACGTCCGGAGTCGCCGCGTTCGCCTCGCTGCTGGCCCGGCTGCGTGGCCCGCTCCAGGTGCTGCGGCTGGCGCCGGTGCCGGCCGCGATCGGCCCCACCCTGATCGTTCCGGCCCGCCCCGGGCCGCTGCTGGAGATCGTTCTGCGCCGGGTCAGCGCCCGGCGCGGCCCACCGAGGTAGCTCCTGAACCCCATCCCCACCCGGTGACCTGACCCCTGGTCACCGGCTTCACCCACATATCCTTCAGGAGCTAAATCTCTATGTCGACAAATCATCGTGTGCGAGAGGCGGCCAGGTTCGGCCTGGTCGTCACGGCCGCCGGCGTTGCCGTCCTGCTCAGTGGCGGCGTCGCCGCGGCCCACGTCACCGCCCGGGTCATCGGCGAGACGGCCACGCAGGGCGGCTACACCAAGATCACCTTCCGGGTGCCCAACGAGGACGCCACCGCCGGCACGATCAAGCTGGAGATCAAGTTGCCGGCCGACCACCCGATCGCCTCCCTGAGCACCAAGCAGGTCCCGGGCTGGACCGCGCAGGTCACCAAGGCGAAGCTGGCCCAGCCGATCAAGACCGACGACGCCGAGATCTCCGAGGCGGTCAGCACGGTGACCTGGACGGCCAACCCGGGCGTGCGCATCGCACCGGGTGAGTTCGCCGAGTTCGAGGTCTCCGGCGGCCCGATGCCGGAGACCGACAAGCTGGTCATCCCCGCACTGCAGACCTACGAGGGCGGCCGGGTGGTCAGCTGGACCGAGGCGCCGCCGGCCGCCGGCGCGGCCGAGCCCGAGCACCCGGCGCCGGTCGTAGCGCTCGCGGCCAAGTCCGCCAAGTCCGACGACCACATGGCCGACGCGCCGGCCAGCGGCAACTCCCAGCCGGTGGCCAACGCGGCCAACACGTCGTCCAGCGCCAGCACCACGGACACCACGGCCCGCTGGCTCGGCGGCATCGGCTTGGCGGTCGGCGCCCTCGGTCTCGGCTTCGGGGCCGGCGCCACCCTGCGTGCCCGGCGGGCGGTCGCGCCGGCCAAGGCAGGCGACGGGTCATGATCAAGCGTGTCGGCGGCGCGGTGGTGGTGGCCCTGATCGCACTGCTCTGGTCCGCCACCCCGGCCGCCGCACACAACACGCTGATCGGCAGCTCGCCGAGGAGCGGAGCCCAGGTCGACTCCGGGCCGGACAAGGTCGAGCTGACGTTCGACCAGCCGGTCCAGTTCGGCCAGGGCCTCAACACGATCGCCGTGCTCGGGCCGAACAACGATCACTGGGAGGCCGGGCCGCCGCAGGTCGCCAGCAACGTGGTGTCCGCGGCGGTCCGGCCGCTCGGCCCGGCCGGGGTCTACAAGATCGGTTACCGGATCCTGTCCGCGGACGGCCACCCGGTGAACGGTGAGGTCGCGTTCACCCTGACCAAGGCCGGCACCGGCACGCCGGGACCAGCCATCCAGCCCGGCGAGGCCACTCCCGCGTCCGGAGAGTCCGGCGGCGGAGTCCCCGCGTGGGTATGGATCGCGGGCGCGGCGGTGCTGCTGGCCGCCGGCCTGGTCCTGGCCCTGCGCATGGGCAAGGGACCGGAGAAGGAATGACCCGGGCCCGGACCACCACGGCCTTCGCCCGGTATCACCTGGTGACGGTCCTGGTCGCGGCGTCGATCATCGGGGTGCTCGTCGGCCTCGCCATCGCCGCGACCAGACCGGTCGCGGGGCTGGCCGAGCCGGACGCGGTGGTCCGGTACGGGTTGCCGGTGGCCCGGGTGCTGCTGGACATGGCCGCGGTGACCACGGTCGGCCTGAGCCTGTTACCGATCCTGATCGGGCTCGACCGCCCGGCCGCCGCCGGGCCGGTGCTCCTCGCCGGCCGGCGCGCGGCCGCGGTCAGTGCCCTGGTCTGGGCGGTGTGCGCGCTGGTCGTGCTGGTGCTGCAGACCGCCGAGCTGCGCCCGGGCGGCATCGTCTCGCTCGGCGCGATCAGCGACTACGTCGCGGCGGTCGGCGGCGGCAAGGCCCTGGTGCTGGTGGCCGTGCTGGCGCTGGTGTCGTTCGGGCTGGCGCTGGCGGCGGTCCGGCTCGGCGAGACCGTGCCGGCGGAGCTCCGGGCCGCGGTGGCGATGTTCGCGCTGCTGCCGCTGCCGGTCACCGGGCACGCCACCAACTGGCGCTGGCACGACGTCACGATGGTGGCAATCGAGTTGCACGTCATGGGTGCGGCGGCGTGGACCGGCGGGCTCGGCGCGGTGGTGGTGCTGCTCGCGGCCAACCGCCGGCTGCTGGTCACGGCGCTGCCGCGGTTCTCCACGCTGGCCACGGTCTGCGTGCTGGTGGTGGCCGGGACCGGGCTGTTCAACGCCGCAGTCGAGCTGATGCTGGCGCCGGACCGGAGCCTCCTCGGCGCGCTCTTCGGCACCCGCTACGGCCTGCTGGTCCTGCTCAAGGTGACCTGCCTGGGGCTGCTCGCCGCGCTGGGTGCGAACATCCGCTGGCGGCTGCTGCCGGCGATCGTGCGGCACAAGCCCACCGCGCTGGTCGGCTGGGCCGCGCTCGAGCTCGGCGTGATGGGTCTGGCGTTCGGCTTCGCCGTGGCGCTGGCCCGCGCTCCCCTGACCTGAGCTGCGGTTTTGCAATTCAGCGGCGGAAAGTCACCGCTTGCCCGGGCGTCAAAAAAGCGCGCTGCGCCGTTCGGAGCCCGCGCGATGGGTGGATCGGGCTAACGGCGAATGGTCAGTCCTGTTCGGTGAACTGCGCTGGAGTACGCCGCTGACGGAGTGCCGACAACCGCCGCATCGTCTCCAGGCCGCGCCGCTCCAGCTCCCGGCGGGTGATCCAGCCGAGCGCGTAGTGCCGGTAGGACTGGGCCAGCATCACCAACTCGGCCAGGAAGTCCGCGGCCCGGCGGCGGCCCTCCTCGGGCAGCCGGGAGACCAGCATGAGCTGGTTGTTCACCACCTCGTCGATGACCCGCGCCGAGTCCAGCGCGCGCCGGGCACGCCTGCTCTCCCTGCTGGTCATCCGGGCCACCGTGGCCAACCACCTCGTTGCGTAACGGGGTCAAAAAGTTCCCACGGAGGGTAGCGTGCACCACCAACCGTGGATCACGGCTGGGTCTCATTTCCCCGAAAGTTCGTCCTCATTTACGACAAACGCAGCATAGCGGTACACCCGATCAGGTGTACCGGGACCACCGAGAAGACGTATCTCCGCGCCGGAAGTCGTCCAGCCGCCGCATCAGCTCCGGCCGCACCTCCGGGTGGCTGGTCATGATCGGCAGCACGCTCGTGATCAACTTCAGCTCGCGGACCTCGCGCAACACCGGGAAACCCGGCCACCGGGTGACGTCCAGGCCGTAGGTGCGGGAGAGTTCCCGGTACCGCCCGGCCGGCTCACCGAACCGGACCACCCCGACGGCCAGCGGCGCCAGGTCCCACTCCGGCGGGCCGACGCAGGTCGAGTCGAAGTCGCAGAGCACCGGCCCGGACGGGCTGGGGATCAGGTTGCCCAGGTGCGCGTCGCCGTGGATCAGGCCGGGCGGCAGCGCGAAATCCAGGTCGTCGATCCGGCTGGCCATCTCGTCGCACCGCCCCAGCAGGAACTCCCGGTCCGCGTCGTCGAGCCCGTCGGCCTCGTCGAGCCTGCGCCGCACGTCGTCCAGCGGCTCCCAGGTGGGCAGCGGGAACGGCGGCGCGGGCAGCGCGTGCACCCGGCGCAGCAGCCGAGCCAGATCCCGACCGCGGGGCTTGACGCCGCCGGCCGGGACCATCTCCCACACCGTGGCGAGATGGCCGCCGACCCGCACCGGCTGCACCACGCCGGGTAACAGGCGTACCGCCGGAACGTCGTGCCCGGCGAACCAGGTGGCCACCCGGACCACCTTCGCCACCCGGTGCCGCAGCGCCCGGGACGCCACGATCCGCACCACCACGGGCTGCCGGGCCAGCCGGAACACCGCGTTGTTGGTCATCCGCAGCAGTTCGGCCCCGTCCGGGTCCAGCCCGGCGGCCGCACACACCGACGCGAGAGCCTCAGCCAGCTTGTCCCTTGTGAAGAGGCCATTGCCCGCTACGGCCATGCCTCCGGGCGACTCCGCGTTCACGACATGGCCGCATCAGGAGGCGTACAACCTGCCGATGTTGTCCGAGAGCTCCCTGGCCGAAGTGTTGTTCCGGCGCTTGTCGGCCTCGTCCTTCAGCGGCTTCAGGCGGTCCTTGACCCGGTTGGACTTCAGGTGCTCGGCCAGGTCCACGGCGCCGTTGCCGATCTTCACGCCGTGGTCGATGTCGCCGTCGAGCAGGTGGTTGGTGGCCAGCGCGCTGAGGTTGAACGCCTTGCTGCGCGCCATCTCCTCGCCGTAGGACTCGATGGCCCTGGTCAGCGCCGGGATGGCGTACTGGGTGTGCTTCGGGAAACCGTTGTGCGCCAGCACCGTGTGCACCGTGCCGATCATGGCGTACACGTCGGTCTCGTTGAAGAACCGGACCCAGTCCTCGGCCTCGGCCATGTTCGCCCGGGCCCACTCGTCGCGGGTGCGGCCGATGAGCTTCATGGTCTGCTCCTCGTGCCCCATCATCGCGTAGGCCCACGCCTGGTTCGCGCAGATGACTGCCACGGCCAGCTCCGAACCGGACTCCTGGGCGGCGATCTGGCCGAGCTGGAACATCTTCAGCGCGTCGTCCGGGGCCTCCTTGTGCAGGTAGACCCGGCCCATCCGGTACAGGATGTTGGCCACCAGCTGATCGCTGTCGCCGGCCTTGGCCAGCTCCAGCGCCCGGCCGAAGTGGTTGCGCGCGGAGTCGACGAGCCCGATGTCGAACGAGGTCCAACCGGCCAGGTTGTGCAGGTCGGCGAGGGCCACATGAAGTCTCTTCTTGACGTGGTCGGGCCCGGATGCGCCGAGCATCTGCTGCCCCCAGGACAGCTGGGCGACCACGGCGTCGCGGCAGAAACCGCCGCCGTACTGGTAGTCGAGTGAACGAAGTGCGCGCGTCGCAGCCTCGACCTGGCGGACATCGGTCATCCCGATCCGGCCAGGCGCGGGGGTCAACACCGGGTTCGACACCCATGATCCCGAGTCCGCGTCGCCAAGCACATGCGCGCCGACCGCAACCGCGGCAGCATGCGCCAGGAACTTCCGACGCTTCACCGACTCGTCCTCCTCCGTTCCGGAGGCCTCCCTGGTCCCGACGACGCGAACCGCCGTGACCTCGTCGTAGGCGAGGCCCATGTATCCCCTTGGGACACCCAGGCCGTCAGCGATCCGCGCGAGCACGTCGTAGGCCATGACCTGACGTCCCTTGAGGATCTCCGACACTTCGGACTGCGACTGGCCCGTCATCGCCGCGATCTGGCGCTGTGAGACACCAGTGCGACGCAACAGCCGGTAAACGGTGCTGACCTCCCGCGCGGCGAGCGCGCTGCGCATCTCCGGCTTCTCCCACTCCTCCTGGACGATGGGAGATGCCTGAGCACCTGTGGAGTTCATGCCGCCCCCTCACAGTCCGCTGGGCGTCAACCGCAGAGTAAGCGCACTTCACGAGCCTCGAGAAGTGTTGATCGGCGAACCTGATCGGCTCTACTGAACTCTACCGACCGTTTAACGTTGTTCGGCCGCCGATCGGCGCTGTGACGACCCATTCTCGTTTCTCCACCACCAATGTAGTTGGTTGTAAGTGTTCGAGCACGGAGGGAAACAACACCGTGGAACTGGTCCGCTCGGCGATGACCCCGGCAGCACCCCTTGAGCTGCAGGGATCGGTCGCCGGCCGCCGGGTCTGGCGGGTCAGCTGCGGTGACGTGATCAACCGCGAGCGTTCCCTCACCGTGCTCGTCGAACGCAACCAGGTGGTCCTCGTCGGGCCGCCCGGTGAGACGGCGGTCCTGACCACCGGCCAGCTCGGCCAGTTGCGGGCCGCCCTACGCGAAGCCGCCGAGCAGGCGGAAAGGTGACGGTGACGTTTCGGTGGACGAGATACTCGGGCAGGTCCTGCGCGATGCCGTGTGGGAACGCCTCGACATGCTCTCCGAACTGGCCAATCACGCGGATGCTCCGTCACTGCTGTCGGTGGCCCGCTCCGAGCTGCCCCGGCTGACCGAGGGCTGGCGGTCCATGCTCGCCGCGCACGAGCCGGACGAGCGCGGCAACTGCCGTGCGTGCTCGTCGCGCTGGCGGCAGCAGAAGGCGCCGTGCACCGTGTGGCGCGCGGCTTACGAACACCTGGTGGCCGGCGGGCTCGCGCCGCAGCCGCCCGCCCGGCACGCGGCCGACCGCGTCCCGGCCGCGGCCAGGTAAACCGACGACCTCGGCCCCCCGTTACCCCGGACGGGCGCGTGGCCGAGAGGTCGTCATGAGGCCGGTGGTCCGGTTCGCCCGTACCCCCGAGCGCGACGAACCGGATCGCCGGCCACCTAACTCCATAAGCCCCTCGGGCCGGTGCTGTTAAGCACTCCCCCTCCCCCGACCAGCATCGGCCCGAGGCTCCAGCTCCGGCCCCTGCTCGCGAACACCGAGCAGGGGCCGTGAACATGTCAGGGAGCTGTCATGCCGTCCTTGTGCAGGTCATAGATCAGCACGAAATATCCGTTCGCGGCGAAGGCCACACCGAGGGTCACCAGGGTCAACTCGCCCGGCATCGGATCGTTGCTGAGACTGGGGATCAGTCGAGCCGTTGACGGCGCGACACGAACGCTGCCACCTATCTTCGCTGCGGCCCGGATTCCCGGTATGAGCGCATCCAACCGATGCATGGACCGTGGAGCTGCCAAGATCGCCCCTATCGGCCTTCCCCGCGATGTGT
>NZ_DASYTH010000308.1:0-28135 GCF_036002505.1 Actinophytocola sp. | reverse complement strand
CCGAGCTCCACGCGGTTGCCGCGGATCTTGACCTGCTCGTCCGTGCGGTCGAGGTAGGTGAGCGCGCCCTCGGCTCCGGCGCGGACCAGGTCTCCCGTCCGGTACATCCGCTCCCCCGGCGCCCCGAACGGATCGGCGACGAACCGCTCCGCCGTCAGCCCGGCCCGGTTGTGGTAGCCCAGGGCGAGCTGGGCGCCGGCAAGGTAGAGCTCGCCGGTGTGGGCCGGCCGGAGCCGCTCGTCGAGCACGTACAGCCGGGTGTTGGCGACCGGGTGTCCAATCGGGACGGTTGATCCGCCGGCCTGTGCGGCGTCGAACCAGGTGACCTGTACCGCCGCCTCCGATGGACCGTAGACATGGAAAAGCGGCACCCCGGTGCGCGCCCGCCAGCGCTCCGCGACCGCACCGGTCAAGGCGTCGCCACCGCTGAACACCAGCCGGAGGCTGGCGATCCGGTCAAGGTCCCCGGTGATCTCCACCGCGTCAAGGAAAGCCGCGAGCACCGAGGACACGATGATCATCGCGGTGACCCGGTGATCGCGGATGAGCCCGGTGAGGTACGCCGGATCGCCCTGGCCACCCGGCCGCGCGAGCACCACCGCGGCGCCCTGGCTGAGCGGCCAGAAGATCTCCAGCACGGACGGGTCGAAGCCCGGCGAGATCTGGTGCAGCACCCGGTCGTCCGCGGTCAGCGGGAACTGGCTGCGCATCCAGGCGACCTGGTTCACGATGGCCTGGTGCGGAACCAGGACGCCCTTGGGGTGACCGGTTGAGCCAGAGGTGAACACCAGGTAGGCGGGCGCCATGAATGCCTCATTCAGTGCGTTCAATGCAGCGAATGAGTCATTCATGGCATTTGCCCCCGCGTCCCCGAGCATGAACCGCACCCGCTCCCCCGGGTACTCCGGATCGATGGGGAGGTACGCAGCCCCCGCCTTGAGCGCGGCGATCATCCGCACCACCGCGTGGACCGACCGCGGCAGGTGCACCGGGACGACCTCTCCGGTCAACTCCCGGGCAAGCACGTTCGCCCGCTCGTTCAGGTCGGCGTAGGTCAGCCGCTCGTCCTCGGAGATCAGGGCGGTGGCGTGCGGCGTGCGGGCAACCTGTTCCTCGAACAGCCCGTGCAGCGTCGTCAGGGGAACATCCAGCGCCGGGCCGGAAAGCATGTTCCGCGTCTCGAGTTGGTGGACGGTCTGATCCGGTTGTGCCGCAAGGGAGGCGAGCGTGGCGGTCAGCTGGCGGGCGATCCACTCGACGTGATCACGGCTCAGGCGGTTGGCGTCGTAACTCAGGCGGAGGCGCAGCCGGGAACCAGGGAGGGCGATCACGGCCAGCGGGTAGTGGCCGGTGCCGAAGAACTCGACGCCGGTGGCCGTGAGCGGGCCACCGGGATCGGGCGCCACCGGGTAGTTCTCGAACACCACGAGCGTGTCGAACAGCTCGGTCAGCCCGAGCATCCGGTGCAGCTCGCCGAGCCCGACATGCTGGTGGTCGAGCAGCCCCGACTGCTGATCCTGCAGCCGGAGCAGTGTCGAAGCGATTCGATCCGTCGGCTGCCAACGCATCCGGACCGGGAGCGTGTTGGCGAACAGGCCGATCATGGACTCGATGCCGGGCAGGTCCGCGGCGCGGCCGGAGACCGTGGAACCGAACACCACGTCCCGGCGGCCGGTGAACCGGCCGAGCACCAGGGCCCAGGCACCGTGCACGACCGTGCTCAGCGTGAGCCCGTGTTTCCGGGCCATGGCAAGCACGTCCGCGGTCGTGCTCGCGGGCAGCTCGACGTCGAGCTCCTCCGGCTTCAGCGATGCGCCCGGCGGGCCAACCAGCCGGGTCGGCTCGGTGACGCCGGTCAGCACCTCGTGCCAGGCGGTCTGCGCGGCGTCCCGGTCCCGAGTGGACAGCCAGTCCAGGAAGTCGCGGTACGGGGTGACCGGCGGCAGCTCCGCCTGCTCGTCGTACAGAGCGAGCAGCTCCCGGATCATGATCGGCACCGACCAGCCGTCGGCGACGATGTGGTGCAGGGTCAGCACCAGGCGGCTCCGCTCCATCCCGTCGTGCACCAGCACACACCGGAACAGCGGCGGCACGGCCACGTCGAAGCGCTTCAATCGCTCGGCCTCGGCGACGGCGTGCACATCGGTGGTGGTCAGCTCACGGAACGGTACGTCGACGCGGTCCGGTACGACCTGAACGATCCGACCGTCGTCCAGCTGCCGGAACCCGGCACGCAGCGGAGCGTGCCGGTCCAGGAGGCGCTGCGCGGCCCGGCGCATGGCCGGGCCGTCGGCGGTGGTGTTGAGCTCGATGATCTGCTGCACCAGGTAGACGTCCGACTCACCCTGCGCGTGGAAGTAGAACCCTTGCTGCAGCGGCGAAGCCGGCAACACCTCGCGCTCCGCCTCGGCCAGAACCCCTGACCAGGCTTCGGCGAGCCCACGGACCGAGGTCTCGGAAAGCAACCGTCCGGCCCAGGTGATCGTCGCGGTGCGGCCCAGCACGTTGATCTCCAGCACGTGGCGCAGGCGCGTCAACGGATCCCGCCCGGCGCCGAACACCACGTCCGCCGGGAACCGGCCGAGATGGTTGAACAGCAACTGCGGCCGCGCCAGATCGGGCAGCAGGTGGCGCACCAGTCCGAAGCCGATCCCGTTGTCGGGCAAGGCTCGCAGCCGCTCGCGCACGCGCAGCACGGCGACGCCGAGATCACCCTCGCGGCCCGGGTCCAGACGGACCGGGAACATGCTGGTGAACCAGCCGACCGTGCTGGTCAGGTCTGCACTCAGGACGACCTGCTCCTCCCTGCCGTGGCCCTCCAGCTCGACCAGCACCTCGGAGTCACCGCCCCGCCACCGGCCCACCGCGATCACCAGCGCGGCCAGCACCCGGTCGAACCGGTTGTCCGGCGGCAGTTCCACGGTCATCGTGCGCGCGGTCGCCACGGTGTCGGCCGGGCCGAGGTTTCCCGAACCGAGCGGCGGATCCGGGCATTCCAACTGCCGCCGCCAGAACGGGATCTCATCCTCCCGGGAGGTGTCGCGCAGTGCTCGCGACCACTGCGCGAACGACGTGCCCATCGCGGGAAGATCTGACCGTCCCGACCACAAGGCGGTCAGCTCGGACAGCAGGATGCGCCACGACACGCCGTCCACCACCAGATGGTTGATCACTAGCAGCAGCCGGCGCGCCGACCGGAACCACGCGGCCCGCACCATGATCCCGGCCCGTGGCGCCAACTGTCCGGCCGCCCACTCCACAACGTCCGGAGTGGGTGCGGTAGCACGGGTTTCGATCAGGCCGGCCGCGCGGACGGTGCCAGGTGGTTGAGGGCTGAGGGACCAGTCGTCTTGGCGAACGGCCCGGAGCATGGGGTGCCGGTCGAGGAGGACCTGCAGGGCGGAGACCAGGTCATCTTCGGTGAGCACCGGTGGGGTCGGGATGAGCGCAGATTGATGGAAGGCGTCGACCGGAGCGGAATGTTCGGCCAGGTAACGGATAACGGCGCTGGGTGGAGCAATGTCCCCGTCGTTTGGCGACGTTGGAGCGACGGGCTCGGGCCTGGTGGTCGCGGCGGCGAGGGCGGCGACCGTCCGGTGTTGGAAGACATCCCGGGGGGTGAGCCGCAAGCCGGCCTGGCGAGCGGCCGTGGAGAGCTGGATGGCGGTGATGCTGTCGCCGCCCAACTCGAAGAAGCTGTCGTGGACGCCGATCTGGGGCAGGCCCAGCACGTCGGCAAACGCGGCGGCGAGGGCTCGCTCGCGCTCCGTTCGCGGGCCGGCGTTCGTGGTCGTCCACTGTGGATCCGGCAGTGCCCGGGTGTCGAGCTTTCCGTTCGGTGTCAACGGGAGCGGGTCGTCGAGGACGACGATGGCGCTGGGTACCAGGGCAGCCGGCAGGCGGCGGGCCAGGTCGGACCGGACGGCGGCGGGGTCGAGGGCCGCGCCGGTGACGTAGGCGATAAGCCGGCCGTCCCGGATCGTCACCGCAGCCTGGGTGATCGAGGGGTCGCGCAGCAGGGCGGACCCGATCTCGGCGGGCTCGATGCGGTGCCCGCGGATCTTGAGCTGGTTGTCCAGGCGCCCCAGGAACTCCAGGTTCCCGTCGAGCCGCCAGCGAGCGCGGTCGCCGGTCCGGTACATGCGCGATCCCGGCTGACCGTAGGGATCCGCGACGAAGCGGGCGGAGGTGGGGCCGGGCTGGCCGGCGTAGCCACGGGCCAGGCCGCGCCCGGCGACGTACAGCTCGCCGGGGACACCGACGTTTACCGGTCGCAGCGCCGCGTCGAGGACGTAGACCCGGGTGTTCGGATCCGGGCGGCCGATCAGGACCGGGCCTGGTTCCGCCGGCCACAGCGTGGAGTTGACGGTCGCCTCGGTCAGGCCATAGGCGACGACCATACGCAGCCGCGGAGACCAGCGGGCGATCAGCTCGGGTGGTACCGCTTCGGTGCCGACGACGAGCACGGTGCCGGCCGGTAGTTCGGCGCCCGGGGGCAGCGCAGACACCAGGGACGGCGGCAGGATCAGGTGCGACACCCGGTGCCGCACGAGGTATTCGGTCAGCTCGGTGGTGGCGACCCGGCGCTCGGCCGGCACCAGCACGACCCGCGCGCCGACGCACAGGGCCATGCAGAGATCCCACACCGCGACGTCGAAGCCGATCGACGCGAACTGCAGAACACGGCTCTCCGGGGTCACGCCCAGGCGGTCGACGGCGGTGGCGACCAGGCTGCCGATGCCCTCGTGGGTCACCACGACGCCCTTGGGCCGGCCGGTCGAGCCGGACGTGTAGATCACGTACGCCGCACTGTCCAAACCGATCGGTCTGTTATTGACCGCACCATCGTCGAAGCGCTTCGACTCCGCCAGGTCGCCGGCGTCGACGACCATCCGCGCGCCGGCGTCGGCCAGCATGAACTCGACGCGCTCGGCCGGGAGGTTCTCGTCCAGCGGAAGGTACGCCGCACCGGCCTTCAGGATGCCGAGCAGCGCGACGACCAGGCCGGCCGACCGGGGCACCTTGACGGCGACGACGTCCTCCGGCACCACGCCGCGCGCGATCAGCAGGCGGGCGAAGCGGTTCGACACCGCATCCAGCTCGGCATAGCTGAGCTGGTCCGACTCGCACACCAGCGCGGGCGCGTCGGGTGTTCGGCGCGCCTGGCGCTCGAACAGCTCCGGCCACGACAGCTCGTCCACCTCCCGCGGTTCACCGGCGAAACGGGTCAGGACCGCGCGGCGCTCGGCGCCGGTCAGCAACTCAATGGTCCCCAGTGGACGGTCGGGAGCCGTGGTCATGGCATCGATCACAGCCAGCAGGCGGCGTTCGTGACCGGCGAGCTCAGCGGGCGGGCACCGGCCGGCGAGCTCGAGCACGGCCGAACCGTCCGGCTGCCCGACGACCGTGACCGCCAGGTCGTCGACCGGGCCGGTCCACCGGCTTCGCACGCTCGCCGCGTGGTCGCCGAACCGAAGATCACGGGCGAAGCCGATCAGGTTGACCGTCGGCCCGACCAGCTCCCGCAACCCGTCCGTAGCATCCAGATCCCGCGCCAGTTGCTCACCGCGGTAGCGACCGTGCGCGGTGAGTTCGCGGACCTCCCGGTAGACCGCGGTGATCAGCTCGGCCGGGGTCATCTCCGGGCGCACCGCCAGCCGCAACGGGAGAATGTTCGACGCCAGCCCGGGTACCGCCCGCAACTCGGCATCGTCGCGGGCCGCCACCGGCAGTGCCAGCACCACGTCCCGCTGGCCGGTGAACCGGTGCAGGTACGCGGCCACCGCGGCGATCATCACCCGGGACAGCCGAACCCCGTGCGAAGCAACGGCACTCCGCGTTCGGGCCAACTCCGTCGCCGCGTCGGCCAGCCCCAGCAGCCTGGCCGGTTCGGGACGGTCGGCCAGCCGGCCGTCCCAGTACTCCCGGTCCGCCGCGTACCGTGCTGAATCCCGGTACGCGCCCTCAATGTCCACAAGAGACTGAACCGGCCGGGAGCGGACCGGCTGGGGCGACGTGTACAACTCGGCGGCCCGGCGTGTGATCAGGACGATGCCGTAGCCGTCGGTCACGATGTGGTGGTAGCGCTGGTACCACAGCACCCGGCCGGCGCCGGTCCGAATCAGCACCTGGGCGAACATCGGGCCACGCTCGAGGTCGATCACCCGGGAGCGGTCCGCGGACATCCACCCCTCGGCCGCCGCGTCGTCGAGATCCAGCACCGGCAACGGGATCTCCGGCGCCGGCAGGACGACCTGCAGGTCCCCGGCGATCCGCACGTGCAGGCACTCCGCCTCGGCGACCGCCTGCCGGATCCCGGCGGCGAGCCGGTCGAGGTCGACGGCGCCGCGGATCTCGACCGAGCACGCGATGTTGTAGTCGGTGCTCTCCGGGTCAATGCGTTGGGCCAGCAGGATTCCCGACTGCGCCGCGGTCAGCGCCAGTTCGGTCATCGGGTGCCGGCCGCGAGCAGCGGCACGATCTGGTCGATGGCGTAGGGAATGCTCAACACGGTGTTGAAGGACACCGCGGCGCCGACCGGCGGGCTGGCGTACGGCACGAACAGCGCGCGGCCGGCCTTGGCCACGTTGAGGTTCTGGTAGACCCGGTCGGCCTTGACCCGCGCCTCGGCCGCCGGGTCGGAGGTGAGGAACACCAACCGGTCGACGTCGACGAGGTCGAGCCGCTCGGAGCTGATCTCCGCGGCGTTCTTGTCGCCGGCCGCCGCGACAATCGCGTCGGGCACCCGGTAACCGAGCTCGGTCAGGAAGCGCGTCTTGGGGTCCGAGGGCGCGAACACGGCGTACTGCCCGGGTTGGAACGTGTCCACGACCGCCACCGAGCGGCCCGACCACTCCGGATGTTCCTTGCGCACCAAGGCAAACCGCTCACCGACGGCGGTGATCAGCGAGTCTGCCCTGGCTTCGAGGCCGAGCGCGCGGCCGGCCAGCTTGGCCTGCTCGGTCCAGGGCGCGGCGTAGTCGGCGAAACCCTTCGGCTGGGCCACCGTCGGGGCGATCTTGGACAGGGTGTCGTACTGCTCCCTGGTCATGCCGGAATACAGCCCGATGATCAGGTCCGGCTTCAGGTTGATGATCTTCTCGAAGTTGTAGTCGTCGCGCTGACCGACCACCTCGGGCGGCTTGTCCCCCCACAACTCCTTGGTCCACGGCCATTGCCCGTACGGCCGCTCACCGAACCAGTCGACCGCGCCGACCGGCCGGGTGCCCAGCGCGAGCACCGCGTCCTGATCGGACAGTCCAAGCGTGACAACCCGTTCCGGCTGGCGGGTGATCTCGGTGGTGCCGTACTTGTGCTCGACCCGGACCGGGAACGCGCCCGACGCGGACGTGGTCGGGCCGGCCGAGGTACTGCCAGCCGTGCCGCACGCCGCGAGCGTGACCATCATGAGCAGGGCGAGGATCAACTTGGACATGATCCGCAACCTAACACGGTCAAGTTAGGCTTGCCTAGCCTTAGTTAGGTCACGCTAAGGTGGCCCGGTGCTCAGGCTGTTCCCGCTGCTCGGCGTGCTCGCCGCGGTGTGCCTCCTGTCGATCGCGATCGGCGTGCGGCCCATCCCGCCCGGCGACGTGGTCGCGGCGCTGTTCGGCCGGGGCGGGCCCGACGTCGCGGGCATCGTCTGGGGCGCGCGGATTCCGCGGACCGCGCTCGGGCTGCTCGTCGGGGTCGGGCTGGGGCTGGCCGGCACGCTCATGCAGGCGCTCACCCGGAACCCGCTCGCCGACCCGGGGTTGCTCGGGATCAGCGCGGGTGCCGCGTTCGGCGTGGTGATCGCGGTCGCGGCGATCGGCGTGACCTCCCTGTACGGCTACATCTGGTTCGCCTTCGCCGGCGCGCTGGTCACCAGCGCGGTGGTGTACGCCCTGGGTCGCTCCAGCCCGGTGACGCTGGCGCTGACCGGGGTGGCCGCCGGCGCGCTGCTGACGTCGATCACCAGCGGCATCGCGTTGGTCGACCCGGATTCGCTGAACCGCTACCGGTTCTGGGCCGCCGGCTCGCTCGCCGGGCCGGATCCGTCGCTGGTCTGGCAGGTCGCGCCGTTCGTGCTGGCCGGCTCCGTGCTGGCGCTGGCGACCGGGCCGGCGCTGAACAGCCTGGCACTGGGCGAGGACGCCGCGGTCGCGCTCGGCCGGCGAGTCGGATGGGTTCGGCTGCAAGGGTTTTCGGCGGTCACGCTGCTCACCGGGGCAGCGGTCGCGGCGGCCGGCCCGATCGTGTTCGTGGGGCTGGTGGTTCCGCACGCGGCCCGGCTGCTCATCGGTCCGGACCACCGCCGGCTGCTGCCCGTGGCCGCGGTGCTCGCGCCGATCCTGTTGCTGGGGGCCGACATTCTCGGCCGGGTGGTGGTCCGTCCCGGTGAGGTCGGGGTGGGCATCGTGGTGGCGCTGCTCGGCGCGCCGTTCTTCATCGCGCTGGTCCGGCGGCGCCGGCTGGCGGAGCTGTGAATACCAAGAAGGCCGAAAGCAGGCCGGCAAAGGCGACGATCGGACCGGTGGCAACGCCTGCTTTCGGCCGGATTGGTATCTACCGGCACAGCCGGGCCGGACTGCTTGCGGCGGCGGTGTTCCTGGCGTTCTGCGGCGGGATCGCGCTGGGCGACCACCCGATGAGCCTGGTGGACGTGGTCCGGGCGCTCGCCGGGTCGGGCGACCGGTTCGCGTTGCTCACCGTGCGGGAGCTGCGCCTGCCGCGGGCGCTGGTGGGGTTGCTGGCCGGGGCCGCGTTCGGCGTGTCCGGCGCGGTTTTCCAGACGGTGACCCGGAACCCGCTGGCCAGCCCGGACCTGATCGGGATCGCCGCGGGGGCGGCGACCGCGGTGGTCGCGGGCATCGTGCTCGGGGTCGACCTGCCGGCGCTGGGCCTCGCCGGTGGGCTGCTCACCGCGGTGGTGATCTACCTGCTGGCCTGGAACCGCGGCACCACGGGGTACCGGATCATCCTGGTGGGCATCGGGATCTCCTGGATCTGTACCAGCGCGACCAGCTACCTGCTGTCCCGGGCCCGGCTGCCGGACGCGCAGCGAGCGGTCGGGTGGCTGGTGGGGACCCTGAACGGACGGACCTGGGACCAGGTCCGTCCCCTTGCGACGGTGGTGATCCTGCTGGTGCCGCTGGTGTTGCTGGGCAGCGGGTGGCTGCGCACGCTGCAGCTCGGTGACGACGTGGCCACCGGCCTCGGCACGCCGGTGCAGCGGGCCCGGCTGGTGCTGCTGCTCGCCGCGGTGGGGTTGGTCGCGTTCGCCACCGCGGCGGCCGGGCCGGTCGCGTTCGTGGCCCTGGCGGCGCCCCAGATCGCCCGCCGGCTGACCGGGGCGCCGGCGCCGCCGGTGATCGCGTCGGGGCTGACCGGGGCGCTGGTGGTGCTCGCCGCCGATCTGGTGGCGCGCGAGATCCCGGTGCCGGTCGGAGTGGTCACCGGAGCGCTCGGCGCACCGTTTCTGATGTGGCTGATCGTGGGGAGGACCCGGCTTGCCTGAGCTGCACGCGGACGGGGTGCGGTTGGCCTACCACGACGTGACCGTCGTCGAAGCGCTTCACCTGGCCATCCCGCCCGGGAAGATCAGTGTGATCGTCGGGGCGAACGCCTGCGGCAAGTCCACCGTGCTGCGGGCGCTGGCCCGGTTGCTGCGGCCGCGCGCCGGCACCGTGTACCTGGACGGCCGGTCCATCCACGCCCTGCCGACCCGGCAGGTGGCCCGCCGGCTGGGCATCCTCCCCCAGTCCCCGGTGGCGCCGGACGGGCTGACCGTGGCCGACCTGGTCGGGCGGGGCCGGGCCCCGCACCGGACCTGGTGGAGCCCGTGGTCGGCGGCCGACCGGGACGCCGTCGTCGAAGCGCTTCGACTGACGGACCTGGCCGGGCTCGCCGAGCGCCCGGTCGACGAGCTGTCCGGCGGGCAGCGGCAGCGCGCCTGGATCGCCATGGCCATCGCCCAGGGCACCCCGATCCTGCTGCTCGACGAGCCCACCACCCACCTCGACCTGGCCCACCAGATCGACGTGCTCGACCTCGTCGTCGACCTCAACCGCCGCGAGCACCGGACCGTCGTCATGGTCCTGCACGACCTCAACCAGGCCGGCCGCTACGCCGACCAGGTCTTCGCCATGAAGTCCGGTTCCCTCGTGGCCCAAGGCACCCCGCACGAGGTGATCACCGCCGAGCTGGTGGCGAAGGTGTTCGACGTGCGCTGCCGCGTGGTGCCCGACCCGGTCTCCGGAACCCCGCTGGTGATCCCGGTCAGCCGGCACCACAAGGACTCGGGGGGGCGATGAAGGGGGCCTTCCTCGCGCTGGACGTGAGAAGGGCCCCCTTCATCGCACTCCAGAACGGTGATCATGGAGCGCTAGGGATCGTCCTCGTTCGGATCCAGGCCGGCGTCGATCCGGCGCAGGCCTTCGCGGCCGACGTCCTCCTCGGACAGGTTGCGGCGCCAGTAACCGTGGAAGGACACCGCGTGCCGGTCGAGGCCGCACTCGTCGATCAGGTGGCGGCGAACCGCGCGCACCATGGAGGCTTCGCCGGCGATCCAGGCGTGGACGCCGTCCTCGAGCCGGGTGAATCGAAGCGCTTCGACAAGATCGTCTCGGACGACCCACCGGACGTCGGCGCCGGGGAGTGATTGGCATTCCGCGTGATCGTCGACGCTGACGAAGGCGCGCAGTGGCGTGCCGGCCGGGGCGGACTCGATGATCGAGGCGATGGCGGGCAGGGCGGTCCGGTCCCCGACGAGCAGGCGCCAGCGGGCGCCTTCCGGGACAACGTAGATACCGGCCGGGCCGAGAAAGGCAACCGTGTCACCGAGCTGGGCCGACGATGCCCAGCGGCTGGCCGGGCCGCCATGATCGTGCACCACGAAGTCCACGTCGAACTCGGCGAGGTTCGGCCGGGTGGCGCGCACGGTGTAGGTGCGCATCGGCGGGCGGACGGCGTCCGGCATGGCGAGGTAGGCGCGGTACCAACTGACCACGTCGCCGGTGACCGGTGGAGCCAGCTTGGGGGTGTCCTGGCCGGGCAGCGGGAAGAAGAGCTTGACCGCCGCATCCGGCGTCGGGCGCACGATTTCCGCGCCGTGCAACGTGATCCGCACGGTTCCCGGGGTGATCCGGTCCGCAGAGGTCACCCGGACCAGGCGAGGCATCATTAGGTCAGGCTAACCTAACTAGATGGTAGGGACAGCCCTACCCCGAACTCGCCGGCTGGCCCCATCGTGGCCGAAGGGCGATCTTCGTAGCGTCGGTGTCATGGAAGACGTGGTGCGGCTCAACGCCGTTCGAAAGGTCTATGGCAACCAGCGAACCGGCGTCGAAGCGCTTCGAGGGGTCACGATCGGCTTCCCGCGGGGCAGCTTCACCGCGGTGATGGGCCCGTCCGGCTCGGGCAAGAGCACCTTCCTGCACTGCGCGGCCGGGCTGGACAAACCGACCTCCGGCACGGTCACGCTGGACGGCCAGGAGCTCACGGGCCTGCGCGAGAAGGCGCTCACGATCCTGCGGCGGGAGCGGATCGGGTTCATCTTCCAGTCCTTCAACCTGCTGCCGGCGCTGACCGTGCAGCAGAACATCACGCTGCCGCTGCGCCTCGCCGGCCGCAAGCCGGACCGCGCGCGGCTCACCGAGGTGATCAACCGGGTCGGCCTGGCCGACCGGCGCAAGCACCTGCCGGCGGAGCTCTCCGGCGGGCAGCAGCAGCGGGTGGCCATCGCCCGCGCCCTGGTCACCCGGCCCGCGGTGATCTTCGCCGACGAACCGACCGGCGCCCTGGACACCCACACCGCACGCGAGGTGCTCGACCTGATGCTCGAATCGGTTCACCGGCACGGCCAGACCGTCGTCATGGTCACGCACGATCCGATGGCCGCCGCGTACGCGCACCGCGTGGTGTTCCTCGCCGACGGTCAGCTCGCCGGCGAGTTGCGTAACCCGACGGCGGACACGATCGCCGAGCGGATGACCCACCTCGGCGCCTGGGCCGACCGGTCGCGCACCGAAAAGATCGGGGCGTAAGGACATGCTCCGCATCGGGTTGCGCATGCTGCGGTTCCGCAAGGGCGGGTTCGCGGCCACCTTCATCGCGCTGTTCTTCGGCGCCGCGCTGGTCATGGCCTGCGGCGGGCTGCTGGAGACCGGCGTGCGCACCGAGGTCGCGCCGCAGCGGCTCGCCGAGGCCCAGCTCATCGTCACCGGCGACCAGACCTACCAGCTGCCCAAGCGCGACCCGAACGACGAGGAGGAGGACACCGAGTCGGCGACCCTGGCCGAGCGGGTCCGGCTGGACCGGAGCCTGATCGACACCGTCCGGGCCGTTCCCGGTGTGGCCAGGGCGATCGGCGACGCGTCGTTCCCGATCGCGCTGCTGCACGACGGGAAACCCGTTGGGGCACAACCGGTTGGCCACCCGTGGGCGTCTGCCGAGCTGGCCCCGTACCGGATCGTCGCCGGCACCCCGCCGGCCCGGCCCGGTGAGGTGGTGCTCGAGGCGCCCGCCCAGGTGGGCGACCGCGTCGACGTCCTGGTGCGGGGCGCCCCGGAGCACCTGACGGTGACCGGGATCGCCGCGCCGGCCCACCCGATCGGCCAACCGGCCGCGTTCTTCTCCGACGCCGACGTGCAACGGCTCGCCGCGCGGGTGGACGCGATCGGCGTGCTCGCCGCGCCCGGCACCGACCTCGGGGCGCTGCGCGACCGCCTCGGCGAGGCGCTGCGCGGCACCCCGGCGACCATCCTGACCGGAACCGACCGCGGCCTCGCCGAGTTCCCCGAAGCCCTGCGGAGCAGCGAAGGGCTGATCGCGCTGGCCGCGGTGATCGGCGGATTCTCGATCATGGTCGCGATGTTCGTCGTGGCCAGCACCCTGGGACTGTCCATTCAGCACCGGTACCGGGAACTGGCGCTGCTCCGGGCGATCGGGACCACCCCGCGGCAGTTGCGCCGGATGGTGCTCGGCGAGGCCCTCGCGGTGAGCATCGTGGCCACCGGACTTGCCTGCGTGCCAGGGGTTCTGCTTGGCGGCTGGCTGTTCGACCGGCTCGCCGGCCTGGGCGTGGTGCCCGGCGTCGTCGAGTTCCACCAGGGTTTCGTGCCGATCATCGTCGGAATCGGCTCGGGCCTGCTGACCGCGCTCGTGGCCGGGTACGTCGCGGCGCGGAAAGCCGGCGCGGCCCGGCCGACCGAGGCGCTGGCCGACGCGGAGATCCAGCGACGCTGGGTCAGCCCGGTGCGGATCGTCGGTGCCGCCCTGTGCTTCGGCGGCGGGATCGCGCTGGCCATCGTGACCATGACGGTGTTCGAGGGGCCGATCGCGGCGAGCACCGCGGGCCCGTCGGTGATGCTGTGGGCCGTCGGTCTGGCCATGATCGCACCGGGCCTGACCCGGCTGATGATCGCCGTGCTGCGCTGGCCGGTGCGGGCGGTCACCGGGCTCGCCGGGCACCTGGCGGTGCTGAACGCGCGGGCCCGGACCGCGCGGCTGGCCGCGGCCGTCACGCCGATCATGCTGGCCACCGGAATCGCCACGGCAAACCTGTACCTGCAGACCACCCAGTCGCACGCGGCCGAGGCGGCGTTCACCCAGAGCCTGCGGGCGGACGCGGTGCTCAGCTCCACCACCGGCGGCGGGCTGGCGCCCGGCCTGGCCGACCGGGTGCGCGCGCTGCCGGGTGTGGCCGGCGCGTCGGAGTTCGTCACCAGCACGGGTTTCGTGGCGCGCCCGCACGACGACACGGTGGGCGAGGACGGCTGGCCGCTGCAGGGAATCAGCGCGGACGGGGTGACGGCGTCCAGTGCCGTCGAGGTGACCGCGGGCCGGCTGACCGACCTGCGCGGCGACACGGTCGCGCTGCCGGCCGGCGCCCTCGGGCGCGGAGTCGGCGACACGATCACCCTGAAGCTCGGCGACGGCGCCGTGCTGGACGTGCGGGTCGTCGCCCTGTTCACCGGCACCCCGGGGTTCGAGAAGATGCTGCTGCCGGTGGAACTCCTTGCCGCGCATACAACCCTGGGCCTGCCGACGCAGATCCTGGTCGCCGCCGCGCCCGGAGCCCAGCTGGCCGAGGCCCTGGCCGGGCTCGTCGCCGGTGTCCCCGGCGTGGCCGTGGCCGACCGGGCCACGCTGACCGCGGCCTACGCGGAGCAGCAGGACATCCAGGCGTCGGTGAACTACCTGATGGTCGGCATGATCATGGCGTACACCGCGATCTCCGTGGTCAACACGCTGGTGATGGCGACCGCCAGGCGCCGCCGCGAGTTCGGCCTGCAGCGCCTCACCGGCTCCACGCGTGGCCAGGTGCTGCGCATGATGAGCGTCGAGGCCGTTCTCGTCGCGGCGATCGGCATCGTGCTCGGCACGCTGGTGTCGACCACCACCCTCGTCCCGTTCAGCCTGGTGGTTTCCGGCACCCCGGTGCCGCACGGTCCACTGTGGATCTACCTGGCCGTGGTCGGCACCGCGGGCCTGCTCACGATGGTCGCCACCGTGCTGCCCACCTGGTTCACCACCCGCACCCGGCCCGCGGAGGCCGCGGTGTCCGCATAGGCTCGCGGGGTGCTCACCACGCTGGCGGTGGAGAACTACCGGTCGCTGCGGCGGCTGGTGGTGCCGCTGGGGCGGCTCAGCGTGGTGGTCGGGGCGAACGGGAGCGGGAAGTCCAGCCTGTACCGGGCGTTGCGGCTGCTGGCGGAGTCCGCCCGCAACGGCGCGGTCGCGGCACTGGCCCGGGAGGGCGGGCTGCCCTCGACCCTGTGGGCCGGGCCGGAGCACCTCGGGCGCTCGGTGCGGGACGGTACGTACCCCGTCCAGGGCACGGTGCGGACCGGGCGGGTGAGCCTGCGGCTGGGGTTCGCCGGCGACGAGTACGGCTACGCCATGGACCTGGGCATGCCCATCCCCCACGACTCGCACTTCGACCTCGACCCGGAGATCAAGTGCGAGGCCGCGTGGGCCGGCCCGGTGCTGCGCCCGGCCACGCTGCTGACCGAGCGGCGCGGCGCCAGCGTGCGGATCCGCGACACAGACGGCTCGTGGCAACGGGCGCCGCACGAGATGCAGCCCTTCGACAGCATGCTCAGCGAACTGGCCGACCCGCACCGCGCGCCGGAACTGCTGACCCTGCGCGAACGCATCCGCTCCTGGCGCTTCTACGACCACCTGCGCACCGACACCCAGGCGCCGGCGCGGACCACCCAGGTCGGCACCCGGACGCCGGTGCTCAGCCACGACGGCTCCGACCTGGCCGCAGCCCTGCAGACCATCAGCGAAATCGGTGACTTCGCCGCCCTGGACAAGGCCGTGGATCACGCCTTCCCCGGCAGCCGCGTGGTGATCGTCAACCGGGACGGCCGGTTCGACCTCGCGCTGCACCAGCCCGGCCTGCTCCGCCCGCTGCACAGCGCCGAACTGTCCGACGGAACCCTGCGCTACCTGCTCTGGGTGGCCGCGCTGCTCACCCCCAGACCACCGCAGTTGCTGGTCCTCAACGAACCGGAAACCAGCCTGCACCCCGAACTGCTGCCGCCACTCGCCGAACTGATCACCACCGCCTCAGCGCACACCCAGATCGTGGCGGTGACCCACTCCGAGCCGCTGGTCACCGCACTTCACAAAACCGCCGGCACCGAACTGCAAACCATTGAGCTGGTCAAGGAGTTCGGCCAGACCCGCGTCGCCGGCCTGGACCCGCTCCGCGAACCGTCCTGGCACTGGCCCAAACGTTAGTGCGGCGTTTTGGTTCGAGGGCGGGACTTGGTGGCGGCTTCGGCGGCGTTGTCCTTGGCGGCGGCGGCTTTGCGGGCAGCGGAGCGGGCTTTGCTGACCGCGTCCTTGCCGTTGCGGGACTTCATCGCGGCGTCGACGCTGGCCTGCAGCGCGGTGATGAGGTCCTCGACGGTGGCGTCCTCTTCGGCGGCGACCGGGCGGACGACCTCGCGGCCCTCGATCTTGGCCTCGATGAGGTCTTCCAACGCCTCGCGGTAGCGGTCGGTGTAGTCGGAGGCGACGAACGTGCCGGAGAGCTGCTCGATGGCTTCGACGGCGGCGTGCACCTCGGGGCCGACGAGGTCGACGTCCTCGTGCAGGAACGGGAAGTCCGGGACGCGGATCTCGTCCGGCCAGAGCATGGTGGTGAGCACGATGACCCCGTCGCGGACCCGCAGCACG
Source organism: Actinophytocola sp. (assembly GCF_036002505.1). GTDB lineage: Bacteria > Actinomycetota > Actinomycetes > Mycobacteriales > Pseudonocardiaceae > DASYTH01. The sequence continues at coordinate 11,962 of NZ_DASYTH010000308.1, read as the reverse complement.
CCGAGGCTTTCCCGGGCGCGCAGGGCGACCTTGACCACGGCGGCCCGGCCGGACTGGTGCAGCGCTTCACTGAGCAGCACGTACGGCCGGAGGCCGGCGGGTTCGGGCTCGAGGTAGTAGCTCTTGGCGAACGAGATCGGGTCGACCTCGTCGAGCGGCACGAACGCGCGCACGTCGATCAGGCGGGTGGTGGCCAGCGGCAGCGTGGCCAGGTCGTCGTCGGTGAGCATGACGACGTCACCGGCCGGCATCTCGTAGCCGCGGGCGATCTCGGTGAACGGCACCTCCTCGCCGTCCACCTCGCAGACCCGCTTCTGCCGGATCCGTCCGCCGTCGGACACGTGCAACTGGTGCAGCTCGATGTCGTGCTCCTCGGTGGCGGTGTACGCCTTCACCGGGATCGCCGCGAGCCCGTAGCCGATCGTGCCCTTCCACATGCTGCGCATGGGCCACCTCCGCGAGACCTATCGCTCATCCCACGGTATCGGCCGGTAACAAGATCCGAAAGCTACAAACGGGTATCCCCGCCGGTCACATCCAGGACAACCTGCAACAACGGAAGTCCCTCGGCGAGCGCGTCGGCGGAGAATCCGCTGGCCTCCCCGGCCGCCCGCAGCACCTCGCTCAACGCCACGTCGACCCGGCGGTCCCGCACATAGTCGGCCAGCCGGCCGAGCGCACTCGCCACCTCCCGCTGCCCGGCGACCACGCTGTCGACAATCGCCGCCAACTCCCCCGCCGTGCCCACGCAAGCGTCCACCCGATCCGCGGCCACACCCTCGGCGAGCCCCGCCGCCGACGCCTGAAAGTGCGACGCCACAACACTTCCCGGAAGCACGGAGATCCCAAGCTCAGGCACGGGCGGGTCCTCTCTGGCCGGCGGATCATCGTCCCGGCCATGCTCCCACCACTCCCCCGCTCCGCCCGGCAACGACACACCCCGGCCACCCGGTGATGATCCGCAACCCCAACGAAGTGATCGGGTGGGTGGCGAAGGTTCCGTCGTGCGAGGAAGGACGCTTTCGTCACGCTGAGCGTGACAAACGACGCCTTCGTCGCACTCACTCCGCAGTGGACACTGGGGTTTCGCGGGGTTCCAGCACCACCGGCACACCATCGGCCTCGGGTAACGCCGCCCGGCGCGCCCACTCACACGATCTGCTCGTGGTCACCGACCAGGCCTGCCAAGGCGATCGACAACCACGGCACATCCTTCGACGGTGTGTGCCTCTACGCCGGCCCCAACTTCGATCCCGGTTCGTTCATACGGTTCGTTGCCCCAGGGCGGCACCTGGACCAGCTCGATCGGCATCTTCGTGCGGTCCACAAGTGGGTCCGGCCGATCGACCCGTGCTGAACTGACCAGCAGCGAGGGCCACTCCGCCGTGCCGAAAAGGGCGCGCTCAACGCGGCGGGGTGGCCCTCACCTGACAGGGATACGGATCAGCTGCGGGTGGGGATTGGTTCGGCGTCGACCATGATGTCGGACTGCTGGTAGGGCGGGTTGTTGCCGGGAGTGTTGGGTTCGGCGAAGCGGGCGTCGGTCCAGCACGGGATGGCAACGCCGCGGGCGGTGGCGAGGCCGGTGTAGTCGCCGATGAAGACGCCTTGGCGGAACGCGAGATCGGGGTTCCAGGAGCGTTCGGAGACCCGCCGGGTGGTGAACGTGCGACCGTCGTTCACCGACACCGACAGCGACGTGTCGATGAGCTTCGGGCCGGCGTAGCGGCGATCGAGATAGGACACGGCGACGACGCTGTCGGGAGTGACCGACAGCCACGGGAAGAACTGGTCGTCGGGGGACTCCCGGGTGACGTTGACCGGCGTGTTCCAGGTCCGGCCGCCGGTGCCGGACCAGGTGACGAACACGTCGGTGTTGGTGTTGCCGGCGTTTCCGTTGCGGTTGTCGGCGAACGTGAGGTAGAGCCGGCCGGTGTTCGGGTCGATGGCCAGGTTTCCGTTGGCGTTGACCCGGGCGAACATGTAGTCCAGGGTCTGCCGCCCGTTGAACGCCGGGTACTTGTTGACGCCGTCGTGCAGGTCACCCACCCGGTTCGGCGGCGCCCAGGTGACGCCGCCGTCGAGCGAGCGCACCACCAGGTACTGGTTCTTGTCCGGGTTACCGGTGTTGAAGTTCTCGAAGGCCACATACACGGCGCCGGTGCGGTGGTCGACCACCGGGACCGAGAACTGGTCCTCGTCGCACGCGGGCGCGTCCTGGTCGCCGGCCTGGTACGGGCAGAACGACCCGGAACCGGAGATCTCCGCCGGCTGGGAGAAATGCCGGCCCTGGTCGTCGGAGTAGGCCAGGTAGATCGCGGAGTCGACGCTGCCGAAGCCCTCGGGACCGTGGTCGAAACGGGTCCAGGTGACGTAGAGCCGGTCCGGGCTGATGTGCTGCTCGTCGCTGCCGGGCAGCAGCGGCGCCCCCGGCGGCCGGGGCCCGGCGACGGCGAAGCTCTTGTCGTGCATGACCGACGCGTCGGTCGGCCCGCCGTTGTGCACCACGATGCCGTCGTAGGCGCCCATCTGGTCGCCGTCCGGCGGCAGCCCGTCCACCGGAACCGACCAGGTGACGCCCTCGTCCTCGGACCGGATCACCGCGATGTAGGAGTCGTAGTTGCTGCGCCCGAAGGAGACGAACACCGCATAGGCCACACCGGCGCGGTCGAAGAACACCGCCGGGTCACCGCTGCCATAGATGGTCCGGGTCGGCGTCATGATCTGGCGGGCGTGCTGGCTGTGCGGGAACGTCCGGCCGCCGTCGAACGAGGTGTAGAGGCCGACGGTGGCGTCCACGGCCGGCTCGTAGTCGTTGGCCGCGGCGATCACGTTGTTCGGGTCGGTCGGGTTGATCGCGACCACGGTCTCGTTGGCGGGCAGGCCGGATCCGCTGCCGTACTGGTCGGTGGCGTAACGCTTGTTGTCGCCGTTGGCCTGCACGTCGTCGGAGGGGGCGGCCGCGCTCAGCGCGCTGAACGGCGACGCGGTCACCCCCGGACCGTTCAGCAGGCGCGGGTCGGCCACCCCCGACAACTGGGGGCGCCCCGGGCTCGCGTCGAATCCGAACCGCCCGCGAGGCGCCGCTTGTGACAGCGCTCCGTTGGCGGACAATAACGCTCCGGATAAGGAAATGACGGCACCAGCCGCCCAAATCCGCCTCTTCATCGCACATCCCTTGGGGGGTTTAATGGCTCCCTGGCAGTGCGGACCCCGGCGGGAACGTACGCCGACAAACCGTTTCAGGTAAAGATCCCCAAGGCCCCTTTTGGGTAACGTCAACCGGGGACTACAACGGAATGTCCCGACTCGACCACGAACGAGGCGGCGGTGCGGGTCGGCGCATCCCGAACCTCGATCGTGTCCACCGTGCGAACGTCGGTGCGCCATGCGGTACGGCCGACCTCGCAGCGCAGGTAGCCGCGCTTGAGCCCGTCGAAATAGCGCACATGCGGGTTCAGAATCGGGTTGAACTGCTTGATCGGCGCGTCGAACGCGACCGGGAAGTCCGAGCTGACCGAGGTGCCGACGAATTCCACCGCGACGCTCGGCGCGGCCGGGTCGTCGAAGTTCGTCTTGAGCTCGCTGATCCAGGTGGAATGGATGTCGCCGGCCAGGAACACCGGATTCGACACCCGCGCGCCGGCTACGAAGTTCAGCAGGCGGGTGCGTTGCGGCTGGTAGCCGTCCCACTGGTCGAGGTTGACGATGGTCGGCGGCACCTGGGTGGGGTTGGGGAATCGGGTGCGGCTCATCATCACCTGCTGTGCCACCACGTTCCATCGCGCGGGCGAGTGCGCGAGGCCGTCGGTGAGCCAGGCCTCCTGCTCGGCGCCGGTGAGCGTGCCGTTCACGTTGCCGGCACCGGGCGGCTCGGGGCCGAGGTCGTTCGGGAATCCACCGGGCTGGTCGGTGCGGTACTGCCGGGTGTCCAGCACGTTCACCCGCGCCAGCCGGCCGAAGTCGAACCGGCGGAAGATCCGCAGGCTGCTCTCCCCCGGCCGGACCACCGCGCGGATCGGCATGTGCTCGTAGTACGCCTGGTATCCGGCGGCGCGCTGGGCCGCGAACTCCTCCGGCGTCTGCCGCTGCGCGCCGGTGTCGTCGATCTCGTCGGTGAGCGCGGCGTAGTTGTTCTCCACCTCATGATCGTCCCAAGTGGACACCCAGGCGAAGGTCGCGTGCGCCGCGCGCAGGGCCGGGTCGCCCTTGTACTGGGCGTGCCGGTTCCGGTAGTCGTCCAGCGTGCGCAACTGGTCCAGACCAAGGACGGCCGGTGTGGTGTGGTTGCGGTCCGGGAACCGGCTGTGCGGGTCGTACTCGTAGATGTAGTCCCCGAGGTGCAGCACGACGTCGAGGTCCTCGGCCGCCAACCCGTTGTAGGCCGGCCAGTACCCGTTCTGGAAGTCCTGGCAGCTCACCACGCCGAAGCGCAGCCGCTCCGGGTTGGCGAACCGGGCCGGCGCGGTGCGGGTGCGGCCGACCGGGCTCAGCTGCCGCCCGGACCGGAAGCGGTAGAAGTACTCCCGCCCCGGCTTGAGCCCGCGCACGTCCACGTGCACCGAGTGGGCCAGCTCCGGCAGGGCGAGCGCGACGCCGGCCCGGGCCACCCGCCGGAACCGCTCGTCCTCGGCGATCTGCCAGCCGACCGGCAGCGCGTGCCGGGACAGCGACGCGGCCTCGAGCGGGTCGCGGATCAACCGGGTCCAGAGGATCACGCTGTCCGGCAACGGATCCCCGCTCGCCACCCCGAGCAGGAACGGGTCCGCGGTGCCGGTGCCGTCCGGCGCGGCCTGCGCCTGCGACCCGGTCCCGACCACCAGCGCACCCGCCGCGGCGGCCGCCCCGGTGAGCGCCTGACGTCGATTGAGCACGAACTGCGGCATCTTCGCCGTCCCTTCCCCGTCCTGCCCCGACCCGGGGTCCCATCCTGGTGGAGATCAGCTCCCACGTCGACCGGCCTACGTATGAACAGTCGGTAGCCTGACGGGATGGCGATCCGGCGGCCGAACCCGCTGCTGTGGCTGTACTACCAGTACGGCGGCCGGTTGCCGGCGGCGTACCGGGAATGGGTGCTGCACGACGGCATCTGCCGGACGTGGATGCTCCGGGCGGCCGTGCGCCGGCTGCTCCAGATCGCGCCGATCCTCGGTGTGCTGCTGGCGATCCTGGTGGTGCTCGGCGGATCGTGGCCGATCGCGCTGGGCTCGGTGCTGCTCGGCTTCCTCGTCCTGTTCCGCTTCGCGCTCGCGTACTCCGCGGAGAGCGTGGACAGCCGGCTGGTCCGCTACGGCTACCCACCCGGCCACGCCTCGGCCCTGCGGCAGCAGGCGGCGAAGGCCGAAGCGGCCCGCCGCCGTGCGACCCGGCGGCCGCCCATGCCCTGAAGGCCGCCATCAGGGCATTCAACGTCCCGAAGGCCGCCTTCAGGGCATCAGCAGGCGCCGAGGCAGATGAACGGGGCCACGGCGGCGAGACCGGCCGGGTGGGCGTCCGCGGCTGCCTGCTGCGCGGAGGCCAGGGCGGTGGCGGCGGGGACACCGGTGGCCAGCAGCCGGTGGAAGGCGACCATGAGCGGCGCGGTCTCGATGTCGAGCACGTCGATCACCGGTGCGACCAGCCGGCGGGAGCCGTGGGCGAGGAGCGTGGCGCCGAGGCCCATGAGCTCGTCGCCGGCCAGGACCACCGGCCGGCCGGTTTCGCACGCCGCCAGCACCACCGTGTCCGGGGCGCGGTCCAGGGCCTCGATGTCGTGCAGCATCAGCGGTCCGTCGGCGAACCGCAGCGCGGAGAACAGCGGGTTGTCCGACCGGACCAGGCCGTGCGTGGCCAGATGCGCGAGGGTGGCCCCGTCGAGCGCTTTGGCGACCGTGTCCACGGTGGCGCCGGCTCCGGTGATCGGGGTGACACCGTAGATCGCCGCCACGGCGGCCGCCTCGGCCGCCGCGCCCGGCAGGTCGGGCCCGGCGACCACCACGGTCCGGCCGTCCGGGGCCGCGGGACCGACCCGGTTGGCCAGCAGCCACAGGTTCGCCGAGGGGACGACGGTGACCGGGCGGCCACGGCAGGAGGGCAGCACCGCCCAGGGCAGGGACTGCAGCGGCCCGGTCGGCACGACCACCAGCCGCCGGTCGGCGAGCGCCGGAACCCCGCCCAGCAGCAACGCGTCGAGCCGGCCGGCGGCGTGCTCGAGCAGCTGCCGCGCGGCGTCCTGGCCGCTCTGGCCGAGCGTGGTTCTGAGCAGCCTGCGCAGCGCGAAACCGATCGCGCTGACCCCGGAGACGACAGGGTCGAGCGGGCCCAGCGGGTGCAACCGCACCTGCCCGCCGATGACGCTCAGGGCCAGCAACGCGTCGCCGTGCTGGATGAACTCCAGCAGTGCGGCGTCCCCGAGCGCGTGGCTCACCTCGGCGAGCTGCGGCGGCCGGGTCAGCGCGGCTTCGGCGCCCGGATGGCGGCGATGGTGGTCCCGGATCTGCCGCTCGAGGGCGGCCTGCCGGTGGCGCAGCGAGGCGCTCTTCCGGCTGTCCCCATCGCCGCGCAGCTCGCCCCGCTCGGCGGTGGTGGACCGCAGCTCGGCCACCGTGCCGGCCAGCTCCGCGTCGACGGGTGGATGCACCGGGCGGTGCGTGAGGTGGCTGGCCCGGCCCAGTTCCGCCCACTCGAACACCTGGGGTAGCCGCCGGTTGCGCAGCGCCACCGCAAGCCCCAGCTCGGCGAGGTCGGTGCGGTGGCCGGCGGCGTGCGCGCGCAGGTCGGTCGCGCCGAGGCCGGCCACGTGCTCGTCCAGAATGCGCAGGCCCGCCCGGGCCGCCCGGAGCGCCCTGGCCGGGTCCGCCGGAACGTGCCGCAGTGCCTCGGCATACCAGGCGCGGGCGCGCAGCGTGGCCACCCCGTGCCGCCGGTGCACGCTGGCCAGGCCCAGCAGCCGGTCGCGATCGCCGCTCCGTCCATTGTGGAGGGACAACGCGGCGGCGATCCACGCCTCGAGCGCCTGGTCCGGCCAATTCGGGGCGAGCGCTCCGGCGATGCGTTCGAGCAGCGGCACCCCCGGCCGCCGCCCGGACCCGCCGGCCAGCCGGCACCGCAAGACGGTGAGCTGTGCCAGCGCCGCCCAGTCGGGTTTGCCGTGCCTGGTGAAGTCCAGCCGCGCCATCGCGGCCTGCCGCTCCGCGGTCGGCAGGTCGCCGTCGAGCAGCGCGGCCTGCGCCAGCAGCAGCCGCGCTTCCGGCAGGACCAGCAGCCGGCGCTCCCGCTCGCAGGCGGCCACCGCTTCCTCCGCTGCGGCCCTCGCCTCGGCGATCAGCCGGACCGACAACAGCAGCTCGGCCCGATCGGACAGCACCGACCACAGCTGCGAGCGCAGGGCCCGGAACCGGGTCTCCGCACGGTCCAGGTAGGCCAGCGCGGCCGGCACGTCCCCACTCCGGCTGTACACGAACCCCAGGTTCTGGTGCACGAAGCCGGTGCCCAGGTCCAGCCCCAGCTCGGCGCACACCTGCTCGGCGGCGTGCAGATCGGTCAGCGCCAGGTCGAACTCCCGCCGCTGCGCGTGCATGACGCCGCGGTTGAGCAGCACCCGCTGCACCCACACCAGGTCGCCCCCGCGCCGCAGCACCGGCACCGCGACCCGGTAGCACGGGAGCGCCTCGTCCGGCCGGCCGAGCAGTTGCAGAATGGCACCCTTCTGCACCAGCGCCCGGGCGTGCTCGATCCCGGCCAGGCCGGCCAGCGCGGCGTCGATCTCCCGCAGCGCGGCGGCCGGCCGGCCACACTGGCTCAGCACCCCGGCCAGGGCCATCCGCGCCTCCGCGGCCACTCCGGTGGCGCCCGCGGCCCGGCCCAACCGGACCGCCGCCCGCAGGTGTCGCACTGCGACGTCGATATCGTCCAGATGGAACGCCGCGTAGCCCCAGGCCCGCTTGGCCAGCGCGGCCGCCGCACCGTCCCGGTTGGCCACCGCCTCCCGGTAGGCCTGCTCGGCGAGCGTCGCCGCGCGCCGCGGATCGGACTCGACCATCCGCAATGCTTCGCTGGCCCGCTCGTTACTCACCGAGGGGAAAGGTATGTCGTCGCGCCGAAGCCCGCAAGAACGACATACCAGTCGTATCAGCGCCGGTCCAACCCACTCCGTGTGGCAGACCACCGAAGAAGAAAGGGCGGTCACATGCCGTTCTATGAAGACGACAACGCGGGTGGGCCCAGAAAAACTGCCGAGGCGTGGGTCGGCGGCGAGTTCCTCGTGTCGATGCGTGACCTTCAGCTGGTCAAGGACCTGCTGGAGAAGAGGCTGGAACTGTCGTTCGTGCCGTACGATCCGACGCAGAAGCCGGAAATCGGCCCGGACGGCGTCCCAAAGCCGAAGAAGGACGACTTCGAGGTAAGTAAGCCCCTGGGCTTGGTTCGGTTCCGCCTGACGAATCCCCAAAACGTACTGCACAAGATCAAGGGGCAGCTCGACGCCGCCGGGCCGGGCGAGCACTTCGGCCAGACCCAGAACGCTTTGGCACAAGGGAAGTTGGCGGTGTCGGTGCTGCTCGCCTACATCGACGACGTGTGCCGCACCGAATACGGATGGATACCGGTCACGGCGAAAAACATGGTCGGGCACGGCGTGCACGGCAGCCCGTACATCGGCATCGGCGGAGGGAAGAAATATCCGAAACCGGTCCCGGCCAACCTCATCACCATCATGCCCCCGCTTGCCGGCAAGACGTTCGACGAGCCGAACTGGGTCAACGTCGGAATCCTCGACACCGCGCTGGCCCCCCGGCCGGAGTTCGACGGCCGGTGGCTGCGTACCGGCCCGGCTCCCGTCCAGCAGGTCAATGACGGCGAGTACCCGACGCACCTCTCCGGCCACGCCACCTTCATCGCCGGCATGATCCTGCAACTGGCGCCGAACGCCCTGCTGCACGTCGCCCGGGTGCTGCACCCGGAAGACGCCAGCGCCCCGGTGTGGGACGTGGCCAAGGCCATGATGCGGCTGGACAAGTCGGTCCAGGTGCTCAACCTGTCGTTCTCCTGCTTCACCGGCGAGGACGAGCCGCCGCTGGCGCTGCGTTACGCGATCGAGCGCCTGGACCCGACCACGGTCGTGGTGGCCGCGGCCGGCAACCACGGTGAGCTGACGGAGCCGGGACCGGATCATCCCGAACTGCCCGGTCCCAGGGCGACCATGTGGCCGGCCGCCATGGATCGGGTCGTCGCGGTCGGATCGCACAAGTCCGGCTGGACGAAGTCCGGCTTCAGCCCGGACGTGCCCTGGGTGCATCTCACCGCGCTGGGCGAGGACGTCGTCAGCACCTTCCCCAAGGGTCCGACACAGATGATCTACCGCCCGGAGGACGAGGCCGGCAAGCCGGACAAGATCGACTTCACGTCGGGCACGGCCCTCTGGAGCGGAACCTCGTTCGCCTCCGCGCTGGTCGCAGGCGTGGTCGCGGCACGCACCAAGGAAGGGCCATGGGCGGCGCAGCGAGCCATGGCCGACATTCTTGAGAACAAGCCGGAGGCCAGGACCTCGTTCATCCGGGTCAGGGTCCCGCTGATCGACAACTAGCCGAATGGCGTTCCTGCACAACGCAACCGGACCAGGTCTCGACGTAACGTCATTGAACGAGCACGGTCAGCAGCAATAGCGTGCGGTATGACGCCTCGACGAGTTACCTCCGCGATCGTCATCGTCCTCGCGGCGGCCGTGCTCTCGCCGCCCGCCGCCGAGGGTGCCCAGCGGGGTTGCGCGGACGTCTCGTTCTCGTGGCAGACCGGGTTCGACGACCCGGCCACGCCCGGCAACCTGGACCGGGTGGGCGTGCTGAAGATCGGGTCCGAGCGCGCCCGGAACGTCCTCGTGCTCAGCCCCGGCACCTCGGCCGGGGCCGGGTACTTCGCGCCGCTGGCCGCCGACATCGTGCGGCGCACCCACTGCCGGTGGCAGGTGTGGTCGGTGGAACGCCGGGAGAACGGGCTCGAGGACCAGTCCGCGCTGGACGCGGTGAAGCGCGGAACCCTGACGCAGCAGCAGTTCTTCGACTACTACCTGGGCTGGCTGGTGAACCCGGCGATCACCCCGCATTTCCAGCCGGTCCCGGACACCGCCGTCCCGTTCGCGCGCGGCTGGGGCATGAACGTCGAGATCGAGGATCTGCACCGGGTGATCCGGGCCGCCGGCCAGCACGGCCGGCGCGTCGTGCTGGGCGGCCACTCGCTCGGTGGCTCGATCACCACCGCGTACGCCACCTGGGACTTCCATGGCAGGCCGGGCGCGCGGGACCTGTCCGGGCTGGTGTACATCGACGGCGGCAGCAACCCGACGCCGGTCACCCCGGAGCAGGCCAGCCAATCGCTGGCCAGCCTGCAGGCCGGCATGCCGTGGCTGGCCTTCGGTGGGATTCCCGCGCCGTTCCTGGGTTTGTTCTCCGCGACCGGGGCGACCGCCGCCCGCCTCGAGCCCGGCGGCGCCTCCCGGGGGCAGGCGTTTCCGTTGCTACCGGCCAACCTCAAGCCGCCGGTGCCGGCCACGAGCGAGGCGCAGTTCGGCTTCTCGGTGGACACCGAGACCTCGCCGGCGACGTTGCGGGCCGCGCAGGTGCACGCCGGGCGGCTGGCAACCAGCGGCGACCCCCGCGGCTGGGACCCGGCCGGCGAGATCACCCCGATCCAGCGCTACGCCACCATGATCTCCGGCGTCGGACTCACCGGGCTGGACGGCAGCGCCTGGTATCACCCGCTCCGGCTGACCATCGACGCCGGCGCCGTCGCCGCCGGAAACCCCAACCCCGCCCAGGACATCCTTGCGGTCAAGGCGATCCACGGCCACGACCTCAGCCGGCACCTGCCCATCTACGCCTTCGGCGCGGCCCTCGGCGGCGAGAACGTCCTCACCTCCGCGCGGGTGCTGGCCGCCCAGTCCGGCATCCCGGACCGGCTGCTCACCCTGGTCAACCGGCAGGACACCTACGCGCACAACGACCCCAACTCGGCCAGCCCCACCAACGACTTCCTGGACTCACTCATCCCCTTCCTCGCCAGAGTTGACTGATAGCGCGCGACCATTGCCCTTCGCGCCGGTCTCACTACAGTGAGTTGAATGAGCACCACGGGGCAACAACAAGCCGAAGCAATAGTCAACACACTTCGCGTCCCGCTTCCGGTCGAGCTGATCGAGCGCACCGGCCCGTTCGACCCGCCTGCCGCCCTGCTCGCGCTGAAAGAGCGGGCGCCCGTCCACCGGGTGACCATGCTGAACGGCGACCCGGTCTGGGTGGTGACCGGCCATGCCGAAGCCCGCGCGGCCCTGGCGGATCCACGGTTCAGCTCCGACCGGAAGCACTACGACTTCATCGCGCAGCACCTGCCCGAGGAGATCCGCGCGTCGATGGCCGAACGGCAGTTCCGCGAGGGGTGGTTCATCAACATGGACCCGCCCCAGCACACCCGGTTCCGCCGCCTGCTCACCGGCCAGTTCACCGTCCGCCGCATGCGCGACCTCACCCAGCACATCGAGGACATCGTCACCGAACGCCTGGACGCCATGCTCGCCGCCGGCACCACCGCCGACCTGGTAAAGGAGTTCGCCCTCCCCGTCCCCTCCCTGGTCATCTGCGAGCTCCTCGGCGTCCCCTACGCCGACCGCGAGGGATTCCAGCGCTGGAGCGAACTGGTGATCCGCATGGACGGCCCCATCGACGAGATGATGTCCGCCGGCGAGCAGATGCGCGATTACCTCCGAGAACTGGTCGCCCGCAAACGAACCGCCCCCGAAGACGACATCATCTCCGGCCTCATCCATAACTCCGCCGCCGACCCACCCCTGACCGACGAAGAGCTCGTCAACATGGCCGCCCTGCTCCTCCTGGCCGGCCACGAGACGACGGCCAACATGCTCGCCCTGGGCACCTTCGCCCTCCTCCAAAACCCCACCCAACTATCCGCCCTCCGCGCCGACCCAACCCTGATC
>NZ_DASYTH010000307.1:0-6316 GCF_036002505.1 Actinophytocola sp. | reverse complement strand
GCGGCAGGTCGTACACGCTGCTGACGCCACCGGAGGTGCAGCCGGCCGCCAGGGTCGCCGTGAAGAGTGCGATGAAAGACGCTTTCATCGCGCCTGGCGTGAGGAAAGACGCATTCATCGCACTCCCCCGCTGTAGACCTGCCCGGCCACCGGCAGCGGCAGGTAGTACTCCAGGTTCGTCCGCCCCTGCAACGTGTCCGACGCCGGGTCGAACGCGTTGAGCACGTTGGTCACCGCGAGCGGCGCGACGTCGAGCGCCTCGGCCAGCGCGGCCCGCTGGTCGACCAGTGTCTGCGTGGTCTGCGCCAGTTTGTCCACATTGGACTTGATGGCGGCACGGTTGTCCCGGATGAAGCCCTGGATCTCGCCGAGCGCGCCGGCCAGCGTGTGCAGCGCGCCGGACAGCTCGTCACGGTCACTGGCCAGGGTCTGCCACACCTGCGCCAGCTGCTGGTTGACCTCGGCCACCTGCCGGTCGTTGCCGGCCAGCATGCCGGTGAACTTCTGCAGTTCGTCCACCGTGCCGAACAGGTCGTCCTGGTACCCGGCCAAGGTCTTCGCGAGCTCGGCGAAGTTGCGCACGTTCTCGTTGAACGCCTCGCCGTTCCCGCGCAGGTTCGCCGCGCCCGTGGTGAGCAGGTCGGACAGCGCGCCGTTCGCGTTCGCGCCGTTCGGGCCGAGCGCGGTGAGCAGGTCGTTGAGGCTGGTGTACAGCTCGTCCAGCTCCACCGGGGTGGCTGTGCGGCTGGCCGGAATCGTTGCGCCGTCGGCGATCCGCGCCGCGCCATGGCTCAGCGTGGTGAGCTGCACGTGCCGGTCGGCCACCACGCTCGGCGACACCACGACCGCCCTGGTGTCCGCCGCCACCGGGGCGTCCGCGTCGATGGTCAGGACCAACTCGACCTGCTCGCCGCGCGGCGTCACCGACTCGACCGAGCCGACCCGGACGCCGAGCACCTGGACGTCGGTGCCGGCGTACACGCCGACCGCGCGGGTGAACCAGGCCGTGATCCGCTTGTCGTCGCCGCCGGACACGAAGATCCACCACAGGTTCCCGGCCGTGACCAGCACCAGCACACCGAGCAGGACGGCCAGCCGCTTCCTGGTGATCACTTCGCACCTCCCGGCGGGGTGCAGGGGTTCCGGTTCTCCTCGAGCAGGCCGCACAGGTAGTTGTCGATCCACCGGCCGCTGCCGGTGGCGTTGTTCACCACGCGGAAGTACGGCCCGGCAAGCTGCAGTCCCCGCTCAAGATCGGCATCATGCCGCTGCAAGATCGTGGTCACAGTGTCCAGTTGGGACAGGGCGGGGGCGAGCCGCGCGCGGTTGTCCGCGACCAGCCCGGAGAGTTGCGTGGCGAGCCGCTGCGTGCCGACCAGCAACGCGTGGATGGCGTCCCGGCGGTTGGTCAGCTCGGTCAGCAGCAGGTTGCCGTCCTTGATCAGCGCGTCGAAGTCGCCGTTGGAACCGGCCAGCGTGCCGCTGATCTTCCGGGTGTTCGCCAGCAGCTCGGCGAGCTGGTCGTTGCGGGAGGCGATGGTCCGGGACAGCGCAGTGAGCCCGTCAAGTGCCTGCCGCACATGCTGCGGGGAATCCTTGAACGTGTTGGAGATGGCCTGGAAGCTCTCGGCGAGCTGCCCGGTGTCGATCTCGCCCGCGGTGCTGGCCAGGCCCTCGAACGCCTGGGTGACGTCGTACGGGGTCACCGTGCGGTCCCGCGGGATGGGCCGCTTCGGATCCTGGCCGGCCGTGCCGCTCGGGTGCAGCGCGAGGAACTTGCGGCCCAGCAACGTCTTGATCTTGATCTCGGCCCGGGTCTGGTCGCCGATCCAGGCGTCGCGCACGCGGAACGTCACCAGCACCCGGTCCTCGGCGAGCCCGACCCTGGTCACCTCACCGACCTTGATCCCGGCGACCCGCACCTCGTCGTCCGGCCGCAACCCCGCGGCCTCGGAGAACTCCGCCCGGTACAGGGTTCCGCCGCCGATGATCGGCAGGTCGCGCGCGTAGAACACCATGGCCGCGATCGCGATCAGCAGTGCGGTGCCGATCAGCCCGATCCGCACCGGGTTGCGCTCACGGAACGATTTCATCGGTGGCACCTCGCAACCGGGGCGAGGTAGCCCTGCGGCGGATCGGTCTGCAGCACGGCCGCGCACAGGTAGAAGTTGAACCAGGAGCCATACGTGGCGCTGCGCCCGACCGCCTCGAGCTTGGCCGGGAGCACGGTGAGGAACGAGTCCAGCTCGGCGGATCCGGACGCCAGGTTCGCGGACAGCTCGCCGAGGCCGGCGATGCTCTCCTTGAGCGGCGGCCGGGCCACGTCGAACAACCCCGCGGTGGCGTTGGTGAGCGAGGCGATCCCGTCGATCGCGTCGCCGATCGCCGTGCGGTCGCCGGCCAGCCCGGACACCAGCTGCCTGATGGTGGAGACCAGTGTGGACAGTGCGTCGCCCTGGCCGTTGATGGTCTTCAGCACCGTGTTCAGGTTGGTGATCACCTCGCCGATCACCTGGTCCCGGCTGGCGAGCGTGGTGGTGAGCGAGCCGGTGTGCGCGAGCAGGCTTTCCACTGTGCCGCCCTCGCCCTGCAGCACCTGGACGATCTCGCCGGAGAGCTGGTTGACGTCGTTCGGGGACAGCGCCTGGAACAGCGGCTTGAATCCGTTGAACAGGTCGGTCAGGTCCAGTGCGGGCGTGGTGCGCTCCAGCGGGATCTCCGAACCCTCCGCGAGCGCAGGGCTTTGCGGGCCGGAGCCGCGGTCCAGCGCGAGGTAGCGCTGGCCGACCATGTTGCGGTACTTGACAACGGCCGTGACCTGTGGCGGAAGCGGGCGGCTGCGGGTGACCGAGAACCTCACCCGGGCCTGGTCGTTGTCCGCTATGGACAGTTCTTCGACCTGGCCGACCCGCACCCCGGAGACGCGCACGTCGTCGCCGGGGTTGAGCGAGGTGACGTCGGTGAACCGGGCGTAGAACGTGGCCGCGTCGCTGAGCCCGGTGTTGGCGATGGACACCGCCAGGATCGCCGTGGCGAGGCCGGTGACCAGGACGAAGATGACGCCCTTGATCAGCGGCGCGGCGAGTGTCCTCATCGGAGGGTCACCTCCGTCCCGCGGTAGAGCGGACCGATCAGCACGCTGCTCCACGGCGCGACCTGACCGGGTGGGATGCCCAGTGCCGGCGCGGCCAGGGTGGCGATCAGGTCACGTTCCTGCGGCGAGTTCGGCAGCCCGAGGTCGTTGTCCAGCAACGGATGCGCGGCGCTGCCCGGTGCCGCGGCGACCGTGCCGGCGGTCGGCGGCACACCGCTCGGGTAGCAACGCGGCCCGCCCTTCGCGGTGTACACCGGGTCGTCGACACCGGGCACGTACTTGCCGCGGGACTGGGTGACCTTGGCCTCGACGTGCAGGCCGGGCTGGTCGGTGCCGGCGCCGAGCACCTTGTCCATGGCCGGCTTGAGATCCGTCAACGCCTTGAGGGTGCAGGGGAAGGCCGGTGAGTACCGGGCGGCGAGCTCCAGCGGCGCGCGGCTGTCCGCGGCCAGCCGGATGATGTTCTGCTTGTTGTTGCGCAGGAACAGGGTGAGGTCCTGGGTGGACGAGGTGACCTGGGCGTAGAGCGTGTTCAGCCGGTCCCGCTGCTCGGCCACGGTGTTCAGGGTGACCGCGGAGTCGGTCAGCGAGTCGAGGATGTCCGGTGCGATGTCGCCGTAGAGCTGGCTCACCGCGGCCAGATCCCGGATGTCGCCGGTCAGTGTGGGCAGGTTGGGGTTGAACCCGCTCAGGTAGCCTGCCGCGGTCGCCAGGGTTTCGCCGAGCTGCTCACCGCGTCCCTGCAACGCGGTGGCGATCGCGCTGAGCGTGGTGGCGAGCTTCTGCGGCTGCACGGCTTTCAGGACCGGGAGCAGGTCGTCGAACACCCGCTCCAGCTCGATCGCGTTCTCCGAGCGGTCCTGGTCGATCACGTCGCCGCCGGCGATCGGGCGGATGGTTGAGCGCTCCGGGATGGAGAGCTGGACGTAGCGCTCGCCGAACAACGTCTTGGGGATCAGCAGCGCGGACACGTCCCGCGGGATCTTGTCCACTGTGGAGGGTTCGAGCGCGAGCCGGACTTCGGCGCCGCCCGGGGCACTGCGCACCTCCCGGACCGTCCCGACCTTCACCCCGCGCGCCTTGACCTCGGAGGATTTGTTGAGCTGGTTGCCGATCCGGTCGGTGCGCAGGGTGACCAGCACCGCGTCGGAGAACTTCTGCTGGTACACCTGGACCGCGAGCGTGCCCAGCGCGGCCAGCACCAGCAGGAACGCGACTCCCGCCGATCTCCGTGCCAGCTTCCCGGTCATCCGGCCACCTGCACGGTCGTCGTGGCGCCCCAGATCGCCAGGCTGAGGAACAGGTCCAGCACGTTGACCGCGACGATCGCGGTGCGCACCGACCGTCCCACCGCGACACCCACGCCGGCCGGCCCGCCGCTCGCGCGGTACCCGTAGTAGCAGTGCGCGAGCACCACGACCACGCTGAACGCCAGCACCTTGGCGAACGACCACAGCACGTCGACCGGCGGCAGGAACAGGGTGAAATAGTGGTCATAGGTGCCGGCGGACTGGCCGAAGAACCACACGGTGATCTGCCGCGCCGCGACGTACGAGGTGAGCAGCCCGATCGCGTACAGCGGGATGATCGCGACGAACCCGGCGATGATCCTCGTCGTGACCAGGTAGGGAATGCTCGGCACGCCCATCACCTCGAGCGCGTCGATCTCCTCGGAGATCCGCATGGCGCCGAGCTGCGCGGTGAACCCGCAGCCGACCGTCGCCGAGAGCGCGATGCCGGCCACCAGCGGCGCGATCTCCCGGGTGTTGAAGTAGGCGGAGATGAACCCGGCCAGCGCCGGGGTGCCGACCTGGTTGAGCGCGGCGTATCCCTGCAGCCCGACCACGGTGCCGGTGAACGCGGTCAGCCCCACCATCACCCCGATCGTGCCGCCGACCACCGCCAGCGCCCCGCTGCCGAAGCTCACCTCGGCCAGCAGCCGCACGATCTCCTTGGTGTAGCGCCGGGTCGCCCGCGGGATCCAGGCGAACGCCTGCAGGAAGAAGAAGATCTGATCCCCGAGCACATCCAGGAACCCGAGCCGCCGGTCGACGACACCCGTTATCCGCTGGGTCGGCGTGGTCCGCTCCTGGAGGACGGTCATCATGCCCCCTTCGGCGGGACGACCTGCAGGTACAGCGTCGTCAGCACAAGGTTCAGCAGGAACAGCAACAGGAACGTGATGACCACCGACTGGTTCACCGCGTCCCCGACGCCTTTCGGCCCGCGCCCCGGGTTCAACCCGCGGTAGGCGGCCACCACACCCGCGACGAACCCGAACAGCACAGCCTTGATCTCGCTGATCCACAGATCAGGAAGCTGTGCCAGCGCGGAGAAACTCGCCAGGTACGCACCCGGCGTGCCGCCCTGCATGATCACGTTGAAGAAGTAGCCACCCAGCACCCCGACGACGCTGACCAACCCGTTGAGGAACGCGGCCACCCCCATCGCCGCCAGCACCCGCGGGACGACCAGCCGCTGAACCGGGTTGACGCCCAACACCTCCATGGCGTCGATCTCCTCGCGGATCGTCCGCGCCCCCAGGTCCGCGCACATCGCCGAACCACCCGCCCCGGCGATCAGCAACGCGGTCACCACCGGGCTCGCCTGCTGGATGATCGCCAGCACGCTCGCCGCGCCGGTGAACGACTGCGCGCCGATCTGCGTGGTCAGCGACCCCAGGTGCAACGCGATCACCGCGCCGAACGGGATCGACACCAGCGCCGCCGGCAGCAAGGAAACGCTGGCGATGAACCAGAACTGCTGCACGAACTCCCGGAACTGGAACGGCCGCTTCACCGAGCACCGGATCACGTCCAGCCCCAACGCGTAGAGCCGTCCGGTCTCCCGCACCGCCGCCACACCCGGCATGCTCATCGGACCACCCCGACGAGCCGCTCCCGGTGCCGCCGCACCGCTCTTCGCTCCGGCAGCCCCGGACTCGATTGCAGCTGCGGCACAATCGCCGCACTGGGCGTCCACGAGAACGCACCCTCCGCCGCCAGCGTCGCCTGATCCTTCTCCTCGGACATGCCGATCGGACCGTGCCGCTGCCCGTTCAGGAACTGCCGCACCGCCGGCTCGTCGCTGGTCAGCAGCACCTCGCGCGGGCCGAACATGACCAGCTCGCGGCGGTAGAGCATGCCCAGGTTGTCCGGCACGGTCCGGGCCACGTTGATGTTGTGCGTGACGATCAGGATCGTGGCGTCGGTCTGCGCATTC
>NZ_DASYTH010000306.1:0-27306 GCF_036002505.1 Actinophytocola sp. | reverse complement strand
TGCAAGATTCGGTGGTGTCGGCGGCAGAGCAGCGCCATGTTGGCCAGGTCGGTTTTCCCGCCGTCCGCCCAGTGCCGCGCGTGGTGCGCATCGCACCAGCGGGCGGCCAGGGTGCAGCCGGGATACGTACACCCTTTGTCGCGGGCGATGAGGGCTTTGCGTTGGGCGGGTTTGACCAGTCTGCGGGTGCGGCCGACGTCGAGGGGGACGGAGTCGCTGTTGAGCACGATGGGGATGAGGTCGGCGTCGCAGCTCAGGCGTCGGGCGGCGGAGGGGCACAGGGGGGTGCCGCTGTCCAGGGTGGCGGTGCCGACGGCGTCGGTGAGCACGTTGAGGTTGAGGTGCACGTTGAGGTGCGGCTTCTGCCCGCCCTGCTTGGGCAGCCCATCCGACTTGGCGGCCAGGTGGATGATGTCAGAGATCGCGTCGCCGTGCCGTTCGGGCAGCGAGCGGGGGTCGGGTGAGCCGTCGGGTTGCTTCTGTGGCTTGGCGAGCGGCCCGAACATCGCTTCGAGTTCGTCGGCGGTTTCGGCGTCCATCTGGCCGCGGTATTTGACCCCGCCGTTGCGGGTCCGCGCGTAGCTGAAGGTGTTCTTCGGCTCGGCCTGCTCGTCTTCCAGTTTGGGGTTGGCGGGGTCTTGGTTGATGTGGGTCAGCAACACCTGGCCGTGCTCGGCCACCACCCGCGGAGCGCAGACGCGGGCGGTGTCGGTCAGCGTGGTCTCCACCAGGTCGCGGTGTTCGTAGCTGGCCCAGTTCGGGACTTGCGCGACGACTTTGGCGATGGCGTCGACGTGTTTGGGGTCGAGCGCACCCTCATGCAGGGCTTCGCGGACTTGGGGGAGTTTGGCGGGTGCGGTGTAGCCGATCGGCGTGACTGTCTCGGCCACCAGTTCGGATTGGGAGACCATGCGGGTGGCGTCGCCGCGGGCGATGTGCAAAACCTCGGCCAGCAGCACGGGTAGGGCGGAATAGCCGGCGAATTGCGCGGTCTGTGCGTGTTCCAATTCGGCGACCGTATCCAACATCAATGCGTAGTCGCGGCGCATGCGGAGGGCGATCTCCTTGAGCGCGGCGAGATGTTTCCCGCCGCTCAATGTGTCGAGATCGAGCGCTTTCCGCATACCTCTATTCTACCGGGGACACACCGACATTTCCGGTCATTGGTTTTGCTCTTTCGGGTGAACGCTTCACCACGGCTTGTCGGGGTTCGGGGGCGGTGCGCGGGTGGGGGGCAGGGCGTCCGCCCTGCCCGCGCTGTGCGCGGCCCCAGGGGTCGCAGAGGCTCCGGGGTCAAGGGTCGCCGCGCCAACCCCTTTCCGTAGCGCACCCTAACCACACTGGCGCGGCGATCGCGACGAAGGAGCGACGCGAAGCGCCCTTGAGGCCGGAGGGGCGACCCCGCACAATGCGCGCCGCCCCCGGACCAAACCCCGAAGTGGTGCACCTTGGCCAGCACCACATCCGTCGAACCTCAGATCAATCCCTCACGCAAAGCATACGCCACCGCATGTGACCGATTCCGCAGCTGGAACCGATTCGTCACGTCGTGCAAAATGCTCTTCACCGTCCGCTGCGAATAGCACAGTTTGTCCGCGATCTCCTTCGTCGACAACCCCGACGCTACCAACCGCAGAACCTCGGTCTCCCGATTGGTGATCCCCGCCAGGTGCAACCCCCGCGGTTCCAGCACATGACGCTGCAACCGAGACACCCGGTTCAGCAACCGCCCCAACAGATCCGGCGGCAGCGCACCTTCCCCCGCCGACGCCGCTTTGATCAACCGGACGAGAACATCCGGCGTCGTGTCCGCCCGGCGCGCGACCGCACACACTCCACCCTCGACCGCGGTCAGGATCTCGGTGTCCTCCAGCTCACCCGCCACCAGCACGACACGAGTGAAACCACGGCATTGCAGCGTCCGCAGCAGCTGGCTGGCCCGGTCGTCGAAACGGTCGGTCACAACCAGGGCCACAGCGTCCGGTGTGGCGGCGTCTTCGTCGACCAGCCATACCTCTGGCCGGGTGCGCAGTGCCATGTGGACACCATTTTGCAGGATGGGATCGGTCGCTCTGACCACGACCGGCGTCCGGCTCTGTTCCAACATCTTCAGCTTCCCCGCTTCCGTCTGCACGCTACGTCGGCCCCGACCGCCTACGCCCAGCACGCGCCCGACTGTGCACCACGAAGGTTGCCCTAACGGGCGTCCCGGGCACATGGGACCGATGTCCCGTTGTTGCCCGACCGGGCAGGACCTGGCCAGGACCTGGACACGGCTAGCCGCGGCCGTCCGGCGGGGTCTCGCCGAGGCCGGCCTTGCGGGCCCGGACGATGGCCTGGGCCCGGTCTGCGACGTGCAGTTTCGTGAAGATGCTGGACACGTGGTTGCGCACGGTCTTCGGCGACAGGGACAGGCTGGAGGCGATCGCGGCGTTGCTGCGGCCGTCGGCGATCAGGGCGAGCACCTCCCGCTCCCGGGACGTCAGCTCGGGGAACACCGGGTCGGACGCCACGGGTGCGCTGTTGAAGTAGCCCAGCACCCGGGTCGCGATGTCCGGGCCGAAGATCGCCTCGCCGCGGCCGACGGCGTGCACCGCCCGGATGATCTCCTCCTGGCCGGAGCCCTTCAGCAGGTACCCGCGGGCTCCGGCGCGCATGGCCGCGAACACCGACTCGCTGTCGTTGAACATGGTCAACACCACCACGCCGACGGTCGGGCGGTCGCCGACGATCTCCCGGGTCGCTTCGATGCCGTCGATGTCGGGCAGGTGCAGGTCCATCACCACCACGTCCGGGCGGTAGGCCTTGGCCGCGCTGACCGCGTCCCGGCCGGTGGCGGCTTCGCCCACGACCTCCACGGTCGGCTCGGCGGCGAGCACGGTGCACAGTCCATAGCGGAACAGCGGATGGTCGTCGACCACGAGCACGCGCACCGGCCGCTGTGGATCGGGCTGCATCCTCAGGCTCCCTCTTTCGGCAGCGGCAGGGTGGCGAACACCCGCGTCCCGCCCTCCCGGTCGGCTTCCACCAGGCAGTCGCCGCCGAGCTCGGCCGCCCGCTCGCGCATCGACGACAGGCCGACCCCGCCGCCGGTCAGCTCGGACTGTCCTATCCCGACCCCGTCGTCGACCACCTCGATGTGGAGATCATCGTCCACCCACAACCGTACGGCGCAGGACCGCGCCATGGCGTGCCGGGTGACGTTGGTCAGCGCCTCGCAGATGATCCGGTACGCGGCCACGTCCACCGACGCGGGCAGCTTCGGAAGGACTGTCGGCACCTCGAGGATGATCGTGACGCCGTCATCGGAGCCGTCCGAGTGCGCGGTCCGGCTGGCCACGGCGCCGGCGTACTCGCGGATGGCCGGGATGAGCCCGATCCGGTCCAGTACCGGCGGCCGCAACCCGTGCGCCAGCCGGCGGATCTCCACGATGGCCGCCTGCAGCTCGTCGCGCAGCCGGCCGAGCAGCACCCCGGTCGCGGTGTCGTTGCCGACGCTGCGCTGGCTGGCGTCGATGCCCAGCGCCACCGCGGCGAGCGTCGGGCCCACCCCGTCGTGCAGCTCGTGCAGGATGCGGCGGCGCTCCTTCTCCCGGGCCCGCACCAACCGGTCCCGGCTGCGGCGCAGGTCCCGGGTCAGGCGTGCGGTGTAGACGGCGGCGCCGGCGTGCCGGGCCACCTCGGCGAGCGCGATCCGGTCCCGCCGCTTGAGCGTGTCCCGCGCGGTGCGCGGCGCGATGATGAGGTAGCCGACCCGTTCGCCCTGGAACGTCAGCGGCAGCCGGTGCGGATCGCCGGAGGGCAGCACGCCGGTGCAGGCCGCGGTCTCGCTGCGCCCGCGGGCCTGGATCTCGATCGCCACGTACGGCAGCCGCAGCGCCGCCGCGACGGTCTCCACGATGGCCGGCAGCATCGCGCCCGGCGTGTGCGTGGCCTCCAGCCGGGAGGCCAAAGTGGACACCACGCGGTACGGGTCGTCGCGGTCCCCGAACAGCCGCTTGTTGATCAGGGTCTGCAGCCGGCTGCGCAGCGGCTGTACCAGCACGGCCACCGTGGCCGCGGCCGCCGCCTGCTTCCACAGCGAGTCGATCGGTGGGAACACCAGGGACAGCGCGCTGACCAGTCCGATGTAGAGCCCGATCACGCCGGCGCTGAGCGCCCCGTAGGCCAGTGAGCGGCTGACCACCACCTCGATGTTGAGCGCCTGGTGCCGCAGCACCGCGGCCACCACGGCGACCGGCACGGCCACGAACGCCAGGGTCTGGTACCGGTCCGGGAGCAGCGCCCGCCCGTGCAGGACGACCGGCACCACCCAGACGGCGAAGTACACCGCGGCCCCGCCGCCGAGCGCGAGCGCCAGCCAGCGCAGCGGCCGCCGCGTCAGGTCGTCGTGGCAGGTCAGGTATTTGTGCACGAGGATGCCGAGCACCAGCAGCGGGTAGACGAACAGCGCCGGCAGCGCGGGGGAGCCGAGCACGGCGAAGCGCTGGTACGGATCGCCCAGCAGCAACACGACGACGGCCGCGGAGACGCCGTAGAGCAGCGCCGGGCCGAGGTAGCCGAGCACCATCAGCTTCCAGTACCGGCGCGCGTAGACCACCGCCGGGAACGCCAGCGCGAAGTGCAGCATCCCGCCCCACAGCAGGGCGAACGCCGCCTCCCCGGTGAACCAGCGCCAGAACTGGTTGCCCGCCACCAGGTCCAGCGCCTCGAGCGAGAAGTAGGTGGCGCCGGCGGTGGTCACCAAGCCGATGGTGGACGCGATGAGCGCCGCGTTCGTGGCCGGATCCCGTGGCCGGGCAAGGAAAACCGCCACCGAGGTGAGCAGCAGCAGGGCGTTGACGAGCAGCGTCGGCCAGCCGTCGAGCAGGCCCGCCAGCATCGGGTACGGCCGCAGCGGCACGTCGGCGAAGATCCGCGCGTCGCCCCGGCGCAGCTCGTAGGTGAGCGTGTCCCCGGCGGAGACGGGCAGGCCGCCGGGGAGGCTGTTCACCCGGTCGCCGAGCGAGATCCCGTTGATCGAGATGATCCGGTCGCCGGGCTGAATCGGTCCGGAAGCGTCCCGGACGGACACCACGACGACGCCGCCGGTCGAGATCGGACTGTCGCCGACGCTGACCGTGATGCCGTCGGACGGGCTCGTCGCGCGCGACGCGAAGCACCACGCGGCCACCCCGAGGAGGGCAAGCGTGAGCAAGAGAAGCGAGACGGGTAGCCGCCGCGCCCCCGCCTGGCCGGACACGTCATGGATCATCTCTCAGTAAGTGGCGTTCGCCCAGCGTTAATTTGCCGGGCGTTCCCCTTCGTCACCCTGCTGTACCGGTTCGGCCGGCTGCTGCCCGGCCGGTTGCTGGTAGGCCGGCGGGTACGCCTGCGGTTGGGGTTGCGCCGCCGGGCCGGGTTGGAACGGCGACGGGCCGCGGGGCGCCATGAAGCCCATCGGCGGCGTGGCCGGTTCGACCCGCGCCGCCTTCGGCCGGGTCAGCGCCAGGATCAACCCGACGAGCGCGACCACGACCGCGCCGCCGGGCAGCCACACACCCAACCCCAACTCGAACGTGATCGTCTCTTGCGGCTCCGCCTCCTGCGCGTTCACCTGGGACAGCGCGTGCAGCCCGTCCAGCAGCGCGACCGCGGTGGCCCCGGCGAGCAGCCCCGACCCCAGCGCCGCGCTCACCCGGGCCGCGCTCACCGCCCCGGACCTGCCGCTGCCGAACGCGGTCAGCGCCAGCACCGCGGCGATCACCAGCAGCCCGGCGGCCGCCGCGGGCAGCGCGCCGTAGGGCGGCAGCGTGCCCTCGTCCGGGCGCATGTTGACCTGGTCGAGCTTCCACCAGGTCAACAGGTAGGTGGCGGCGTCCCGGCCGGGCCGCTCGGAGCGGAAGTTCTGCAGCTTCTCGAAGCTGCCCCAGACCGCGGCGACCGCGGCGATCAGGAACAGGAACGCGGCGAGCAGCCCCGGCACCCAGCGGGTGGCGCGCGGCGGCGCCGGCTGCCGCGGGTAGGGCTGCGGGGGCAGGTACTGCGGCGGGTGCTGGGCGTACTGCGGCTGGGGTGCCGGGTAGCCGCCAGGGGGCGTGGTCACCGCGGCATTGTGCCTGATGATCACAGCTGCCCGATCAGGTAGCGAAGTTCGCCCCACTGGCTTCCTGCCGACCACTCGCCCGGGCCGCGGCGGGCTGAGGTACTGAGGACATGACCGAGGTCGTCGTGGCCGGTGCGGCCATCATCCGGAACTACCGGATCTTCGTGGCGAAGCGGTGCCGGCCGCAGTCCGTGTCGGGGTTCTGGGAGCTGCCCGGCGACGAGGTGCACCAGGACGAGGACGAGGGCCAGGCGCTGCAGCGCGAGTTCACCCACGAGTTCGGCGTGTCGCTGCGCTGCGTGGACCGGATCCTCAGTGACCGGGCGCTGCAGTCGTGGCGGTCCGAGGACGAGGACGGCGCCGACGGGGCCACCCTGCGCGTCTGGCGCTGCCAGTTGCCCAGCGAGGCCACCTTCGACACCGACCTCGGCGAGCCGAAGCCGAACATGTACTCGTATGACGAGACCTGCTGGGTGGACATCGACGACCTCGACTCGGTCAGCCCCTGGCGCGACGCCGACCGGATGATGGCCGACGAGATCGCCGACTACTACCGCAGCGACGACATCTGGCAGATGGCGGATTAGGACCTGCCTTGTGGATCATCGCCGAGGGTCGCCGTGTTGGCGTGCCACGTCGCTGTGTTGGCGTCTGGCGTCGGTGTGTTGGCTGGTGACGACACCGCCGGACACCGCTGAGGGCAACTCCGACACACACCCGGCCAACACAGCGACGCCACGAGCCAACATGGCAACCTGAGCGGCCAATATGACGATGTCAAGGGCCAACACACCGAACTGCCCATTCGCCCCATCGGGCTGATCGAACACTCTTTGCGAGTGCAACGTCACTTTCCGCGTGTGCGGTCCTCTGTTCTTGGTGTGGCGGTCGGCCCGTGCGAGGGCCGGGCCGACCGTCACAATCCAGCGCCTTGGTAGTGCGCGAGGACGATGGCCTTCCATTCGTCGAGGAGCGCGGCGCGGCGGGCCGGGTCGCCGCCGAGCATGGCGTCGAGGGCCAGGCCGCGGGTGAGGTTGACGGTCAGCAGGAGGACCTTCTCCAGGACCTTCTCGTCGGTCTCGGCGGCGGCGTGCCGGTAGAGCTCCAGGGTGGCGTGGCCGAGGGCGCGGTCGACCGGAAGCAGGATCCCGCGCAGCTCGGGATCGGTGCGGGCGGCGACCCAGAGCTCCATGGCCGCGGTGGACAGGGTGCCCGAGTAGGCCTGCCAGAGCAGGTCGATGCCGGCGGCGATCCGGCCGGGGCCGGGCGGCAGCCGCTCCGCGGCGGCCTGTACTTCCTGGCTCAACCGGGCGAAAAGGTGCTGCAGGGCGCTGGCCATCAGCTCGGCCTTGGTGGTGAAGTGGTGCTGCTGCGCGCCCCGGGACAGGCCCGCGCGCAGGCAGATCTCCTGCACCGTGGTGCGCGCGTAGCCGAGCTCGACCAGGCACTCGATCGTGGCCTCGAGCAGCAGCTCGCGGGTGTGCTCGCTACGTTCGGCCTGGGTCCGGTGAGGTCTCATGGCGCACCTTCCACCTTTACGTGCAGGTCTGCACGCATGTACATTCGGCTGAGACTTTACATGCCATCCGGATTGTTTTCTGCCCTTCAGGAGGTCCCGTGGCGATCACCCAGCGCTCCTCGTGGATGGATGCCGACCTCGACGCGTTCCGCGAGCTGGCGCACAGCTTCTGCCAGAAGGAGCTCGCGCCGCACCACGAGCGCTGGGCGCAGGCCAAGCAGGTCGACCGGGAGCTGTGGCTCAAGGCCGGCGAGGTCGGCCTGCTGTGCCTGTCCATCCCCGAGGAGTACGGCGGGGGCGGCGGCACGTTCGCGCACGAGGCGGTGCTGCTCGAGGAGCAGGCCTACGCCGGCGACGACGCCTGGGGCAACGCCGTGCACAGCGGGATCGTCGCGCACTACTTCAACGCCTACGGCACCGAGGAGCAGAAGCGCCGCTGGCTGCCCAGGCTCGCCAGCGGGGAGCTGGTCGGCGCCATCGCGATGACCGAGCCCGGCACCGGATCCGACCTGCAGAACATCAAGACCAGGGCGCTGAGGGACGGCTCCGACTACGTGATCAACGGGTCGAAGACGTTCATCACCAACGGCGCGCAGGCCGGCCTGGTGATCGTGGTGGCCAAGACCGACCCCGACGAGGCCGCGCGCGGCGTGTCCCTGATCATCGTGGAAACCGAAGGGGCGCAAGGGTTCCGCCGCGGCCGGGTGCTGGACAAGATCGGCATGCACGGCCAGGACACGGCCGAGCTGTTCTTCGACGACGTCCGGGTGCCCACGCAGAACCTGCTCGGCGCCGAGGAGGGGCAGGGCTTCGTCCAGCTCATGCAGCAGCTGCCGCAGGAGCGGCTGCTGATCGCGGTGACCGCGGTGGCCGCCATGGCGGCCGCGGTGGAGCAGACCATCCGCTACACCAAGGAGCGCACGGCGTTCGGCCGGGAGATCTTCTCCTTCCAGAACACCAAGTTCACCCTCGCCGAGTGCGCCACCGAGGTGGCCGTCGCCAAAGCCTTCCTGGACCAGTGCGTCGAGCGGCACCTCAAGTCCGAACTGGACGTCACCGGCGCGGCCATGGCCAAGTGGTGGACCACCGACCGGCTCTCCCGGGTCGCCGACGAGTGCCTGCAGCTGTTCGGCGGCTACGGTTACATGACCGAGTACCCGATCTCCCGGGCCTGGACGGCGGCTCGCGTGCAGCGCATCTTCGGCGGCACCAACGAGATCATGAAAGAGATCATCTCCCGCACGCTCTGAGGGAAGCAACGTCACGTCGTGCTCCCAAGAGGGAAAGCAACGTCACGTTGCTTCCCCAACGGAAGGGAAACCGCATGGGACCGCTCGCCGGGTTGAAGGTCGTCGAGCTGGTCGGGCTCGCGCCAGCGCCGTTCGCCGCCACCGTGCTCGCCGACCTCGGCGCGGACGTCGTGCGCATCGACCGCGCCAAGCCGGGGTTCGACGTGATCAGCTTCCCGAACGACCCGCTCACCCGCACCCGCCGCTGGATCGGCCTGGACACGAAGTCCCCGCAGGGCCGCGAGATCGCGCTTCGCCTTGTGGCGCAGGCGGATGTGCTGATCGAGGGGTTCCGGCCGGGGGTCACCGAGCGGCTCGGTCTCGGCCCGGCGGACTGCCACGCGGTCAACCCCCGCCTGGTGTACGGCCGGATCACCGGCTGGGGCCAGGACGGCCCGCTGGCCGCGGCGGCGGGTCACGACATCAACTACATCGGGCTGGCCGGCGCCCTGGAACCCATCGGCCGCAAGGGGGAGCGGCCGGTGCCGCCGCTGAACCTGCTCGGTGACTTCGGCGGCGGCGGGCTGCTGCTCGCCATGGGCATCCTGGCCGCCCTGGTGGAGCGGCAGACCTCGGGCCGCGGCCAGGTCGTCGACGCGTCCATGGTGGACGGTGCGGCGCTGCTCACCGCCTCGCTGCAGGGGCTGAAGAACACCGGCCTGTGGAGCAAGGGCCGCGGCGAGAACATGCTCGACGGCGGCGCGCCGTTCTACGACACCTACGAGACCGCGGACGGGAAGTACGTGGCGGTCGGCGCCATCGAGGAGCGCTTCTGGGGCGATCTCGTCACGCTCCTCGGCCTGGATCCCGAAGAGGTGTCCGGCCGGCTCGATCCCGCACAGTGGCCGGTGGTGCGGGAGAAGGTCGCCGCCGTGCTGCGCACCCGGACCCGGGACGAGTGGGCGAAGCTCGCCGAGGGCACCGACGCCTGCCTCACCCCGGTGCTCACCCCGGTCGAGGCGCGCGACCACCCGCACAACGTCGCCCGGCGCACCTTCGTGGACGTCGGCGGGGCGCCGCAGCCCGCGCCGGCGCCGAAGTTCGACCGCACCCCGCCCGGCCCGCCGGCCGCCCCGCACGAACCCCGCGCGGACACCGCCGCGGTGCTCACCGAGCTGGGCCTGGAACCCGCGGAGATCGAGCGCCTGCGGGCCGAAGGGGTGATCGCGTAAGGGCCGTGAATGCCACCTGCGAGTCACCCAACTGCCCGCATGCGGCATTCACGGCGGCTTCTCCGGTTGGTCCGGATGCAGTAGCTACGGCTCGCGGCCGGCCGGGGATTGCGCCGCGGCGGCAGAATGTTCTGGTGGCGTGGAGCCGTGGGGCAATCCAGCCGGACCGGCCGGACGTACCAAGTGTCGTGCGGGACCGCGGCATTCCGGTCGAGCTGCTGCCGGACGAGACGCTGCTCGCCGGGCTCGCGGCCGGCGACGCGGAGGTGGCGCTCGCGTTCGTGCGGCGGTTCCAGCGGCTGGTGTTCGGCGTGGCGCTGGCCGTGCTCGGCGACGCCCGGGCCGCCGAAGACGTCGCGCAGCAGACGTTCGAGCGGGTCTGGCGGCACGCGCAGGTGTACGACCCGCGGCGCGGCTCGGTGCGCACGTGGCTGTCCACCATCGCCCGCAACCTCGCCGTCGACACCGCCCGGGTGCGCCGCCCGACCCCGGTGGACCCGGTCGACCTGGTGGACCTGCTCGGCGCCGGCGGGGACGGCCCCGAGCAGCTGGCCATCACCGCGGAGGCCGTTGCGGAGCTGCGCCGGGCGCTCGCGGCGTTGCCCGAGGCGCAGGCCCGCGCGCTGGTCCTGGCCGGCATCCACGGGCTGACCGCGCGGGAGATCGCCGAGGTCGAGCGCATCCCGCTGGGGACGGCCAAGACCCGCATCCGCGCGGCCATGGGGAAGCTGCGGGTCCAGTTGCTGCCGAACCGGGTGGATCATGGTTGACCCGGGTTGCGAGCGGCTCCGCGAGGTCGGCGCGGAGCTGGCCCTGGGCGTGCTGCCGGCCCGGGACCGCGCCGCCGTCATGGCCCACCTGCAGGAATGCCCCGCCTGCGAGAGCTACCTGAGCGAGCTGACCGCGCTCGGCGACCGGCTGGTCGGGCTCGTCCCCGGCGTGGAGCCGCCGGTCGGCTTCGAGCAGCGGGTGATGGACCGGCTGGGCCTCACCGCGTCCGCGCCCCGGCGGCACCGGCGCCGCGTGGTGATCACGTTCGCTGCCGCGCTGCTGGCCCTCACCCTCGGCGCGGCCGGCTGGCTCGGCTGGCACGGGCGCGACCTCCAGCACCGCGACGGCGACGACCTGGTGAAGGTGCCGCTGTCGGCCTCGGGTCCGGTCGCCGGCGAGGTGTTCGCCTACCGCGACTCCCGGTCCTGGCTCTACGTCGAGCTGTCCGGGCTGCCGAACTACGGCAGCGTGTCCTGCCAGGTTCGGTTCACCGACGGCCAGGTGTTCACCGTCGGTACCTTCCCGGTCACCGAGGGAGCCGGCCAGTGGGGTGGCCCCGCGCCGGTGTCCGGTACGGATCCGGCCGAGGTCCGTATCCTGGCGCCGGACGGGACCATTGTTGGTACGGCGCGATTCGGCTGACGCCCAACTGGACAGTGGGAATCGGACTTGACCCGGACTCGAGGTCCGCGGCGTGTCGTCCTTGGGCCGGCAGAGCAACAACCGTATGGTGATGTACGTGGAGGTGTACGCACCGTAGGCTTGGGCACCTTCAACCGGACGTCGGGGGAACCGGCGGGGCAGCGGACGGAGAGGGCAGATGGACGTCAAGAAGGTCGCGACGCTTGTCATCGCGGCAATCGTGCTGTTCTACGTCATCACGCAACCGAACCAGGCCGGCGGTGCCGTGCAGGACATCCTCCGCTGGCTCCGGGACGGCGCGGAGGCGATCATCACGTTCATGAAGAGCATCTTCGCCTGATACGAAGGGTGATCACGGCTGTCGTTTACAAGATCCACAATGGACCGTTCGGGTGCATTCGCGCGCCGCGTGTCCAGATCGTGGATTCCGTGACGATTCAGATCTAGCAATCTCGGCGCCGGCCCAATACGGTTTCCCCCAACATCTTGCGGCAGCAGCCCCTTCGGCGTGACCAGCCAGCCAACAAGGAGGCAGGATGCTCGACGACCCCGGGGTCGATGCTCTGGTAAGGCAGTGGACGGCGGAGCGTGCGCGGGACGCGGAGTCCGACGAGATCAACCGGATCGCGTCCGAGTGGCTCGCGGAGGCGCCGGTGCCGCAGCCGGGCATCCCTGGGCAGCGCCCCGGCACCGGCTCGGCCTCGTGGGCCCCGGTGCAGTCCACCGACCCGCGATTCCTTGCCGCCATGCGGAAACGGCTGCCGGACGTGCCGCCCGACCTGCTCGCCGCCGCGGCCAGCTGGTGGCAGATGATCGGTGGTCTGGCCGAGGCCGCGGAGTGGTGGGACGCCGGGATCAGCCCGCTCGACCAGCGCGCCCTGGACTACCGCGCCGCCGGCCTGTCCCCGTCGGATCTCAGCCGCCGCCTCGGCCCGCTGACCGTGCTCGACCACCTGCGCCGCGGCAGCGCCCCGGCCTGGTGCGTGGCCCGGCTGCAGCGCCAGCGCTGAGCTACCCGTCCGTAACGTCTGGCCGCCGCACGTCGTTGTGCTGGTAGTTCATCCATTCAGCGCAGCGAGGCGGGAGGCACGTGGCCGACACCCCTGAGGCCGCCGCCGTGCGCGGGTTGGGCCTGGTCGGCCGGCTGCTCCTGGTCGCGCTGGCGCTGGGCACCGCCGGCGCCGGCGTCTGGGTGCTGCGCGACGCGATCGCGCCGGCGTCCAGCACGGCCGCCCCGGAGATCCCGGCCGAGCAGGTCGCGGCCGCCCCGGTGCAGCCGGGCTCGGTGATCCCCGCGGGCACCGAGGCCTCCCTGCCGCAGGGGACCGCTGCCGGCACCGACCCCCTGCGTGCCTGGGCCGAGCGGACCGCCGGGCCGACCGGCGTCCCGGCCCGCGCGCTGCAGGCCTACGGCAACGCCGAGCTGGTGCTGCGGTCCACCGACCCGGCGTGCCGGGTGTCCTGGGCGACGCTCGCCGGCATCGGCCGGGTCGAGTCCAACCACGGCCAGTACGGCGGCGCGGTGCTCGGCGCCGACGGCTGGCCGTCCAAGCCGATCATCGGTGTCCCGCTGGACGGCTCGGCCGGCGTCCGCTCCATCCCCGACACCGACCACGGCGACCTCGACGGCGACCCGGACGTGGACCGCGCCGCCGGCCCCCTGCAGTTCATCCCGTCCACCTGGCGAAAATGGGTCTCCGACGGCAACCTCGACGGCCGCGGCGACCCCCAGCAGATCGACGACGCCGCACTGGCCGCCGCCCGCTACCTCTGCGCCGGCAACCGCAACCTCACCACGGCCCAAGGCTGGTGGGCCGCCGTCCTCTCCTACAACAACTCCACCCCCTACGCCCAGAAAGTCTTCGGCCTGGCCGACTCCTACGCCCGCGCCGCCGCGGCGAGGTGAGTGATGTCGGACCTCGTTGGTAGCTTGACCCGCACAGTCAACTACCAAGGGTGATGCATGCCGTGCAAGGTGGCCGGGATCCTAAAGATCATCCAGGTATCGAACAGAGGTCACAGTGACCGGCTACGTCGTGGTCGTTGAGCGTGATGAGGCTGGTGGCCACAGCGCGTGGAGTCCTGACCTGCCGGGCTGCGTGGCCGCGGCCGCCGACTACGACGAGTGTGTTCAGCTCATGCGGGAGGCCGTCGCCCTGCACCTGGAGGGTCTCCGCGAGGACGGCACGCCGGTCCCGGCGCCGACCGCCGTCGCGTCCCTGATCTTGCCGGCCGCCTGAGCGTTCCACAGGGGAGGAAGCTCCTGACCGCCACGGAAAGTGGAGTGTTAGCGTCGGGTATGCGTGGTGGCCTGATCACTCCTCGCCGGTTGGCGATCGTGGGGGTGTCGGTGCTGTCGCTGGTGGTGTGTCTGGGGCTGGCGTGGTGGCAGTGGCAGCGGTACGAGTCGGCCAGCGGGACGTGGCAGAACCTGGGGTATGTGCTGCAGTGGCCGCTGTTCGGGTTGTTCCCCGCGTTCCTGTTCTGGCGGATGCGCACGCTCCGGCAGCAGCATGCCGGGGCGCCGCCGGCGGAGCCGGAGCGGGGGGTCGGGCCGCCGCCGCGGCCGGTCGCCCGGCAGGATGACGATGTCGACCCCGTGCTGGCCGAGTACAACCGGTACCTGGCGCAGCTCAACGCCCGAGATCAGGAGACCCGATGACCGAACGGCCGGTCATCTCCGACGAGGAGAACCCCGCCCGGGCCGTGTCCGCCCCCGGCATCCGCGGCGCGCTCGGCCGGTTCCGGGTGATGGCCTACGTCGTCGGCGTCGGCCTGCTCGCCCTGTGCGCGGCCATGATCCTGGCCTACGGCTTCGACCAGCACCAGTACACGAAGATCGTCGGACCGGTGCACGGCTTCCTGTACATCGTGTACTTCCTGGCCACCGTCGACCTCGCGCTCAAGGCCCGGTGGTCGGTGCGCGGCACGATCCTGGTGCTGCTCGCCGCCATGGTCCCGTTCCTGTCGTTCGTCGCCGAGCGCCGGGTGACCCACCGGGTCGAGCAGGGCACGGCCCTATGACGGACGTCGACCCCGCCGTCGCCGTCGCCGCCTGCCGGGCCGCCCACGAACGCCTGCTCACCACGGTCGCCACCGTTGACGACGACACCGCCCGCCGCGCCAGCGCCCTTCCCGGCTGGACCGTCGGGCACATCCTCACCCACCTCGCCCGCAACGCCGACGGCCACGCCCGCCGTCTCGAAGGCGCTCTGCGCGGCGAGGACCTGCCGCGCTACGCCGGTGGCTCGGCGGAACGCGACGCCGGCATCGAGGCGGGCGCCGGCCGCCCGGCCACCGAGCTCCGGGCCGATGTCGAGGAGTCCGCCCGCCGCCTCGAGGCCACCTGGGCGCGCTGCGCCGAAGCCGGCTGGCCCAACCCGCACTTCCTCGGCGGCGACAAGTTCCCCATTCCGGCCAGCCCGCTGCGCCGCCTCCGCGAGGTCGAGGTCCACCATGTCGACCTCGAGCTCAGCTACCAACCCACCGACTGGCTCGACGCGTACGTCGACTGGGAGCTCGCCCACACGCTGAAGCGCCTCTCCGGCCGCCTCACCCCCACCGACACCCGCCGCCTGCTCGCCTGGCTCACCGGCCGTGCCGACCTTCCCACGGACCTCAAACTCGGGCCCTGGATGTAGCCCGGCTTGACGCTTAACCGGTTCATTGTTTGGCTGGTGGCACCCTGCTTTGCTTCGGAGGCCACCGTTGTCCCCCTGTCATCGCGCGCTGGCCGTACTGGCCGCGCTCACTTTCGCGGCCGGTCTGGCCGCCGTTCCGGCCGATGCCGCTGCCGGACCGCAGCGGCTCGACAACCCCTATGCCGGCGCCCGGGTGTACGTGAACCCCGAGTGGTCCGCGCTCGCCGCCGGTGAGCCGGGCGGTGGTGCCGTCGCCGGGCAGCCGACCGGCGTGTGGCTGGACAGCATCGCCTCGATCGGCGGTGCCAACGGAAAGCGCGGCCTGCGCGGTCACCTCGACGAGGCGCTCCGCCAGGGCGCCAACCTGGTCCAGCTCGTCCTCTACGACCTGCCGGGCCGGGACTGCGGCTGGCTGTCGACCAACGGCGAGCTGGCGCCCGGCGAGCTGGCCCGCTACCGGCGGGACTTCGTCGATCCCATCGCCCGGATCCTCGCCGACCCGGCCTATGCGCGCCTGCGCATCGTCGCGGTCATCGAGTACAACTCGCTGCCGTTCATGATCACCAGCGTCAGCCCGCGTGCCTTTGCCACCCCGACGTGTGACACGGTCAAGGCGGCCGGCACCTACCTCGACGGCGTCGGGTACGCGCTGGCCCGGCTGGGTGCGATTCCCACTGTCTACAACTATCTCGACATCAGCCACCACGGCGTGCTCGGCTGGACAACCAACCGCCAGCCGGCCGCGCGGCTGTACGCCCAGGCCGCGAACTCCGCCGGCAGCACGCCGGCCAACGTGCACGGCTTCATCGCCAACACGGCCAACTTCTCGGTGCTGGACGAGACGTTCATCGTCAAGGACGTCATCAACGGAACGCCGATCCTGCTGACGAAATGGGTGGACTGGAACCCCTTCGTCGACGAGCTGTCCTATGTGGACACATTCCGGCGGGAACTGGTCGCCGCCGGATTCGACGCGGGCACCGGCGTGCTGATCGACACCTCGCGCAACGGGTGGGGCGGTCCGGACCGGCCGACCGGCCCCGGGCCGGAGACCACCGTGGAAACCTACGTGGAGGGTGGCCGCATCGACGGCCGGCTCCGGGTCATCAACTGGTGCAACCAGACCGGCTCCGGGCTCGGCGAGCGCCCGGCCGCCGCGCCGGCACCGGGCATCGACGCCTACGTGTGGATGAAGCCGCCCGGCGTGTCCGACGGCGCCAGCGTGCCGACGCCCGGCGAGCGGTTCAACCGGATGTGCGACCCGACGTACACCGGCCTGCCGGACGCCTCGCCCGACCCCTCCGGCGCCCTGCCGAATGCGCCGGCGGCCGGCACCTGGTTCCCGGCCCACTTCCAGGAGCTGCTGCGCAACGCTCACCCGCCGGTCGGATGATCCACGCGCACCGAGTGGGGCGCGATGGTGTTGCCGCGTAAGGCGTCGGCGTCGAGGGACACCGGGCGGTAGGGCAGTTCCGGCAACCGTTTGATCAGGTGCCCGGCCGCGTCGTCGAGCTCGCCGGCGAGTCCGAAGAGGAACGCCCACTCGTGTTCGTCGGAGCCGTAGTAGGCGACGGTGCCGAACACCTGGTGGAAGCGCTGCCACGACCGGCGAAGGGTGTGGTTGCGCCAGAGGGTGGGGCAGCCGGCCTGGGTGGCGACGACGCCGCCGGGGGTCAGGATCTCCCGGCAGCGGGTGAGGAACTCGGCTTCGTAGAGACGGTTGTGCTGGGCCGGGCCGGGGTGCTCGTCGGGGAGGTCGATCACCACGAGGTCGTAGCGGTCGGGTGTCTCGGCGGCGAAGGAGAGCCCGTCGCGGTAGCGGACGTGGATCGGACCCCCGGTGGTGAGATCGGTGGGGGTGTAGCCGTAGGGGAGGTGCGCGGCGCAGAGCTCGACGGCTTCGCGGTCGATGTCCACGTGGTCCACGTGCGAGGCGCCGGCCGCGACGGCGAGCTGGCTGAGCACGCCCTCGCTGGAGCCGATGATCAGGACGCGGTCCAGGCGTTCGGTGAGCAGCATGGCCGGGACGAGCAGGGCCTCGTGGTAGACGAGCTGGGTGGCCTCGGTGCTCTGCCGGTCGTCGTCGCAGAACAGCGTGACGCCCTGGGTGGTGTGGGCGATCACCAGGTGCTGGTACGCGGTGTGCCGGTCGACGAGCACGTCGGACAGCTCCCAGACCCGGGACAGGCCGGGCGCCAGGGGCTCGACGATCCGGTTCATGACTGTCCCCTGTGGACGGTCTGAGTCCGGACGGACGTGGCGCCGAGGGTCTCGCTGAGCAGGCGGACGGCCTCGGCCGGGTCGGCGCGCCGGCCGCAGGTGAACACGTCGACGAACAGCGAGCCGCGCTCCGGGTAGGTGTGGACGGACGCGTGCGACTCGGCGAGGAGCGCGAGCACGGTGGCGCCCTGCGGTTCGAAACGCTTGGAGACGACCTCGCAGACCGTGGCGCCGGCCTCCTTGAGCGCGCGTTCCAGGCTCTGGCTCAGGAAGTCCACGTCGTCGAGCAGGGCGGCGTCGACTCCGTGCAGCTCCGCCAGAACGTGCCGCCCGGCGAACGAACCCACCGTGGCGCCGGCGAAGTACGTTGGCAGCGGAGGGATTCCGTTGAACGCCACGGAGGAGTAGCTCGCCGTGTACGCGCCGGCGTCGTGGATCTCCACCCGGTCGCCGGCCCGCAGCGCCAGCGGCAGGCGGTACGGCGTGCGATGGTAGAGCACGTCGTCCCCGTCGCAGGTCGGACCCGCCACGACCACTGGGCCGTCCGGAGTGGACGGAAGCTCGGTGGTCAGCCGGTAGCCGATGTACTCGTTCTCGGTTTCGGCCAACCCGTTGTACCGCCCCACATCCAGGTACACCCAGCGCCGCTCGCGGCGCGCCGCCGACACGACCTCGGCGTGGATCGTGCCGGCGGTGGCCACGATCACCCGCCCCGGCTCCACGGCCAGCGGCGGCGCGGTGGGGCCGAAATGGCGCGAGACCGCGGCTCGGATGGCCGCCGCGCACTCACCGAGCGACGGCACCGGATCCCGGTACCCGACCGGGAAACCGCCGCCGAGGTTCACCGACTCGAGCCGAATTCCACCCCGCGCCAACGAGTTCGCAATGGACGCCGCCTGTGCGATGCCGGCTGCCCAGGCATCCGGGGACAGTTGCTGCGAGCCGACGTGGAAGCACAGCGCCGGCCGCAAACCCGCGGTGGCCGCCCGCTCCAGCAGGGTCGCCGCGTCCCCGGGCGCGCAGCCGAACTTGCGCCCGAACGGGGTCCGCGAGGCCGGGGCGTCGACCAGGAACCGGCAGGACGCCACCGAACCGGGGGCGAGCCGGGCGATGCTCGCCAGGTCGTCCTCGGTGTCGAAGCTGAACCGCCGCACGCCCGACCGGTACGCGTGCGCGATGTCGTCGGCCTTCTTGATGGTGTTCCCGTAGGACAGCCGCTCGGGCGCCGCACCCTGGGCGAGGCACAGCTCGACCTCGCCGGGGCTCGCCACGTCGAACCCGGCGCCGAGCTCGGCCAGCAGGCGGATGATCTCGGTCGCCGGGTTGGCCTTGACCGCGTAGTACACCGTGGCCTCGGGTAGAGCCGCGCGGACCGCGAGGTAGTTCGCGCGCGCCCGGTCGAGGTCCAGTAGCAGGTACGGAGTCTCCACGTCCGCAGGGTATGTGGTTAGCCGGCGTGTTGGCTTCTGGCGCTGCCATGTTGGCCCGTGGCGTCGCTGTGTTGGCTGGTGACGTGGCCGTGTTGGCCGGGTGTGCCTCGGTGTCGCCGTCCGCGGTGTCCGCCGTCGTCGTCACCGGCCATTACACCGCCGCCAGCGGCCAACACAGCACCGTGGTGCGCCAACACGGCGACGTGAGAGGCCAACACGGTTTCGAAGTCCTAGGCGCCGATGCCGGTGAGGGACCGCACCTCCATCTCCGCCGCCCGTGCGGGGTCGGCCCGGTCGCGGCGGTTCAGCACGGTGCCGAGGTAGCCGCACAGGAAGGAGACCGGGATCGACACGATGCCCGGGTTGGACAGCGGGAACAGGTGGAAGTCCACGTTGTGCACGATCGAGGTCGGCGCCCCGGACACCACCGGTGAGAGCAGCACCAGCACCAGGCAGGAGCCGAGCCCGCCGTACATGCCCCACAGCGTCCCGCTGGTGCTGAACCGCTTCCAGAACAGCGAGTACAGCAGCGTGGACAGGTTGGCCGAGGCGGCGAACGCGAACGCCAGGGCCACCAGGAACGCCACGTTCTGGCCGTTGGCCAGGATGCCGCCGGCGATGGCCAGCCCGCCGATGATCACCGCGGTGCGCCGGGCCACCCGCACCTCGTCGGCCGGGTCGGTGCGCCCGCGCCGGAAGATGCTGGCGTACACGTCGTGCGCGAACGAGGCGGAGGCGGTGATGGTCAGCCCGGCCACCACGGCCAGGATCGTGGCGAACGCCACCGCGGCCACGATGCCGAGCAGCAACGGGCCGCCGATCTGGTAGGCCAGCAGCGGCGCCGCGGAGTTCTCCCGCCCGCCGGAGGCCAGGATCGTCTCGGAGCCGACGAGCGCGGCCGAGCCGTAGCCGATGACCAGCGTGGCCGCGTAGAAGATCGACATCGCGGCCACCGCCCAGACCACAGAGCGGCGCGCCTCGGTGGCGTTGGGCACGGTGTAGAAGCGCATCAGCACGTGCGGCAGCCCGGCCGCGCCGAGGATCAGCGCCAGGGACAGGGAAATGAAGTCGAGCTTGCTGATCGGCGTGCGGCCGTACTGCCCGCCCGGATCGAGCAGCCGGTCGCCGTTGGCGTTGTTGCCGGCCGCCTCGTCGAGCAGGGCGGAGATGTCGAAGCCGAACTTGCCGAGCAGGAACACGGTCATCAGCACCGCGCAGGTGACCAGGATGCTGGCCTTGATGATCTGCACCCAGGTGGTGCCGCGCATGCCGCCGACCAGCACGTAGAAGATCATTACCAGTCCGACGACGGTGATCACGACGGCCTGGCCGCCCTTGCCGTGCACGCCGAGCAGCAGCGCCACCACGCCGCCCGCGCCGGCCATCTGCGCCAGCATGTAGAAGAACGAGATGACCAGCGTCGAGGTGGCCGCCGCGGCCCGCACCGGCCGCTGCCGCATCCGGTAGGCCAGCACGTCGCCCATGGTGAAGCGGCCGGTGTTCCGGACCAGCTCGGCGACGAGCAGCAGGGCGACCAGCCAGGCCACCAGGAAGCCGATCGAGTAGAGGAAGCCGTCGTAGCCGTGCACCGCGATGGCGCCGGCGATGCCGAGGAACGAGGCGGCGGACAGGTAGTCGCCGGT
This sequence comes from Actinophytocola sp., assembly GCF_036002505.1. Lineage (GTDB taxonomy): Bacteria > Actinomycetota > Actinomycetes > Mycobacteriales > Pseudonocardiaceae > DASYTH01. The sequence continues at coordinate 6,894 of NZ_DASYTH010000306.1, read as the reverse complement.
GATCGCGATGCCGTTCTGCGGGCCGGTGAACGTGCCGCCCGCGGCGTAGTAGTCGCTGGTGGAGGAGTTGCGGTTGCCGACCCGGTACACCACGTACAGGGTGATCACCACGAACGCGGCGAAGATCGTGGTGTTGAGGGCGGGGCTGCCCACCGGGCTGGCCATGCTCACTTGACCCCCGCTCTGGCCCTGATGAGGGCGACCTGCGGGTCGAGCCGGGAGCGGGCGTAGCGCAGGTAGGCGTTGGTGATCGCGATGGTGGACGCGAACTGGAGCAGGCCCAGCACGAGCCCCACGTTCACCGCGCCGGCCAGCCGGTGGCTCATGAACCCGCGGGCGTACGCGGCGAGCAGCACGTAGCCGAGATACCAGACGAAGAACAGCACGCTCACCGGGAACACGAACGCGCGGAACCGGCGCCGCAGCTCGGCGAACTCCGCGCTGCCGTGGATGGCCGAGAAGTCCGGCCGGGCCATTTCCCGCACTTCAGGGGGTGTCCCGGTTATTCCGCCGAAGGCCGCTGCGCTCGGCGCGGATGAACGGGTTGCCGGGGACTGAGCCACGTCGGTCATTTCATTTCACTTCATTTCGGTACAGGGATCGGGGACTATGCCTGTCCAGTGCGGGCCATGGTAGTCACGGATTCGGCGAAATCGTGGGGCCGGGCACGACATTCACACGTCGGAGTGAATTTGTCGTAACTTTGCGTCAGGCAAGTTGCATGGCCCAGGAGAGGTCACCGGATGTGGCAGCCCTGGACTGTCAGACGCATCCCCCGCGCGGGTTACCAAATAGACTCACAGTAGAACGATCATGATCTCAAGATGGCCCATCCGGCCCGCCGCACCGTTTCCCGTCCGCTTTTCCGGCGATTGACCCAGGTCAGCCCGGCCCGGCTAATGCTTTTCATGATCGGTACGGGGGCTGGGTACGATCGAAGCTCGGTTCTCGCCGCCACGGGCGCCGGCTGTGGGGAGAGTCGCGTTCGGACGGGATGCGGCATTGCCCGGATAACTCGATCACGCAACAAACAATGCGCGCCGCGGAGGATTTCGCGTGACAGAGACCGCTAGACCCAGCGTTTCAGGGGCGGAAATACCGTCCGATTTCAACGAGGAAGCCGCGCCGGCACCCTCATTGCTGAGGCTGCTGTCGAACTGGCGGGACTGGAACATTCCGGCGAAGCTGGCCGCGGTCACCCTGGTCCCGGTCGTGTTCGCGATCGTGCTGGGCGCCATGCAGATCGGCGACCAGGTGCGGCGGGCCGACGCGTATCGTCAGGTGGACCGCCTGATCACCGCCGGCGAGGCGCTGCGCTCCCTGGTCAACGCCCTGCAGCGGGAACGCACGCTCACCACCGCCGCACTCGCCGCCACCCAGCCACCCCCCGCCACCGCCGTGGCCGGCGAGCAGCGGAGCACGGACTCCGCTCGCGAGGCGTTCCTCCGCGCCGCCCGCCGGGCCACGCTCCACAACGAGGTCACCTCCGCCCGCTACGCCCGGGTGGGCGACCGCCTCGGCGAGCTCGCCCGGTTGCGCGAGGAGCTGGCCGCCGGCCGGGTCGACGCGCCGGGCGCGCTCGCCGGCTACACCGCGATCATCGGCTCCCTGCTCAGCTTCGAGCGGTCGGCGGGGGCGGAGGTCATCGACCCGCTGCTGGCCGGGACCGCGGTCGCGGTGCACGACCTGGAGATGGTCCGCGAGGAGATCCGCTACCAGCAGGCGCTGGTCGGCGTCGGGCTCACCCGCGGAGGGCTGGCCGACGAGCAGCTCGCGGCGCTGCGCGCGTCGCAGGCCCGGCTGGCCGACCGGGTTGCCGAGTTCGGAGTGGACGCGAACACCGCGCAGCGGCAGGACTTCGCCGCGATGGTGACCGGGCCCGCCGTGCAGGCCCGGGAGAAGCTGGTCTGGGAGGTGCTCTCGAGCGGGCCTCCGGTGATCAACGCGGCCGACTGGGCGGCGACCTCCGAGGACGTGGCGACCCGCGCCGACGCGCTGGCCGACCGGCTCGGCGCCCAGCTGCGGGACCGCTCGCGCGCGTTGCAGGACGAGGCCAGCGACGGCGCCGGGCTCGCCTCGGTGCTCCTGCTGGTCGCCCTCGTCGTCGCCGCGGCCGTGATGTTCGTGGTCGGCCGCCACCTGCTCCGCTCGCTGAACCTGTTGCGGCACACCGCTCTGGACGTCGCCGAGCACGGCCTGCCGGAGGCCGTCGAGCGGATCCGGGACGGCTCCGGACTGACCGAACCGGTGGTCGAGCCGGTGCCGGTGCGTTCGGCCGACGAGGTGGGCCAGGTCGCCCGGGCGTTCGACGCGGTGCACCGGCAGGCCCTCAAACTCGCCACCGAGCAGGCCGGCCTGCGCGCCCGGTTCGGCGACGTGTTCGTCAACCTCTCCCGCCGCAGCCAGGGCCTGGTGCAGCGGCAGCTGCAGCTGCTGGAACGGCTGGAGCGCGACGAGGAGGACCCCGAGCAGCTCGCCACGCTCTTCCAGCTCGACCACCTGGCCACCCGGATGCGGCGCAACAACGAGAACCTCATGGTGCTCTCCGGCAGTGAGCCCGGCCGGCGCAACCAGCGCCCGGCCACGCTCTCCGACCTGCTGCGCGCGGCCGTCTCGGAGATCGAGCAGTACCAGCGGGTGGTGCTGCTCCCGCCACCGGACGTGCTGATCGTCGGCTACGCGGTGGGCGACCTGGTCCGCCTGGTGGCCGAGCTGCTGGACAACGCGACCGCGTTCTCCGCTCCCGGCACCCAGGTCACGATCGCCAGCCACTCGTTCGACGACGCCTCGGTGACCATCGCCATCCTGGACGAGGGCATCGGCATGAGCGAGTCCGAGCTGGCCGCGGCGAACGCCAAGCTGGCCGACGCGCGCATCGTGGACGTGTCCACCTCCCGCCGGATGGGCCTGTTCGTGGTGGGCCGGCTGGCCGGCCGGCACGGCGTCGAGGTCTCGTTGCACGGCGGGAAGACGATTCCCGGTGTGCGGGCCACCGTGACGCTGCCGGCGGATCTGGTCACCGCCCCGGCGCCGGCCCCGGAACCGGCGCGTTCGGATACCAACGGGCACGCCAACGGCGCCGTGAACGGAGCGGTCAACGGGGTGCGGCCGAGCCCGCTGCCGCGCCGGACGCCCCAGGACATCGCGCGGCGGTTGGCGGGCGAGGAGGAGCCGGCGGAGCCGCCCGGTGCGGCCGCGGAGCGGGAGGCCCCGGACGGCCCTCCTGCCGCGGCGGGGCCACCGGAGTCGCCCGCCCGGCCGGCGGACGGCGCGGCCGATGCGGAACACACGCCGTTGCCGCGCCGTTCGCCCGGCTCGAGCCGGTTCGTCAAGCCCGTGGACACCGCGGCCGGCCCGGTCGACCTGGCCATGTCCGGCCCGCCGGCACCGTCCACCGGGAGCCTGTTCCTGCCCGACGACAGCGGCTGGTGGGACGGCGCCGGCGGGAACGCGTCGCTCGAGGAGACCACGCCGATCTTCGACGAGATGCTCTCCGCCTGGTTCCGGGCGATCACCGACCGGGCCGCCGGCGAGGAGTCCACCCCGCAGGACCCCTGGCAGTTCGCCGCGGACGCCGGTTTCCTTGCCGCGCAAGCGGTTTCGGAGTCCCAGCCGGACACGTTCACGGACGGCGGGCTGCCCCGGCGCAACCCCCGGCAGAACCTGGTGCCGGGCAGTGTCGAAACCCCGGATCCGGATCCGGCCGTGTCCGGGCGGGACGCCGACGAGCTGCGCGAGCGGCTTTCCCAGTACCAGCAAGGCGTCACCAAGGCCCGGGACGAGCGTCTGGTGGCCGACGACGCCGGGGCAGAGGGCGGGCCGCCGACGCTCGACCTGTCCGGTGCGGGCTGGCGGTTCGCCGCGGACCCGGCGGTGCCGGGCGGCGGGCTGCCCCGGCGGGCCCCGCGCGGACCGACCCAACCGGTCGGCGGCGACGGCGGCAACCTGCCCGGGGACCGGGCGGTGGAGCTGCGCGGCCGGCTCGGCAACTTCCAGCGCGGCCTGCACCGGGGCCGCCGCAGCCTCGCCGAGCTGGCCGAGCGGGCCCGGGTGCTCGGTGACGACCTTGCCGCCGGTACCGCCCAGGAACCCATGCAGGAACAGGAGAGTGAATGACCTCGCAGGCTCAACCCAGCCAGTTCGGGTGGCTGGTCAACGATTTCGCCGCGCGCGTCCCGGGGGTCGCGCACGCCGTGGTGGTCTCCGCCGACGGCTTGCTGCTCACCGCGTCGTCCCGGCTTCCGCTGGACCGCGCGGACCAGCTCGCCGCGGTCGCCTCCGGCTGCGTCAGCCTCACCCAGGGCGCGGCCCGCTGCTTCGAGGCCGGAAGCGTCAAGGAGACCATCGTCGAGATGGAGCGGGGCATCATGCTGCTGATGGCCATCAGCGACGGGTCGTGCCTGGCCGTGCTGGCCGCGCCGGTCTGCGACATCGGCCAGGTGGCCTACGAGATGACCCTGCTGGTGGACCGCGTCGGGCAGATCCTCACCCCGGAGCTGCGCGCCCAGTTGCAGGGCGCGGCCGGGCGCATGGTGGGCCAGCCGGTATGAGCGACGAGACGTTCGCCGACGTGGTGAACGGGCTCGTGCTCGGCGTGGGCCGGCGGCGCGACCGCGCCTGGCCCGCCGCGGACGCCGATCCGGATCCACCGGCGCCGGCGCCGGCGCCGCCCGAACGGTCTCCGGTGGACGTGCTGCCGTACGCCGGTCTGCTCGCGGCGGACCCGGGGTTCTCCGCGGACGCGTCCATCGTGCGCCCGTACTCGTGGACCCGCGGCCGCACCCGGTCCTCGGTGGAGCTGCGGATCGAGGCCATGGTCACCACCACGGAGCACGGTGACGACACCGAGTCGGTGACGCGCTCCGAGCATCGCGCGGTCGCCGCGCTGTGCCGGGAGCCACGCTCGGTGGCCGAGGTGGCGACGCTGCTCGGCGTCCCGCTCGGCGTGGCCAAGGTGCTCCTCGGGGACATGGCCGACCTGGGGTTGGTGGTCGTGCACCGGACCGCGACCGGTGGTGCCAACAAGGCACATCTTCTGTTGATGGAAAGGGTTTTGAGTGGACTCCGTCGGCTATAGAGAACCCGAGGCGCCGGTCGTCCCGACGCTGACCTCGGTCAAAATCGTTGTGGGCGGCGGGTTCGGGGCGGGCAAGACCACGTTCGTCGGCTCCGTCTCCGAGATCATGCCGCTGACCACCGAGGCGGTGATGACCGAGGCCAGCGCCGGCATCGACGACCTCGGCGCCACCCCGAACAAGACCACGACCACCGTGGCCATGGACTTCGGCCGGGTCTCCCTGGAATCCGACCTGGTCCTCTACCTGTTCGGCACGCCCGGCCAGCAGCGCTTCTGGTTCATGTGGGACGACCTCGTCCGCGGCGCCATCGGCGCGGTGGTCCTGGCCGACACCCGGCGCCTGTCCGACTCGTTCTCCCCGATCGACTTCTTCGAAGACCGCCGCCTGCCCTACATCGTCGGCCTGAACTGCTTCGACGGCGTACGCCACCACGGCATCGAAGAGGTCCGCGACGCGCTGGCGATCGGCCCGGAGATCCCGATCGTGGTCTGCGACGCCCGCGACCGGGACTCGGTGAAGCAGACCCTGATCACCATGGTCGAGTACGCCATGGAGCAGTGGGTCGCCGTCCATGGCGCCGGGGTGTCGTGAACTGCGATGAATGACTCATTCAGTGCGTGTGGCGCACTGAATGAGTCATTCATCGCCCTCCCCCGGCGGCCAGGCCGGGTAGCTCACCGTCTCCGTTGTCCATGATTCGTCCACCGGTGTGGCCGTGCCACCTGCCTCGCTCACATGGGAGCCTTTGAGATGCATCAGATGGTGGGTGACACGGCCGTTATTGTCGCGCCGCACGATCTGGGTGAATCCGCCTTCCAGAAAACCGAGTAGTACGTCTTCCAAGTGAGTCCAAGGGCGTTCGTCGGGGCCGGTCCGCCATGCCTCGTCGTTGAACACGTCCATGCCGACTTCGTGTCCGGCATCGACAAGCACGTTTCCCTCATCGTCGATGTCGATCAAGATATCCGGCAAGCTCGGATCAGGGTGCGTGAGTCGCCATATCATGCCACTCCCGGAAATCACGCCTCCGCGCCGTTCGACCTCAACGCGAAGATGTCGAAGCGGCAAGGGGAACCCTGTGTCGTCGTGGAACGGCTTCGGCAGCCAGTCATGCTCGCTCATTGTGAGCCCTTCGCGCACGGGTCGGTGCTGGTGGGACCATACTCCCACGCGCTCGACTTGCTTGGCACACCGTCCAGTGCGGCGCTTCCGCGGGCCGCTATGCGGTACGTTCCCGCCGCACATGCCACGAACGCTTGTCGGGTGTCTCCCTGGCCCGCGGCCAATGCGCCGATGAATGGGCTGAACTTGCCAGCTAATTTCGTGTTGTCGGCAATCAAGGCCCACGATGAGCCACGTTTCTGCTCCAGCCGCACTTCCAGCAGAGCGTCGGTCACGGCCACGTCGCACTTCATGGTCGCCTTGCCGCCCATCTCTCCCTGCTTGCCACGCGAAGCGTGCACCAGGTCAGGACGGATCGAGCAGCGCCCATTGCCAGGTCCGGTGGTGAATCCCTCCTGACACCCGCCTACCACGGACAGGGTCACGGCAAGCGTCGCACCGATCGTCAAGAAGCGATAATCCACTTGTGCCGACCTCGTGTGCGAACCTCGGAGATTTCTGGCCACCGGGCCAATTCTCCACGCACTTATCGAGTCCTGTCGATCCGTCGAACGGGTTGCGAATCCCGGCTGATCAGGTTACGTGGAGCTACTTATCCTCGTCGGGGTTTCCGTTGGCTGGCTCACGCGGTGTGGTGATTGTGTGCAGGAAGTTCTGTAAATGGCGCATGAACGTGGGGTAGTTGCCGCGGTGG
>NZ_DASYTH010000305.1:0-16399 GCF_036002505.1 Actinophytocola sp. | reverse complement strand
CCCGGGCTTTGAGAATTCTTTGGTAGGAACTCTCAAATTCTCCCGCGAGAACCGTTGCCCATTGTCGACGACACGCCGAGATAATCACGAATCTTCGATCCGTTTTGTCGGCGCGGTTACCAGGCGTTTTGCATAATCTTCACCGTCTTCGACCGAGTCCGTTCCGCACATTCGTCGGCTCGCGACCCGGATCGCCGCGTTTCTTCTCGCGCCTCAGATGCTCGGTCATCCCTCGCTAAGCGCCGTCTCCGACACATTCTTGGTGAATAATTTGAGCAAGCCGTCCGGGCCGGTCAACGCCAACCGCCGTGCCTTTCGTCTCGGCCACCATCGCCGCCGCCTGCCTGCACCGGCGACACCTGCCGCTCCGCCCGTGTGTAGCTTTCCGTGGACTCACAACGTCGGATGGCATCACTGCCCGTGCCCATCCTGCCGATCACCGACATCAGACTGCTGGTGTAGCCGGCCCAGGTCGGGTGGTGGTGACGGTCCCTTACGCGGTGCGGAGTTTGCTGCGGAGTTGGGCGGCGTCTGGGTGGCCGAGTTTATCGAGGATGGTCAGCGCACACCATCGGGGACGGACCCGACACGCCGAGCTGCGCCGATCTCAAGCAAAACCTCAACCTGGTTACTACATCACCAGACGTCCAACGACATGCCCGGTTGCCTTGACCGGCGATCGCGAATTAGTCAGCACGCGGATACGGACAGGCATGCGGGCGGGTGAGTGTCAACATCTACTGGCCGAGCCCATGGGCTGTCATGCAATCGTTCGCCCGAGTCGGAATCAGAGTCGAAAGACCCTCATTCTCTCGTGCGAACTGCATGTCTGTAACGCTGTTCTCACTATTCTCGACGTGACGTATGGACACGCCGCCCACAGGTGCGGCGGAGAATAGAGAGAGAACCCAGTGCGGAAATTCAAGATGCTTCTGATGGCTGGCGCGGTCGCCATGAGCGCCGGTGTGTTGTTGGTCGGCTCGGCGTCGGCGTATGCGAACCCGGTCATGTACAGGGGCCAGGGGCTTCTCGCGGACGGGTTCGGAGGTTACGACCTGGTGACCGAGATCTGTGGCGTAGCGAATGGCGCGGATGCTGACGGTCCGTATCTGCTCTGGGTATTGACCGCAACCGGGGCAGCCAAGGCCGACATCACGGGAGCGTGGGGCACGGCCGAGATGACCAAGACCGGCAACGGAACGTTCAAGTATGTCAGCGGCTGGTACGACCCCGCCGCGCTGCCCGGCAGTGTGTCCGCCACCTACGACGGCAAGGCGAAGAACGCGCAGTTGGTGGTCAGTCACGGGTGCCGGCCGTTCACGCACGGGGCCTGGTGCTCGCCCGGTTTCTGGTCGCAATCGACCGACGCGGCGTGGGCGCTGACCGGCTACAGCCGAACCGACTTGTTCAACACCACGGTGTATGACGGTCTCTACGGCGCGACCTTCGGTGTGGACCCGACGCTGAACACCGTGCTCACCACGAGCGGCGGAACCTACAAGGGGCCGGGCGTCGCGGGCACCGATGCACGCACCCAGTCGCCGAACCCGGCGCTGAACGCCTTCAACGCCACCGGCGCATTCCTGACCGACCACATCCCGGGCTACATCTTCGACCCGGCAAGCGTCGTGTTGAACAACGAAAGCAATACCTGCCCGATCGACCACTTCGGCAATTTCAAGCAACCGACAGCATAGAGCCATCGGCTCACGGAGGGACCCCGCTCGCGGGGTCCCTCTTCATGTCCGTGATCGACGTTGTCGTGGGTGATCCAGATGCGGATAATCGGGATTTTGTGGCTTGTGAACACCCTGCGTAGGGGTGGTTCAAGCCGACCAGCCCGCAACCGGGTAATTCGTCGCCATATGAGCTAGTCTGGCCTTGGCCAAGGTGCTGATCCGCCAAGTCGCTTCAGCAGCCTGTCGACTGTGTCGCGCGCGTCAACAAATTTCTTGAAGTCGGCCGCACGGCGCCGCCCTCTGGGAGAGTGAAACGATGTTCGCACGACGGATCGCGGTGATCGGCACGGGTTATGTCGGTCTGACGACTGGCGCCTGTCTCGCCTCGCTCGGGCACCGCGTGGTATGCGCCGATCTCGATCGTGACAAGATCAAGCGGCTGGCCGCGGGGGAGTTGGACATCTGCGAGCCGCGCTTGGCCGAATTGGTCGCGGACGGCCTCGCCTCAGGCAGGCTGTCGTTCGTGGCGACCGCAGTGGCCGCGATTACCGAGCATGAAGGTGGGGCCGAGGTCGTTTTCCTGTGCGTACCGACGCCGATGGGGGTGGGCGGGGTCGCCGATCTCAGTGCGGTGGAATCGGTTGTGGAGGAATGTCGGGAGCATCTGCCGGCCGGGTGCATTGTCGTGAACAAGTCGACCGTGCCGGTGGGCACTGCCGCTCGAACGTCGGAGTTGCTCGGCCGGGCGGACGTCGCGGTGGTCAGCAATCCGGAGTTTCTCCGCGAGGGCGCCGCGGTGGCGGATTTTCTGAGCCCGGACCGGATCGTGGTGGGCTGCGACGACCAGGATGGAGCCGAGAAGGTGGCGGCGCTGTACGCCCGGCTGGGTGCGCCCACCGTGCTCACCGATGCGGCGAGCGCCGAGTTGGTCAAGTACGCGGCCAACTGCTTCCTCGCCATGAAGCTGTCCTATGTCAACGCGGTCGCGGAATTGTGTGAACGGCTGGGCGCGGACATCAATGACGTGACGGAAGGCATGGGTTACGACCGCCGCATCGGCAAGGAGTTCCTGCGGCCGGGTCCCGGTTGGGGCGGATCGTGCCTGCCCAAGGACACTGCGGCGATGCTGCAGGTCGCCGACTCCGCCGACTTCGAGTTCCGGCTGTTGCGCGCGACCATCGACACGAATACCCGGCAACGCCAGCGGATGGTCGACAAGGTTCGGCTGGCGGTGACCGGCGACCGCAAGGGTTCCCTGTCTCACATGCGGCTCGGTCTGCTCGGTCTCACGTTCAAGGCGGGTACCGACGATCTGCGCGACTCGCCCGCTATCGCGGTGGCCGCGCTGTTGCGACAGGCCGGCGCGGAGCTCGTGGCGTACGACCCTGGGCTTCCACCGTCGGCGGCGCGCCCCGAGTTCGGGTTGCTCCGTGTCGTTGATGACGCGTATCAGGCAGCCGATGGGGTGGACGCGCTCGTCGTGCTCACCGAATGGCCCGAATTCCGTAATCTGGACTGGCCGCGGCTGGCGGAGCTGGTGCGCGGCCGGGTCGTCGTCGACTCCCGTAACCTGCTCGATCAGGACCGGGTACGCCGGGCGGGTTTTGCCTGGACGGGTGTCGGCCGGCGCGGGAGTGACCGTTTCGCCGCCACGTCCTGACGTGTATGCCGGGCGCTACCGCAATTGACGTAGTTCGCGGTTGTGCACAAGCGGTATTCGACGCTGAGGCGCACGGTCTAGTCGTCACTGCGTAGTCCGACGCTGGGCGGCCGGGCGTATGCACAGCACGATTAACCTATGCATCAAGGCGTGCGAGTGCTCGTGGCTGATCATCACCGAATGGTGGCCGAGACGCTGGCGGCGGGTTTAGGACAGGTTGGCATCACGGGCCGCGCGGTGACCGGCATCGAAGAGGCCTGCGATGTGGCCGCCGGGGGTCGGGCCGAACTGGCCGTGGTGGCCGTTCGCCTGGTCAATGGGGGCGACGAGGTCAACGCGCGGCTGCCGTGGATCCGCAGGCTGGGAATACCGCTCGTCGTGCTCAGCGGGAACGGCGAGGCCGAGGATTTCGCGTGCGCCGCGTTCCGCGACGGAGTCCGCGGATGGGTCACCACAGACAGCCCGATCCAGCACCTGTGCACGGTGATCCACGGTGTGCTTCGGGACGAGACCTGGATACCGCCCACCCTGCTTACCAGGGTTCTGTCGGAATTGATGAGCATACGCGACGAATTGGACGCCGAGGCGATGCGGCTCGCGACGCTGACCGCGAGGGAGCGCGAAGTGCTGGCCTGCCTGTGTGCCGGCCTGACCCGTCCGATGATCGCCAAGAAGCTTTTCCTGTCGCCATTCACCGTACGCACCCACATTCAGAACGGGCTGGTCAAACTGGGCGTCCACTCATCGCTCGCGGCTGTCGCCCTTGCCCAGCGGGTGGGCCTGCCGGTCAGTTCGGCGCGGCGGCGCCGTTGACCCGAGGAGTTGCCAACAGCGGGGACGCTCGTCGATCGGTTGCTGGTCGGGCAGGCCGAGCAAGCGGCGATAGCAGGCGTCGATGGCCGCGCACATCGCCGCGGGAGCGAACGCGGCTCGTACCCGAGCACTGCCCTGACACCCCATGGCGGCGGCGTCGTCGGGGTGATCGAGGAGCCACCCGACGGCTTTGGCGAGGCCGGCCGGGTCAGCCGATGCGCTGAGCAGGCCGGTGGCGCCGGGTTCGACAAGATCGGGCACACCGTTGACAGCCGTGGCGACCACCGGACGGGCGGCGGCCAGTGCCTCGGTCAATGCTCGGCCGAGACCCTCGTACAGCGACGTGATCACGAAAATGTCCAAGCCGGCCACGAGCCTGGCCGCATCGGACCGATAGCCGGTGATCTGGAGTGGCACGTCGAGGTCGGTTGCGAGCAGCCGAGCCGTGTCCGCGAGTGGACCGTCGCCGATCATCACGAAACGAGTGCCGGGATGGGTGGCCTTGACCGCCGCGGCCATCCGGACGAAATCCAGTGGCGCCTTCTGTTTGTCGATTCGGCCGACCGTGCCAACGAGCCGGACGTCAGCCCCGATGCCGAGCTCGCGCCGGGCGACGTGATCGAATCCGGTCGGGATGTCAGCCAGGTCAACCGCCGACGGCACCACGGTCACGCTGCCCGGCGCCGCCAGTCGCTGCTCGACGACCTCACGAGCCAACCGTGGTGCGACGGCCAGGAACGCATGGGTCAACCGGCGAGTCGCCCGCTCGAGACCACGGTAAACCCGGTACCGGGGGCGGGACATGGTGTCGTGAAAGCTGAGGCCGTGGAATGTGTGAACCACCACCGGAGTACGGCCCAGCCACGCTGCCAGCCTGCCGAGGAAACCCCCCTTCGCCGAGTGCGTGTGCACGATGCTGAATCGCTCGCGCCGGATCAACCGGACCAACCGCCACAACACGAGCAGATCGGTGGGGGTGAGCACCTCGCGAAAGCGCGGGATCTGCACCGTGTGCACGCCGCCTGCGCGTGCCCGTTCCCACAGGTCGCCGCCGGGCATGCCGGCCACCCAGAGCTCGTACCGTTCCGGGTCCATCCCGATTGCCGACAGCAGCGTGTTCGAGCCGGCGCCCGCCCAGAACCGAGTGATCACATGCAGCACCTTGATCCGGGGCAAGGTGGGCGGTGGCGGCAGAACCTCGGCCGGTGCCACCTGCGGTGGGGCCGCGGGCCAGCCGTTCATCGCGCCACCGCGGAAAGGGTGACGCGCTCGGCCTCGACCATGGCCCGCAACCCTTCGCGGATATCCACTCGCGGTTGGTAGCCGAAGGCACGCCGCGCAAGGGTGATGTCGGCGGCGGTATGGCGCACGTCGCCAGATTGATCGGGTATCCGAACCACGCGAACCGGCGCGGCCAGCTCGTCAAGCAGTCCCAGGACCCGGTTCATGGTGATCCGGTTGCCTCCGCCGATGTTGGCCACCCCCGTCCAGGACGAGAGCCCGGCCTGTCGCAAGGCGGACACGACGTCGCCGACGTAGGTGAAGTCGCGGGTCTGCTCTCCGTCGCCGAACAGCGTGAACGCCTCGTCGCTCGCCGCGGCGGCGATCAGCTGCGCGAACGCCATGTCCGGACGCTGCCGGGGCCCGTACACGCTGAACAACCGCAACGACGTGGTGGGCACCCCGAATGCTGTCCGGTAGAGCTCGCACAGGTGCTCGGCGGCCAGCTTGGTGACGCCGTATGGCGAGACCGGCTGTGGCCGCAGCGACTCGGCCGTCGGGTACGCCTCGGCATCGCCATAGACCGAGGAGCTCGAGGCGTAGATCAGCCGGCCGGGCAGCGCGGTCCGGGCGGCCTCGAGCACGTGTTGGGTGGCCAGCACATTCCGTTCCAGGTACGCCGCGAACCCGTGGCCCCACGACGGGCGCACACCCGGTTGACCCGCCAGGTGGTAGACGACGTCGGCGTGGGCGAACAGCGTGACCAGCGGCAGGGCGAGCAGATCGCCGTGCCGGAAGCTGAAGCCGCGCCGGCCGTGCAGCGGCGCCAGGTTCGCCTCCTTGCGCGCGAGGTCGTAGTAGTCGGTCATGGCGTCGATGCCCGTGACCTCGTCCCCGCAGTCCAGCAGATGATCACACAGGTGGGAGCCGATGAATCCGGCTGCACCGGTCACGACGGCGCGCATGTGCGACCAACTTTCTGAATGTGTCCGGGGGATCTGGTCTCCCGACGCTAGGCGATGTCCTGGGCAGCGGGATCGGGTCGCGGGACCGGTTTTCCTACGTCGTCCGCGCGAGCGCCGGCGTACGGAGCGGCCCGAAAGGCGGACAGCGCGTACCAGACGGTTCTGGCGAGGACGCAGACGGTCGCGGACAGCGTTGGCGCCTCCAGATACGTCGCGTCCAGTGCGACTCGGCGGGGAACGAGCGCGTCGAGGTAGAACGCCTCCGGATCGGTCTGGTCGTCGAGGGCGGCGGCGAGTTCTCGCGACCGCAGCTGAACCGGCCCGGTGATTCCCGGCCGGTGGTCGAACACCCACCGGCAGTCCTCGGGGTACCGGGCGGCCAGTCCTGGTGTCTCCGGGCGCGGACCGACCAGGGTCATGTCGCCGCGCACCAGGTTGATCAGCTGAGGCAGCTCGTCGAGACCGGTGCGCCGCAGCGCTCGCCCGAGGGGGGTTACCCGCGCGTCGGCGGCGCTGGTGACTTCCGGTCCGCCGGTCCCTTCGGGCATCGTGCGGAACTTGTAGAAGACGAACACCCGGCCCCTCTCGCCGACCCGTTGCTGACGGAACAGTGCCGTGCCCCTGCTGGTGTTCCTGACCAGCACGCCGAGTGCGACGAGCAACGGCGACAACACGACCAGGCCGGTCAAGCCGACCGCGAGGTCGGCGGCCCGGCGCAGCGGTCCCGGCCCGTGTCGCCGACGCGGCGCCAGCCAGCGCAGGTACGCCCGGTATCCGGCGACGGTGTCCCGCAGTTCCGTCGGGCTGCGGTGGACCGCGGCCCTGGCCAGCCGCGCGGCCAATTCGACCGACAGGGTCAGCGCCACCAGCAGCGCCGCCTGCCAGCGTGGCCAGTGCTGGCGGGCGAACCGGGTGCGGCTGCTCAGGGAATGGCCCAGCCGTGCGGCGCGCACCCGGTTGGTACTGACGTTGCCCACGTGCTGCACCTGTGCCTCACTGACCAGATAGGACAGCCAACCGCGTTGTCTGGCTCGCAGGGCGAGGTCGACCTCTTCGTAGTAGAGGAAGTACCCCTCGTCGAAGCCGCCCAGTTCCACGAACAACGACCGGCGCACGAGGTAGAACGCGCCGATCACCTGGTCAACCGGTTGCGATGTCAAGGTTTCTTCCGACCGGAGGTGATGCGGTGGAAAGATGTGTGGCAGGACGCGGTCGAGGTTGGTCATCTTGCCGACGAGGATGCGCAGCGTGGGAAACCGCGAGCAGGACACCGTCGGCCTGCCCTGCTCGTCGACGATTCGTGCACCGCAGATGCCGACCCGTTGTGCCGCAACAGTTTCCAGGAACCGGCCGACGGCTCGCAACGCGCCACGATGCAATCTGGTGTCCGGGTTGAGGAAGAGCAGCTGATCGGACCGGCAACCCGCCGCGCCCTGGTTACACGCGCCGGCAAAGCCCAGGTTGGTCGCGTTGCTGATCACCCGGAGCGGAAGCCCTTCGGCGGCGAGGTCGCTGGCCGACTCGTCGGTGGAGGCGTTATCCACCACCACGACTTCGCCGACGGCCAGCTCGGACTGATCGGCGAGTGCGATGCTGCGCAGGCACTCGCGCAGATAGTTCCCGGTGTTCCAATTGACGATCACGATGTCGGTGTTCGTCATGATGTTGTCCTCAGTTCGAGCGCGGCTTCCCAGCGGGACAGCCAGGCGTCGTAGGAGTACTGCCGGCGGGTGATCTCTCGAGCCCTCGTCCCCAAACCCTCGCGAGTCGTTGTCGCGCACCGCAGCAAGCCCAGGATCGCGTCGGTCCAATCGCCGGAACAGCGGGGGGCCGGCATGCCGAACAGAGACAGGATGTCCTCGTTGACACCGATGGGACTGGCAACCGCGGGAACCCCGGTCGCGCCGTACTGCAGCAGTTTGTAGCCGCATTTGCCGGTCCCATAACGTGTGTCGGGAACTGGCATGAGGCCGACGTCGATCTCGCCCAGCGCGGTGCCCTGAATGGACGGTGTCCACGCGATCCGGTCGACAATGGTCTCCAGCCGGCCGAGGGTCGGGCGGGTCGTGCCGATGAGGATCAACCGTGCACCGGTACGGCGGTGGATCTCGAGCAGCGGGTCCTCGATCATCAGCAGGTGCCGCTCGTTGTCCGGAGAGCCGATCCAGCCCAGCCTCGGCGGGTCGTGCAGGGCGTAGGAGCCCTTGGATGGGTAGCTGGACGGCGCGACGCAACTGGGAATGATCACGACATCCCGGTGGTGCTGCGAGGCCCAGTCCGCGAGGACGGGATTGCCGGCGATGACCCGGTCCGCGTGCCGCATGGCGATGGACGCCTTCGCCGACTTGGGTGCGAACCCGCGCAGCACGCCGCCGTCGCCGTCGTCCCATTGCAGGGCGTCATCGAAGTCGTACACGGCGAACTCCGCACGGGTGAGCAGCAGTCGTTCCGATCGGCCACGGCTGAGGGGGGAGGCCTCGCGGTGCAACAGCAGCCGCCGCGGCGGCGTGGCGGTCAGTCGGCGGAGCCGGAGTTCCGTGCGGGCCAACGCAACCGGGTGCCGGGCCAGCTGTGCGGGCTTGGCGTTGCGCAGCCCGAGGTAGGCATGCACGTCGAAATTGGCGCTGGTGCGGTCCAACCACTCGAAGACACGGACCCGGGAGCTGCCGGCGTCGCGGCCGTACGGGGTGACCGCGAGGTTGCCGGCTGCCCCGGTCAGGGTGCACCGCTCGGTGCTTCGGCCGCGCGGACCAGCGCGGCACCGAACCCGATCGAGAGGTAGAACAGCACCCGCAGCACCGTCCCCTCGAAACTGGACTCGGTGACGAAGATCAACATCTGGACGGCCACGGTGAACCCGACGACGCTGGCCAGCGCGGTCCGGCCGGCCCGGTGGAGGAAGAACGCCGCCAGGCAGACCAGTGAAAGCGTGACGACGAGTCCGAGCGGCAACCCGTAGTAGATCGCCTGCTGGAGGTAGGTGTTGTGCGCCTTGATCGCGAGCGTGGGGTCCTGGTCGGGTACGACGCCGCCGCCATAGCCGAGAAACGGGCGATCGGACAGCTTGTGCACAGCCGCGCTCACCAGATCGGACCGGATCATGACGTTGTCCAGGCTGAGCCGACCACCGATGAATTCCTGTGTGGACGGATTGAACCGATCGAACAGTGTGATGCCGGTGACCGCGGCCGCCACGGCGCCGATCGCCTTCGCCACGATGCGGCCGTCAATCCCGCGATGGCGCACGGCCCAGCCAAGCGCGGCGACCACCGCGGTGACCAGCAGCGCGAGCAGCACACCGCGGGACAGCGTGAGTACGACGGCGGTCAGCACGACGAAACCGGCCGTCGTGAACCGGCGGTCGCGCCGCGTGTGCCCCCAGTAGAGCAACAGCGGGACGAAGAAGACGAGCACCGTCGCGAGGTTGTTGGACCGGCCGAGAACCGGGTGTGAGAGCCTCGTGTAGTAGGAGACGTAGCTGCCGGACCGCGGCGACAGTCCGGCCTCCTGCGGTGCGAATCCCGGAACGTGCAGCAACAGCAGCACGGCCGGGATCATGACCAGGTAGGTGTACCGCTTGAGGTAGGTCATGACCCGGCCCGCCGGCAGACCGTCCAGTTCCCGCACGACGAGCAGATAGGCGACCAGGCCTTCGACGTAGATCATCGTGGAGCGCAGAGTGGCAGCCGGGTCCTGCGACCACGCCAAGGATACGACGCAGACGAACACCGGTAGGAACAGCAGCGAGAACAGCTGTGGGTAGGCGACGTTCAGCGGCCGGACGGCGCAGTCGAGCACTAGGGTCACGGCGGCGAACCACAGCAGGATGTCCAGTACGGACATCGAGTGAACCAACGGCAGCGCGGCGGGAATGCGCACCGGCATCGCGGCGGCGATGAGCACGAGCATGAGAGCGATGCGGGGGCGGGCGCGGTGCGACAGTGCCTGCGCCGGCAGCGCCGTGAGCGGAATGCGACCCAGTCGTGTGCTGGTCGCCATGCCCGTCCTTCCCGAATGTGCGGCCACATCCCCGAGGTCAATGAAAGAAGCGCCCGGCCCGATGCGGCTCGTGCAACGGGATGAGATGTGCGGTAGTCCGGTGCGCGTGACCCCCATTGCGGCCGCCGCGCCCCGACAATGAGGTGGGCCGATTGGCCCGAGGAGGTCTCATGGCACTGGCGGGACTCGAGGAGTTCCGGCGGCTGTTGGCATGCCCGCGCTGCCGATCGGCGCTGGCGGACGAACCGGATGGATTCCGCTGCGCCTCGCCAGACTGCTCGTTCCATTCGCAGTCCGCGTTTCCGGTCGTCGGACGCTGGCCGGTGCTGGTCGACTTCGAGACCAGCGTGCTGCGGCGCGAAGACGTCGTGCCGCGGGGCCCGCGCGACGCCGAGGGGCCGCTCATCGAGCGACTGCCGAAGCGACTCCGCGCACTCTGGAAGCCGCTGAACCGGGTGGCCGCGGGCAACGCCGACCGGCTGCTGCGGATGCTGCCCGGCCCGACACCGCTGGTCCTGGTGGTCGGCGGTGCGACGGTGGGCAACGGGGTCGCCGCGCTGTACACCGATCCGCAGGTCCAGGTGATCGCGTTCGACCTCCACGGCAGCGAGAACACCCAGCTGATCGCCGACGCGCACCGCATTCCGCTCGCCGCTGCCAGCGTCGACGCGGTGCTGGTCCAAGCTGTCCTGGAACACGTCCTCGAACCGACCGCGGTCGTTGCCGAGATTCATCGGGTGCTCGCCGACGACGGGCTCGTGTACGCGGAAACGCCGTTCCTGCAACAGGTTCACGCTGGTGCGTACGACTTCACCCGGTACACCGCGAGCGGCCACCGGTACCTGTTCCGCCGGTTCTCGGAGATCGACGCCGGCGCTGTCGCGGGGCCCGGCACGCAACTGTTGTGGAGCATCGAGCACATCGTCCGTGGGTTGTTCCGCTCGGCGATCGCCGGCAAGCTGGTCCGCGCGATGCTGTTCTGGCTGCGCAACCTCGATGCCGCCGTCCCGGCCAGCCACCAGTCGGACAACGCGTCGGCGTACTACTTCCTGGGCCGCAAGAGGCAACGCGACCTCACCCCGCACGAGATCGTGCGGTACTATCGCGGAGCGGGTTGACGTGATCGTGAGGACGGTTCTGCGAGTAGGGCATCTAGCGGGCGCAGGGTCTGGTCCCAGGTGAGCTTCCGCGCCTGAGTGTAGGCCTCGTCGCTGATGCGTTGCCAGCGCTCAGCATTGCCCAGCATGGTGATTGTGGACCGGAACGTGGCTTCGGTATAACCCGTCGACCCGCCCAACGTGATCGCATTGGGCCGCCATTCCGGCACCAGCACGGGAAGCCCGTAGGCAAGGTATTCCAGGTGCTTGGACGAGAAGCCGTTCTGCCGCAACGGGTCGCCGGTGCAGGTGATCAGCCCGATCTGGTATTGCCGCAGGATATCGGGCGAGGCGTAGCCGAGGTAGTTCAATCCGAGCCGGGGATCTGGTGGCGGCCCACCGAAGACATCGATGCGTGGATACAGTGTGGTGAGTCGCGAAAGGAGCGGGAGATCGATGAACCGGGAGCTCAACGACCCGAGATAGGCAACTCGTGGCGATTCGCTGAACCGTGCGCGGAGCGGCGAAGGCGTGCAGCCGAAATTGAGAGTGAGCAGGTTTTCGCCGCTGATCCCATAGTGTTCGACGGCGTACCGAGCATAGGAGTCCCAATGAAAGGACAGGTACTCGACACCGTCGAAGATCATCGCCTCACGGCGGCGCAGCTTCCGGTGTTGACGTTCGGTCAGCCGGCCTTCGAACCACAGCTCGTCGGCCCAGGGCGTCGGGCAGTCGTACATCGTGTGAGCTGAGGTGGCGGACAGCACGCCCACATCGTGTGGGGTCTCGCAGATCACCAGGTCGGCACCGTCGATCGCGGGAATCGACGTCAAGATGGCGCGGCGGAGTCGGTGCTCGGCGAGCAGCGCGTAATAGGAAAGGCAGCGTCGCCCGATCGGCCACCGGCGGGTGAGGACCGCGGCTGCTGCCTCGGTCGCGTACAGCGCGAGTTTTCCCAGGCGCAGGCTGGGAAGTTTGGCGCCGACGCCCGGTGCCGCGGATGCGCGGCTCAACCGGGAGGTGTCGACCAGCGTCACCTGGTGACCGCGTCCCTCGAGGAAGCGGTGCAGCTGCACTGGTCGCACCCCGTTGGCGTAGCCATCGAGCTGACAGATGATCGCGATGCGCCTGCCGCCGTTCGGTCGCTCCACGATGGTCATCCGCTTTCTCTCCAGACAATGGTTCGCACGTCCCTGGCGGCCACCGCCACGGTGACGAGCAGACCGGTGAGCACCGGCACGCCGGCCAGCAGCAGCGGCACCACGCCGTGCCACTCCAGCCGCAGGACCAGCAACTCGCCCAGCACTGCCGTGATCGCGCCCAATGCGGTCGCGCCGGCCCAACGCCAGGTCAGCCGCCGGTCGCGAAGACCGGCAACCCGCCGGCACAGGACCACGAAATAGAGCGAGCTGGCCAGCAGCCCCACCACCGTCGCGGCGACCACGCCGACGAGCCCGAAGAGCACCGCGAACGGAACCGTGAGCACGAGATTCAGCGCGGTGGCGAACCAGGAGTACCGGGTTTCCAAGCCGGGCCGCCCGCTCGCGCGGACGAAGCAGGTGCGTATGCCGGTGAGCGCGACATGCACGGTGTAGCCGGCCATCAACATCGCGGCGACAAGGCCGGCAAGGGCTAATTCCGGCCCGACCCACAGCTGTACGGCGAATCCCACGGCACTGGTGGCCACCACACCGTAGGTCAGTACGGCGGGCAACCAGCGGGGCTGCACGGCTTCGAACTCCGCCACCGAGCCGGCCAGACCCCTCGCGGCGTACGCCGAGGTCATTCGGGTCAGGATCGGTGGAAACGCGAACAGGGGCAGGCTGCGCAGCGCCGAGGCGGCCTGGTAGCCGACCGCGAAGATCGCGACGTAGCGAATGGGCAGCAACGCGCCGATCACCAGGGCGTCGATCTCGCCGTTGAGAAACGTGGTGAGCCCGGACAACTGCACGCGCAGGGCGTAGCCACGGAACTCGCGCAGCACGGTGGTGTCCGGCAGCAGCGGTCGCCCGATGGTGATGTGCCGCATGCCGAGCGAGAACCCGCCGGCAAGCAGGATCACGTACCGGGCGGCGAGCACTTCGGCGAGGACCGGGAGATCCGCTCCGGTTACGAAAAGCAGCACGCCCGCGGCGTATCCGCAGCAGGAGGCCGCACTCACCGTGGCCAGGCCGCGGAACCGGGAGTTCGCCTGCAACAGCGCGGTCGCCGAGTTGGTGACCAGGGCGAGCGTGACCAGCGGTCCGACGACGCGCAGCAGCTCGGCCGTCTCGCCGCGCAGGGCGGCCGGGACGTTCAACAGGTCGAGGGCGAGCGGGGTGACCAGCATGCAGCCGGTCGTCACCAGCACACCGAGCCCGACGAACAGCACCAGCGAACCGACCACCAGCCGCCCGGCGCCGGCCCGGTCGCCGCGGGCGCAGTGGAAGGCGTAGTACCGCGCCAGCGAGGCTCCGACGCCCCCGTCCAGCGAGGTGAAAGTGGCCAGCAAGACGAGGATCAACGACCACACGCCGAAGCGGTCCAAACCCAGGTGCTGCAACAGGAAGGGGGTGAGGACGACGTTGACGACCAGCGGGGCCGCCTGCGCGAGCCCGCTGTAGCCGACACCGGTCAGTAGTCCGTCGCGACCGGGCCGCCACGGGTCGGGCCCGGCCGGTCGGGTGTGGGAACCGCCGCGGTATCTCCTGATGAGGACATGCTCGTCAGGTCCGGCGCCGGTGTCGTCGGGCATCTGCGGTACCAGAAGTCGTCCTTCGAGGGGATCTGGTCCGAGCGCGACATTCATAACGTTGGCCCATCGAGCGCACGCACCGTCCGGCGAACGGCCCGGCCGATCGCGGACAACCTCGTTATGAGGAGTGAGCATGGCCATCAGCGGGCGCTGTGAGGACGGCGGGGCGAGCACGGTCGCCGGCCAGCCCGAGGTGCCATTCGCGCAGACCGAGATCAGCGTGGAGGCTCAACTGGCGGCCCGGCGCGTGCTCGCGTCCGGGTGGGTGACCACCGGCCCCGAGACCGTGCTGTTCGAGCGCGAATTCGCCGAGTACGTGCGTGCTGAGCATGCGGTCGGGGTGAGTTCCTGTACTGCGGCCATCGAGCTGGCATTGCGCGCGCTGCGGATTCCACCAGGTGGCGACGTCCTGGTGCCGACCATGACCTTCTGCGGCGCCGCCCACGCGATCGTCCATGCCGGCCTGCGGCCGGTACTCGTCGACGTCGATCAGAGCACGGCGATGCCGACCCCGGCCATGGTGGCCGCGTCGAGCCAAGCCTCCGGACGCCCGTCGGCGATGCTTGTGCTGCATTTCGCCGGGGCGCCGGCGCCGGTGGCCGAACTGGCCGAGGCGGCGGGGCTGCCGTTGGAGCGCGTGGTGGAGGACGCGGCGCACGCCGTTGGCACCTTTGTCGGAAGCCGGCCCGTCGGAGCTCTGTCCCGGGCGGCCTGCTTCAGCTTCTACGCGACCAAGAACCTGCCGATTGGCGAGGGCGGCATGCTGACCACCGACGACGCCGAGTTGGCCATGCTCGTCCGCCGGGCGCGGCTGCACGGGATGTCCGCCGATGCTTGGCGCCGCAACATGTCGGGCGGCACCTGGCGTTACACCGTGGACGAACCCGGGTTGAAAGCCAACATGACCGACGTGCAGGCCGCGATCGGCCGCGCGCAGCTGCGCCATCTCGAGGAGTGGCAGCGCAGGCGCGAAGCGGTCGCTACCTGGTACTCGGCCAGGCTCCGACGGACCGCCGGGCTGTGCCTTCCCGCTGCCCCGGCGGACGGCCGGCACGCCTGGCACCTCTACGTGGTGCGGGTGATGGAGAAGTACCGGATGAGTCGCGACGAACTGATCCACCGGTTATCCGAGCTGGGGGTGGGCACGTCGGTGCATTTCATTCCCCTGCACCACATGCCGTACTTCCGGCGGGCCGCGCTGTCCCCGCCCGGCGGACTCCCCGGCGCCGATGCGCTGTTCCCTCGACTGCTGTCGCTGCCCATGCATCCCAGTCTCACGGAGAGCCGGGTTGACCGGGTCTGCAATGCGCTGTCCGATCTCGCGCCGCCGCATTCGGCGCGACATCGCCGAGTGATCACAAGGAGTGCGCGACAGCCGTGACGACACTACTTCCCGCTGCCCGATCACGGCGGCTCGCTGGGTTGCGCACCTTGGTGGTTGGCGCGGGTGAGGCTGGGCGGGCCTTGTCCCGGGACCTGCTCCGGGTGCCTGAGTTCGGGTTGGAACCATTGGGATTCCTGGACGACGACCCGGCCAAACCCGGCGTCAACAACGTGCTGGGCAGGCTCGACGAGACCACGAGGGTCGTGCTCGCGCACGCCGTGGAAGTAGTCGTGGTGGCCATCCCCGGTCTGTCGCCGGAGAGATTCCGCCAGGTCGCCGCAGGTGCCTCCGCGGCGGGGGCCAGCATGTGGTACTTGCCGTCGTTCATCGCGGCGCTGCGTCGCGACGTGGTCGGCAGCGGCATGCGTTCGCTGGACGTACATCACCTGATCGGGCGCAGCGAGATGCACGTCGTCAGCCCGCAGGCGCGGGTGACGATCGAGGGGAAACGGGTGCTGGTGACCGGCGCCGGTGGGTCGATCGGCAGCGAGTTGTGCCGCCAGGTGCGCGGGTTCGAGCCGAGCAGGCTGTTCATGCTCGATCATGACGAGTCAAACCTGCACCGCCTGCAGCTCGAGCTCTACGGCGAGGCGCTGCTGGACGACGACATCGTGATCTCGGACATCCGCGATCGCGCCCGCGTCGACCAGGTCTTCCGCGAGCTGCGCCCGGAGGTGGTGTTCCACGCCGCCGCGCACAAGCATCTGCCGCTGCTCGAGCGGCACCCGTGCGAGGGCGTGAAGTCCAACGTGATCGGCACCGGGAACCTCGTGCGTGCGGCGTTGGCGGTTGGCGTTGACCGCTTCGTGTTGATCTCCTCGGACAAGGCTGCGGATCCGATCTCGGT
>NZ_DASYTH010000304.1:0-26997 GCF_036002505.1 Actinophytocola sp. | reverse complement strand
GCCGGATGGTGATGGTCACGTCGTCGCTGTCCGGGTGGAGTTGGACGGTGAGGTTGGTGATCTCGAACAGGCCCCGCAGCATCGGCTCTGGGGCATCGGCGAGTTTCAAGGTCAAGTATGGCAGAGCATCGAGCAGTCCGGCGTCTGCCGCGCTAGGCTGGGCCGGCGTGGTCTGCTCGGTGGCGTCCAGCTCGGTGAGGGCGGCCAGGGTGGCGCGGCGTTCGGCGTCGAGTTCGTTGTAGGTCTGCCGTAAGCCTTGGGCGAACGGGTCGTCGGGCTCCAACTCCTGTGCCTGCCCTGTTCACCGACCTGTCCGCCTACTACGACGACCCCGCCGCCCAACTGCCGCCGCTGGAAACGACGTTCCGCGACTACGTGCTCGCCGAGTCGAGCACCCGGAACAACCGGGCCCACCAGGAGTCCGAGAAGTACTGGCTGGACCGGGTCACCACCCTGCCGCCAATGGCAACCAGCCACGATTTGCGCCGGGAAACGATGATCAATGCCTGGACGGCTTTCGCCGCAACCCCTTGCGGAGGATCTCGATTTCGCGGTCGGACACCGAACGGGCGAAATGCAGCAAGGCCGCTTCGGGGTCGCCCGAGTCGTCCAGCACCGCACGCAGCGACCGGGCGGCGGCCTCGGCCCGGCTGATGGCCGGCTCGTAGAGGTAGGCCTTGCCGTCTTTCGCCCGGTCCACCCATTGTTTGCGGTAGAGGTTGTCCAGCACTGTCATCACAGTGGTGTAGGCCAGCGGCCGGCCGGTGTCCAACCGATCGAGCACATCCCGCACCTTGGCCGGCGCATCGATCGACCACAGCACATCCATGATCGCCGACTCCAGTTCGCCGAGCCCGTGCATGGCCACCTCCCAGAGGAGAGGCTACCTGGTCGGACCCGTCGAACCAGCGATGCGCGGCTGATCGGTGATCTTCACATCGTCCACACCAGCCTCGACCAGCTTGTCAGCCGCGCCAAGCTTCTCGGACACCACAGTGGTATCAGCGTGGGGGACGTAATCCGGCGAGGGTGAGGGCGACGAGGCGACGGACCGCAGCCCTGGACGGCAGGCTGCCGGCTCCGTCGAGGGCGTGCAGGCAGTAACCGGCGAGCTCCTCGGGTGCCACGTCGTCCCGGATGTCGCCGGACTTCGCGGCGTCGGCCAGCAGGTCTCGCATCATGGCGTGCAACCGGTGCTGGGTCGGGGCAAGGTGCTCGTCCCGGTGAAGGAACGCCGCGAGTTCAGCGCCGTGCCGCTCGTGGCGGTGCCGCATCCGCTGGTGCTGGATGTGGGCGTAGGCCTCGAGTACGGCGTCGAGTCGCTTGCCGGGATCGCCGGTCCGGTCTCGGATCTCGGCGAGCTGTTCGAGGTGGGTGGAGATCTGCTGCTCGTGCCAGGCGAGCAAGATGGCGTCGACATCGGGGAAGTACTTGTACAACGTCGCCCGTCCGATGCCGGCATGCTCGGCGATCTGCGACATCGTCACCGCCCGCAGGCCGTGCTCGGCAACCAGCGCCGCGGTGGTGTCCAGAATCGCCTCGCGCACCCCGCGGCGGTGCGCCTCGATCGTCGTGGTCCACAGCTTCGGCACCAGCTCAGCATACGTGACGACGGTCCTGAGGACGCGTTGTCGCCTACGCGACACGACGTCGCGATAACACCCGCTCTCATGATTCCCTTAGGTTTCCTTCATGTGCGGCTCATGAGGACCGGGTTCAATCAGCTCCTGGCGATCGTGACGAGATGAGGCTCGCCGTGCCGGTGCGGGTGGTCGTGGTCGACGATGACGAGGCGCTGCGTAATGCAGTGCGCCGGGCACTGCGGCTGGAAGGCTACGAAGTCGAGCTTGCCGGTGACGGGGTGGAGGCTCTCGATCGGCTCGCCGGCCTGCGGGCGGATCTTGTGGTGTTGGACGTGCTCATGCCCGTTCTGGACGGCATCACCGTGTGCCGCCGGCTGCGGACCAGCGGGGACCGAACTCCGATTCTGATGCTGACGGCCCGGGACGCGGTCGCCGACCGGGTGGTCGGCTTGGACGCCGGGGCCGACGATTACCTGACCAAGCCGTTCGCCCTCGAGGAGTTGCTGGCCCGGGTTCGCGCGCTGGTCCGGCGCGGCCATCCCGAGCACGAGGGCGCGCTGCGCGCCGACGATCTCGAGTTGAACCCCCGGACCCGGCAGGTGCGGCGGGGCGAGCGCGCGGTGGAGCTGACCCGTACCGAGTTCGCCCTGCTGGAGCTGCTGATGCGCAACGCCGGAGTGGTGTTGACCCGGGATGTGATCCGCGAGCGGGTGTGGGGCTTCGACGACGCGGACGGTTCGAACACGCTCGACGTGTTCGTCGGTTACCTGCGCCGCAAGACCGAGGCGGGAGGTGAACCGCGGATGATCCACACGGTGCGGGGTGTCGGTTTCGTGCTGCGCGACCGGTGGCGCTGAGGACCCGGGTGACGTTCGCGGTCGGCGTGGCGGTGCTGCTCGCGGTGGCGGCGGTGTCGGTCGCGGTGTACCTCGTCATGCGGGACAACCTGCGGGACCAGATCGACTGGTCGCTGAGCCACGACAGCTCGGGGGCCAGCTCGGCTCAGCAGCACGGCGGCACCCACGACACCTCCGGCGTGCCGCGGGACCTGCCGCAGGTGCACGACGTCTTCCTGCAGGTGGTCGATCGCGACGGCAGGGTCGTCGCGGCGTTCGACGACCGGCCGCTGCCCGTAACGGCCGACGTGGTCGCGGTGGCGCGCGGCGAGCGTGCGGAGACTTTCTTCGATGCCGACGTCGACGGCACGCCGGTGCGGGT
The DNA here is from genome assembly GCF_036002505.1 of Actinophytocola sp. Lineage (GTDB taxonomy): Bacteria > Actinomycetota > Actinomycetes > Mycobacteriales > Pseudonocardiaceae > DASYTH01. The sequence goes on along the minus strand of NZ_DASYTH010000304.1, from coordinate 24,196 downwards.
CTACGCCACCTCAGCCGGCCAGGGAATCGCGCTGCAGGTTGGCCGGTCGCTGGTCGAGATCGAGCGGGCGCTGCACCGGCTCGTCATGACCCTCATCGTCATCGCGGTCGCCGGCATGGTCCTGGCGGCGGTGATCGGCCGGCTCGTCGCCGCTGCCGCCGTGGCCCCGGTGCACCGGGTGGCGCAGGCGGCTGACCGGGTCGCCCGGACCGGTGAGCTCTCGCATCACATCGCCGTTCCCAGCGGCGACGATCTCGGCCGGCTGGCCGCCAGCTTCAACACCATGCTCGACGCGCTGAACGAATCGCTGACCCAGAAGCGCCAGCTCGTTGCCGACGCCTCGCACGAGTTGCGCACACCGCTGGCCACGGTGCGCACCAACGTGGAGGTGCTCGCCCGGGCCGAGGAGCTGACCCCGGACGACCGGGCGATGCTCATCGACGACACCGTTGCCCAGACCGAGGAGCTGACTCGGCTGGTCGGCGATCTCGTCGAACTGGCCCGCGGCGACGGTCAGGAAGAGCCGCTCACATTCGTGGACCTCGACGATCTCACCCGGCGCGTCGTCGAGGTCGCCGGGCGCAACCATCCGTCGATCACGTTCCGGGTCGAAGGCGCCCCGAGTCTGATCCGGGGTGCGCCCGCACGGGTCTGGCGGGCGGTATCGAACCTCGTCGACAACGCCGGCAGATGGAGCCCACCGGATGCCGAGGTCGAGATTGGCGTTCGCGACGGCACGGTGACCGTGCGGGATCACGGGCCTGGCGTCGATCCCGCCGACCTGCCCTACGTGTTCGACCGGTTCTACCGCTCACCCCGAGCCCGCACCATGCCTGGCTCCGGGCTCGGCCTGGCGATCGTCAAGCAGGTAGCCGACAGCCACGGCGGCACCGTCACCGCGGCGGCCGCTCCCGGCGGAGGCGCGTTGTTCGTGCTGCGGTTCCCGGCGGCGGCCGACGCCTCGGGCACCGAGCGCGAAACGGATCACCGATCTTCATATGGCTCTTAAGGTCGCCTCACAGCGGGCTCATGATGGCGGTCAATCCTGACGGCCATGCCAGCGTTCCGATCCTCGATTCCGGCGCGCAGCTGGCGCCATCGCCTGCCCAGGTACCACCTACCGCTCGCACTCGCAAGCGTCCTGGTTCTCGTCCTGTTGATGACCCTCCCCGCCTTCGACGCCCGGGCGAACCACGAAGCGGTGGACATCTCCAGCGGTGCTTTACCCCAGCGGCAAGACGACCGGGGATCCATGGCGCACACCGGATCGATGGATCACGGCAACGGCCAGGCCAGAACGATGGATCACGGCGCAGGCCAGTCCGGACCGGTGGGAACCCGTTCCTTCACCCAGCGGTTGACCGCCGCCACCGGCTATGTGGCGCTGAGCCTCCTCGGGATCACCCTCCTCATCGGGCCGATCAACCTCCTGCTCCGCAGACGAAATCCCATCTCCAGCTATCTGCGACGGGACACCGGCCTGTGGACGGTCATCTTCAGCATCGTCCACGTCATCGCGGGACTGCAGGTGCACGGCTCTCTCTCCGCCTTCGGCAACTATTTCCTTGCGCCCGGCGGAGGGCCGCTGCTCAGCAGTTTCGGTCTGGGAAACTGGACCGGGCTCGGCGCCACCATCATCGCGGTGGGGTTGCTCGTCATCTCCAACGACGGTGCCCTGCGAAAACTCAAAGCCCGGCCCTGGAAACGCATCCAGCGCCTCAACTATGTCGTTTTCGCGCTAGTTGTCCTGCATGCGTTCTTCTACGGCGCACTGTCGCGGACCACATCCCCCGTCACACTTCTTCTTATCGTCACAACCATCGCTGTCCTTTTGGGACAGGCGGTGGGAATCTGGCTATGGCGACGGAGGCACGCGAATGTCTGAATCCGAGGAATCGCCCACCCGCACCCCGCCGAAAGCACCACGCTGGGTGAAGGTGGCGGCAATCATCGTGGGTGTCCTGGTCCTGCTGTTCCTGATCCTGAAGCTCATCGGCGTCGGGGCAGAGCACGGGCCCGGCCAGCACCTACCGGGCGGCGACCCACCACCCGCACACACCACCGGAGCCCACCCGCCACTCACCGGAGTCCACAGATGACCATGCCGCCCGGCCTGCGCAAGGCGGTCCTCACCGCGCACGTCACGACCTCCGTCGGGTGGCTCGGCGCGGTCGCCGGCTACCTCGCTCTGGACCTCGCCGCGGTGACCGGCCGGGACGTTCAGCTGGTGCGGGCCGCCTACCTCGCAATGGGATTGACCGTCTGGTACACCATCGTCCCGCTGGCACTCGTGTCCGTGCTCATCGGGGCCGTCAACGCACTGGGCACCTCGTGGGGACTGTTCCGGCACTACTGGGTGCTGGTGAAACTCCTGCTCACCCTGGTCTCCACCACCGTCCTGCTGGTGGAGACACAAACCATCAACTCCCTGACCGAAACGGCGGGTTCCGTTGCCGATCCCCGTGAGCTACCCGGCTCACTCCCCCACTCCATCGGTGGCCTGGTCGTGTTGCTCACCACCACGATCCTCTCGGTGTACAAACCGCGCGGCCTGACCCGCCACGGCTGGCGCATCCAGCAGGTTCAGCGCCCCAAGCAGCGGCCGGCCCCGTCAGTTGAGGACCCGAATACCCACCAGGCCGGCAGTCGCATTTCGTGATCTCCCGTGGTACTCCACAGCTCAGTGGAGCGAAGGCCGCCGTCAGGACGTTCAACGTCTTGAAGGAGTCCTTCAGGGCAGTCCCATCAACCCCAGCACCCGAGGCGGAGGTTACGATACATGTTGTCTTCATTGATACATCAAGGGTTGCTGGAGACAGCACCGTGGGAGATCGGGCAGACGGTTCCTGCGCTATGACCGGCGACGGGTGACGCGCAGGCTAACTGGTCTCACTCACCAAGCCCAAGCCCGGAAGGATTGCGATGCCGACCGCTGAAGCAGAGGTGCGCACCGACCGACCGAGCCGGTACCTCGTCCAGCTCTGCCGGCACGCCAGCCAGATGGGCCGGCACCGGATCACTCGGGTGCCCGCTCACCTGAGCGGTGACCCCGAAGCACGCCACGACATACCGGCACACATCGACGCCGAGTGGTCCGACACTCAGGGCGTCGTCAGCGTCGACGGGGGCCGGTGCACCCTACGGGCCACCCCGGACACGCTGATCCTGCGTGCCGAAGCCGACACCGAGGAAAAGCTGCAGCGGATGCAGGACCTCATCACCAGGAACCTCACCAGGTTCAGCAGGCGCGACCCGCTGACGGTGAACTGGCATCGCGAGTCGACAGCCGGTGGTGCCGCCGACCCGACCACCGCGCCTGTCAGAAAGCTCACGACGCGCCACGGCCACCGCAGGACGATCGTCCTTCTGGCGGCCGGTGTGCTGGCCATCGCCGCGCACGTGGTGCTTGGCGGCGCCGTGCTGGCGGCACCGTCATGGACGAGCTTGGCCGCGGACGTCGTCCTGGTGATCGTTGTCGTGAAAGTCGCCGTCATCGGCATCGGCTACCTCGCCCATCGCCACAGCAAAACCGCCAGAACCCGCTGAGCCGCACAGCGTGCCCGGTTGAGGACCCACTGGGCTGGCGCTGAGCCCCGACACAGGCTTCACGCCGTTTCGTGCTCGGCGTGGGCGCCGTGGTCGCTTACCTGAGCGTCGAACCAGGCATGGAGCGCATCGACCAGGGCGGGATCGTCCGTCGCGTAGGCGATGCGGGCGCCGTCAGGCTGCTCGGCGTAGGTGGTCGTGATGCGCCGGTAGCCCGCCGTCAACGCGGTCAGCCCCGGCATGGCGGAGCCGTGGATAGTCGTGGGATCGCCGAAGTCACCCTGCCTGAACCGGGCGTTCTCGGCCGTCAGGTGTTCGCGGACCAGCCGGATCTGTCCGGTGTCCGACGGATCGTCCGCGACCACCGTCTGCACCCCACCGGTCGTCGTTTTGGCGAACCGGTGCGTGGTGCGCTCGAGGTCGAACGGCATCACCCGGCCACCCCTGGCGGCCACGTCAACCTGACGCGGCCCGGAACCATCACGGGTGACCATGATCGCCGCACCCACGGTGGCAGCGACGACGAGCAGGGCGGTGATCCACCAGTGCCTACGGTTCATCGACGGCCTCGGTGAGAACGGCGAGGGCGCGCAGGACTGCTTCCCGCGCCTCGACCGGCACCCGGTCCAGCACGGCCGCGAACCGTGCGTTCCGGGCCGCGGCAAGCTGATCCGCCGCGTCCCGGCCCGGCGAGGTGAGCCGGACCAGGACGCCGCGGCCGTCGCCGGGGACCGGGACCCGTTCGACCCACCCGCGCTCCACCAGCTGGCCGACCAGCCGGCTGGTGGTGCTCTTTTCCAGCCGCAGCCGATGGACCAGGTCGACCTGGCGTAATTCGCCCGCGCGGGCGAGCTCGGCCAGCGCATGCGCTTCGGAGACCGGGACGGGCCTGCCACACGGCGTCTGGTCCGGCTGATGCAGGCCGAACGCCCGAACGAACCGGCCCATCGCCTCCTGAAGGTCACGCGGCCCCACCGACATGGTTCGACAATACAACCAACTGGTTCGATCCTACAACCAGATTACGGTCGTGACCGCGGGCTCACCGGTCCAGACGGGCCGCATCACCCAGCGTGGAGTTGCCTTCCAGGAACCGGATCCGCGCCACCTCCAGAGCGTGCTTTCCGGTGTAGGCAAGGATGTAGAGGCCGTTGCGCACATCCACCACGTAGATCAGTCCATTGTGGATGATCGGATAGCTCCACATCACGACCTTGTTCGGCCCGCGGGACAGCGCCGGATCCTCGGTCGCCACAGTGTCCAGCGGCTGCGGGGAGAACCAGCCGGCCTGCGTGGGGTCGGCGGGGTCGGCGATGTCGATGGCCTGCAGCCCGCTGCTGTGCCAGGCCATGATCACCAGGTTGCGGGTCAGCGTCGGATTGTGCGAGGAGTAGCTGGTGAACTGCTCGGTGGCCGCGTCGTCCCCGGCCGAGCCGCAGAACTCCCGGGTGTTGGGCACCGTCCGGTACTCCCCGATGATGCGCGGCCGCGCCGGGTTGGCCACCTGGATGGTACGGGTCCAGCCCCACGGGCACCCGAAGCTGGCCGCGGTGAACGTGCCGTACACCTCGTCCACGGTGAACGCGAACGGCCGCCCGGGCACCGGCACGGCCGAGTGCGACTCAGCGCACGCATCCAGACAGCCGCCGTCCGACGTGCCCCACCGCGGCCGGTTGTCCACCGGCGTGAGCAGCTTGTCGTTGAGCGACAACCCGCCCGAGGGAATCCGCCCGTCGGCCACATCGGACGTGTCCAGCACCAGGAAATGCCCGCGCAGGTAGGCCAGGTAGGTACGGTTGCCGTCCACGGTCACGGCCATCGAGTGCAGCGCCAGGTCGTTGTCGTAGTTGGCGGGGACCTCCGCACCGGGGTACTGGTTGTTCCAGTTTCCCTTGGCGATCTCGGTGAACACACCGTCCCGGGCGCGGCTGACGTCGGTCACGACCAGGTTCGCAACGGCAGGGTCCACGGAGGACGTGGGTGCGGACAGGAACAGCAGGCTGCGGCCGGGACGCCGCGGATCGGTCCAGAGGAACATCTCGTGCGGTTTGCGCGACGGCACGTAGGTGGCCAGCAGCGGCGGATGGACCGGGTCGGCGGCCAGGTCGAAGAACTTGATGCTCCACACGTCCGGGCTCGGCGGGCAGGCGTGAATGACCGTGCTGCACCGGAAGTACATCACCGCCAGCAGCCGCTGGTCCGGCAGCACCCGCATCTCCCGGGAAGTCTGCCCAAGGTTCGCGCCGGTGGCGAACTCCGCACCGAACTCCCCCACCACGGCCGGCCGGAACGGGTTGACCGTGTCCACCACCTGGATGCCCGGGCTCACATGCGGGCAGGAATCCGGTCCGCCGATCGGAATCCGCGGATCACCCACGCCGCAGCGGGACGACCCGTCGGTGCGATTGCCCACGTACACATAGCGACCGAAGACCGCGAGCGCGGCGTTCATCCCCCGATTGGCCAGTGGCGCGTGACCCACCAGCGTGAACGCCCGGGACGTTCCCGGAACATGCCCGCCTGGACCCACAACCACGTCGGCCGGCGCGGCCGGCGCGGCGAGCACCGAACCGAGAACGACCACCGTGGCGAGCGCTGAGACATACCTGCGGTACCGAGGTCTTCCCTTCATGGCAACCTCCAGAAAGCCTGCCTGGACCGGGCGAAACAACCCAACATCCGCCCTCGGCGGCACCGGGTCAATAGCCCGGCCAGTCCATTACGATCCTCAATAGTTGGCAGTTATCACGCATACGGTCGGCAATAGTACTAACCAGATCAGGTCGTCCGGCCGTGCCGGTTCGATCGGATGTGTGAGCCGGGTCCGTCCACCGCACACGGCGTGCGACCGACCCGGCTCCGCACGTCAGCCGACCGGTACCGTCACCTCAGCGGTGTGCAGCACTCCGGCGGTCTGGAACTGCAGGAACAGCCGCCAGTTCCCGGACCTTGGCAGCATGGCCGCGAACGAGAGCGCGGGCCCGCCGTGGTCGCCGTTCACCGTGCCCTTGGGGTGCAGGTGGGCGAACGCGAGGTCACCCTCGTGGAAGGCGGTCAGGTGCGCGTAGGTGTCCAGGTAGGGCTGCAGGTCGGTGACCGGCTGGCCGTCCTTCGACACCGTCACGGTGAGCTCGCCTTCCATGGTCGCCATCGGGTGACCGCCGGAGAGGGTCAGGGTGTAGCCGTCGACCTCGGTAGTGGTTGATCCGGCGGGCACGGGCCGGGTCGCGGCAGTGCCGGCGACGGTGATCTGTTCACCGAGCACCAGCGGCACCGCCTTGCCGGCGCCGTCCTCGGTGGTGAACGAGGTGTAGGCCCGGTAGGTGCCGGGCTGCAGGGGCGTTACCGGCGCGGTCCACGTTCCGTCCGTGGCCAGCTCCGGGTGGATGTGCTGGAAGCCGGTCAGGTCCGAGCGGATCAGGTAGAAGTGCATCAGCTTGGTCTGGTCCGGTTCGAAGGCGGTGACCGGCTTGCCGTCGGCGCCCTGGATCTGGAACCGGAACGACGCCGCTTGGCCGGGCGGCAGCGACGAAACCGCTGGGGCGAACCGGAACCCGGACGCCGAGGCGGCCAGGCCGTCCCCGGACGGCGCGTCGCCGTGCGTGCCGGGCATCTCGTGCTGGCCCGCCGAGGCGGATGCGGGCATCGAGCCGTGGTCCATTCCGGACGTACCGGAGGAGGAACTGCCGCCACAGGCGGACGCGGCCAAGCCGACCGCCGCGGCAACGGCGGTCGTGGTGATCGCGCGGCGAACGCGCGGACGTGAATGGACAGGCATGAGGATCAACACTTTCCTTCGGACGGCGCGTCATCGCGCACGGTGGACAGAGACGTCGTGGTTGACCGGCGGAATCGGTTACCAACGCCCTGTCACGTCCGGGAAACACCCAGGCTGATCAGCAGGGCAGGACCGGCCCGGGGTACCGCGACACCCGCCCGCTGGATGCCCAACGCGGGTTGTCCAGGCGCTCCCGGTTCCACCAGGTCGGTGGCCGCCTGCGCCAGCCGTCCGGTCAGATCCCCGCGCGGCGGCATGGAGTCACACACCGAGCTGTGACCAGAGAATGGCGTGCTCGCCACGGGAACGGCCGTGGTGGCACTGGCCGTCGCGGCATGGTGCCCGCCGCCCGTCGTGGGGAGCGCCGCACTCGTCGCCGTCGAGGAGGTACCGCCCGGGCAGCCGGTTCCGATCACCGGGTCCAGGCCGTGCATCGACACCAGCCCGACCAGGACGGCGCAGGCGGTCAGCGCACGGACCATCATCCCGTCCACCGCCCTTCCGTCGCCAAATTCGGGCCAGACCCCTCCACCCCGTCGGTCGCGCGGTGGGTGTGGGCGTCAGGAGCCGCCCACACCCACCCGCCGGGGCCGGAGAGGGGTGTCAACGGCCTCGACGCCAAAGGACCTGTCGGTCCTGCCTGACTACAGCCAGAATCTACTATATCCACTAGTACAACCTGGCCCTGGGTGTCCAGCAGCACCCGAACCGTCCATTGTGGAGCCGGTGGGCACAGTCCGAGGAGGACTGTCGACCGCGCGGAGCTTCGCCGCCGGGCTAACGCGGGCGCAGACCGAGCACGTACAGGCCGCTGTTCATGTCGGAGGCGAGCATGTAGTCACGGTCCACGAACACGCCCCACACCTGTGCACACGGCTCGGTGCAGAAGAAGTCCGGGTTGACGTAGTCGCTCCGCGGCACGAACTGCGCCTCGAGGCGAGGGCTCGCCGGACGGTCGATGTCCGCGACCACCACTCCCAGGCTGTACCACGAGAAGTAGGCCCGGTCACCGCGGACCTTCGGGTCGTGCACGGTGTCGGCCTCGAACCCGGGCGGCGCCAGGCTGCCCAGCAGCGTCGGGTGCGCCGGGTCGGCGATGTCGTAGAAGTAGGGCAGCCCGGCGTCGGTCTCGTGGGTCTCCACGAGCAGCCGGCCCGCGTTGGTGATGAACGCGGAGTGGGTGGCGCCCTGGGGCGGCGTGGTCTTGCCGAGGAACCGCGGGCGGGCCGGCTGGGAGATGTCCAGGATCACCGTGCCCAGGTCCCAGTAGGACAGATAGGCCACCCGCAAGCGGTCGTCCACCCGGACCGAGTGCACGAAGTTCAGCTTGCCGTCGGCTGTAGGTGAGACGCCGAGCTCCTTCCAGGCGCCCCACGCACCGACCTGGGCCGGCGCGGTCGGGTCGGACACGTCGATGATCCGGAAGTCCGGCGTGCCGGGCGTCGTCGCGGTGTTCGTGACCGGGTCGAAGTCCGGCGAGGTGAGCAGCTCCGAACGGATCACCGCGGTGTAGACGTAGGCCTTCCCACGGTCGGCGCCGAGCCAGATCTCGTGCGAGCCACGGGTTCCGGGCGTCGCGTACAGCGCCAACTTCCGCGGGTGATCAGGGTTGGTCACGTCGTAGAGCCCGAACCCGCGGAACGCCGGCGTGCTGGTCCCGGCGCAGACCTGGAAGCTGACCACCGCCAGGTCGCCCCGGAACTCCCGGGTGACGACGTGCTGCACGATGACCTTCTCACTCCACGTCCCGGCCAGGGCCGGATCGGACGCCGCGTCCGCGAACACCGACGCCAGCCTGGGACGGCGCGGGTTGTGCAGGTCGTAGACCCGGATCCCCTTGGACAGGCACCCCTTGCCGATCCAGCTCGCGAGATACGCGTGCTGCTTGAACCCGAACACGTCGGCGTTGCTGCCCTCCCCCGGGTTCACCGTCGCCAGCAACGGCAGGGTTCTCGCCGTCCCGGGCTGGGCGGGCGCGGCCGGCGGCTCCGACCCGTGATCGCCGGGATCGGCATGGGCCGACATCATCGACGCCATCGTGAAGACCGCCACCAGAACACCGACCCAACGAGCCCGCCGCATCGTCACCCCTCCTCGACCCCAGACCGGCCGTACGGTCAAGTACGAATCTACGTCGTAACGTAGTGGAGGAATACCGGGCCGACCAGCGTCGTGCCCAGATCCGTACCGCTGCTTGCCGTCACCGTGCGCGGGCGAACGCGAGGGCATCGGTCCAGGTTGCGTGCCTGCCGATCATGGCGCGCAGTGTGATGACGGGGCGGCGCTGGTTGAGGCCCAGCGCGCCGGTGACCAGGTCGCCCCGGCGGTAGAGGGCGAGGAAGTCCCCGGCGGCCGGTCGCCGGAGACGACCTCGATCTCGTCGGCCTCAGGAATGCCGACGAACTGGATCCGGTCGTCGTGCCAGTCCGACCAGAAGTACGGCACGATCGAGCACGGGGCGGCGGCCGGTTCGATCGCGTTGGCCGCGGCGACGGCGCCCTGTTCGGCCGCGGTGGTCCAGTGCTCGAGCCGCATGGTCTCGCCGAACATCGGGTTGAACCAGCGGACCACGTCGCCGGCCGCGTACACCCCGGGCGCGCCGGCGTTGAGCGTCTCGTCGCACACCACGCCGTTGTCGAGGGCCAGCCCCGAGCCCTCCAGCCACCCGGTGGCGGCGCGACCCCGAACAACCACCTCGTTCCGCCCGCCAGCCCGATCGCTCTGGCGACGGACACCAGCAGGTGGTGCCCCTCGACGATATGGGTGCGCTCGTGCTCCAGCACGGCCTCGAACTGCTTGGCGGACAGAGAGTCCCGGGCCGTCGTGGTCACCACGATGACCCCTGGCCGGCCCGGCATGCAGTAGACCATCGGCACGCCGGACTCGATGAACGTCACATCCGGCCGGCCCGGCCGGCGGTGGCCGAGTATGCGGAGGGCACCCCGGCGGCGGTCCCGGTCCCGGCGGGCTTCGGCCGATACCTTCGCGAAGTGGTAGGCGAACCTGGCGAACGGCGTGATCAGCGCGACGGCGAAGGCGTAGCGCAGCAGCTCGACCGCCGCCTCGGACCCGGTCCGCTGCACCAGCGCTGACCGCAACGGATCCAGCAGCAGCCCGTCCCGCGACGTCCTTGCCGCAACTGATGCAGCGCCGTGTCGAGCGCGTTCACGTCCGTCTCGCTCATCCCCTCGACGAAACGCAACAGTGCCCCCTCATGGTTGTCGGTGGAGGCAAGCGCCTCGGCCAGCAACGTCGCGGTGTACTCCTCGCGGTCGGCCGAAGGCCGGTACCGCCACGCCCGCCCTTCCAGCTCACGCCGCAGCCAGCCCTTGCGATGCAGGTTGTCCATGACCGTCATCACGGTGGTGTAAGCGATCCGCCGCTCCTGCTGCAGATTTCCGAGGACCTCGCGCACGGTCGCCGACGTGCCGGCCCGCCACAGCCGATCCATGATCGTTGCTTCAAAGCTCGCCCAGTCGCGTCTCGACACTGCGGCGCCCGCTCATGTCGACGGATACTACGATACGGCTTAGGAGATGTCAGCCGCTGAGACGGTGGAACGCCAGGGCAATCGCGTGCAGCAGCGACACGGCGGTCAGGATGGGCAGCAGCACTGCGGTCGCGGCGGCGAGGCCGCACCATACGGCTCGGCGCACGGGTCCGGCCACCACGGGACCGTGCCGCAGACGGGCCAGCCGAAGCTCGATCCCGTCCCTGGTCATGGCCAGCGCACCGCCCGGGGCGCCCTGTGCGGTGACGCTGATGAGGGCCGAGCGGAGTGCCTCGACGCCGTACCGCCGCGCGGCGGCGACGTCCGCGCACAGTTCGACGAGCACCCGGACGGCCACCGGCGCATCCCGGAACAGCGGCAGGAACGGCAGCGTGGCCGTGACCGCGTCGACCCAGGTGATCAGGGCGTGATGCCGCCCGCGCAGGTGCGCCCGCTCGTGCGCCAGCACGGCGCCGACCTCCGCCGCACGCAGGTGCCGGGTGAGCCCCTCGGTGGCCACCACCATGCCGGGCCGGCCGGCAAGGCTGAACGCCAGGGGCCGGTCGTGGTGCAGCCACAGCGTTCCGGCCGCGTCCCGGCAGGCGCCTACCCGCAGCACGGCCAGATGCTCGCGGGACACCCGGGCGCGGCGGCGGGTCGTCCGCGCGATGATCACGACGAACCGGGCGGCCAGGGCCAGAAGCAGGGCGGCCCCGAGCATGCCGGCCAGTTCCTCGGCGTGGGGCGGGGCCCCGTGCGCCACCGGTCGCCACCTGAGGTGCGCCGCGGCCTGACCGTGATCGGGAACGAGCAGCAGCACGATGGCGCCGACGATGGCCGCCAGCACCCCGACCACGGACAGCAGCCAGGCCGCGAGGAGGGGCAACGGATCCGCGCGCGTGGCGTCGATCCGCCGCAGCAGCCTCGGGGCGCCGACGCCCACCGCGAACGCCGCGAGGAGCATGGCGATGGCGGCGATCACCGCCCGGCCGCCTTCCTCCGCAGTCCCCTGCGCAGCACCTCGGACTCGGACTCGGAGACCGACGTCGCGAAGTGCAGCAGCGCCCCCTCCGGGTCGCCGGAGGCGTCGAGCACCTGGCGCAGCGACCGGGCGGAGGCCTCGGCCTGGGTGACCGCGGGTTCATAGCGGTAGGCCTTGCCGACCTTCTCCCGCCGCACCCACGCCTTGCGGTGGAGGTTGTCCAGCACGGTCATCACCGTGGTGTAGGCCAGCGGCCGGCCGGTGTTCAGCCGGTCGAGCACGTCACGCACCTTGGCCGGCGACCCGACGGACCACAGCACGCCCATGACGGCCGACTCCAGCTCGCCCAAGCCGTGCACGCCGCCTCCCGGAGTCAGGCTACCGGTGCCGGCGAGTGTCCCCCACCGCCTCGTCGCCCGGCTAGGCATCGGCGCCGTGCAAACCGGCGAGGGTGATCACGACGAGCCGCCGCACCGCGGCCTCGGATGGCAGGCCGGGGGCCGCCATGAGGGCATGGAGGCAATAGGCGGCAAGCTCGTCCGGCGCGACGTCGCCCCGGACCTGACCGGCCGCCGCGGCCTCGGCCAGCAGGTCCCGGACGAAGTCGTGAAGGTGCTGCCGCGCCCCGGCGACGTGCCCGTCGCGTGGCAGGAGGGTCGTGAGCTCGGCGCCGAGGTGCGCGTGCGTGACGCCATGAGTGATGAGCGCGTGCGCCTCGAGCACCGCCTCGAGCCGCCGGCGCGGGTCGCCGCCGGCGTGGTCGCGAACCTCGACGAGGTTCTCCAGATGCCGGGCGACGTGCTGCTCGTGCCGCTCGTGCCAGGCGACCAGGATCGCCTCCACATCAGGGAAGTACTTGTACAGCGTGGCCCGTCCGATGCCGGTCCGCTCGGCGATCTGCGACATCGTCAACGAGGCCAGTCCATGCTCGGCGACCAGCGCCGCGGTCGTCTCCAGGGCCGCGTCACGCACCGCCCGTCGGTGCGCCTCGATCGTGTCGGTCCACAGCCTCGGCACCACCCGAGTATACGCGATGACAACTGCTCGGACACTCTGATTTGACCGCGACGACATGTCTCGTAAAAATGGGGCAATGCGGAACACCCAGACACGACGACGAGAGGACGCACATGTCGCAACGGACTGACCGGCCCGATCCCGCCACCGGCAAAGGGTCCGGCCGCGCGATCACCGGCATGCCCCTGTGGGTCAAGATCTCCGGAATCGTCGTCGGCATCGTGGCGGTGGTGATCGCCGCGATGCTGATCTTCGGCGGCGGTCAGCACGGCCCGGGACGCCACACGCCACCCGGCCCTGGCCAGCCCACCGCCACCATGCCGGCCGGCCACCAGCCACCTCCGGGAGGCCACGGATGATCATGACGGCCCGCGTCCGCAAGGTCGCACTCACCGCGCACGTCACCGCCTCGGTCGGCTGGCTGGGCGCCGTCATCGGCGTCCTGGCGCTCGCCATCGCCGGCATGGCCAGCCAGGACGAGCAGACCGTGCGCGGCGCCTACCTCGCGATGAACCTGAGCGGCTGGTACGTCCTGGTCCCGCTGAGCCTCGCCTCGCTACTCACCGGGCTGATCCAGTCGCTGGGCACCACCTGGGGGCTGGTCCGGCACTACTGGGTGATCGCGAAACTGGTCATCAACGTCCTCGCCACCATCGTCCTGCTGGCCTACACCCAGACGCTGGGCGCCCTGTCCGGCATCGCCGCCCAGACCACCTGGTCCCCCGACGACCTCGCGCTGCTCGGCAGCCCCACCGTCATCGTCCACGCCAGCGGCGCCCTCGTGCTCCTGCTCGCGGCCACCTTCCTCGCCATCTTCAAACCGCGCGGCATGACCAAGTACGGCCAACGAAAACTGCACCAGCAACGCACCCCAGCCCAACGGCCCGACGAACCAGCCCTCGCCAAGCCCTGACCAGTGATTGGCCGGTGGCGGCGTAGCCGGTTGGCGTTGCCGACCACGGACAGGGAGGACAGGGCCATCGCCGCGGCGGCGATCATCGGGGAGAGCCGTAGCCCGAGCAGCGGGTAGAGCACGCCGGCGGCGACGGGGACACCGACGGTGTTGTAGATCAGGGCGAAGAACAGGTTCTGGCGAATGTTGCGCATGGTGGCGCGGGAGAGCTGGATGGCGGTGACCACGCCGGCCAGCGAGCCGGAGATGAGGGTGATGTCCGCGGCCCCGATGGCCACGTCGGTGCCGGTGCCGATGGCCAGCCCGACATCGGCAGCGGCGAGGGCGGAGGCGTCGATGATGCCGTCGCCGACCATGCCGACCCGGCGGCCTTCGGCTTGCAGGCGGCGGATCTCGCCGGCCTTGTGCTCCGGAAGGACCTCGGCGAGCACCCGGGAGACGCCGACCTGGCGGGCGATCGCAGCCGCGGTGCGCGGATCGCCTCCAGTGATCATGACGGGTTCGATGCCGAGCCGGCGCAGGGCGGTGATCGCCGCGGCGGAGTCGTCCTTGACGGTGTCGGCGACGGAGAGCACGCCGGCGGGTTGACCGTCCACCGCGGAAAGGATCGGTGTCGTGCCCTCGCTGGACAAACGGGCGGCAATGGGGTCGAGGATGCCGGTGTCGGCGAGCAGCCGGGCGGTGCCGATCAGCACGGCGTGCCCGTCCACGGTGGCCCGCACGCCCTTGCCGGTGATCGAGTCGAACCCGGCGGCCCGCGACAGCGCGAGGCCGCGGGCTCGGGCGCCAGCCACGATCGCGGTGCCCAGCGGGTGCTCGCTGTCGGACTCGGCGGCGGCTACCACGGCGAGCGGTTCGTTCTCGTCGAGCGACCCGATCGCCGCGACGTCGGTGAGGGCGGGTGTGCCGGCGGTGATGGTGCCGGTCTTGTCCAGCACGACGGTGTCGAGTTTGTGGCGGTCTCGAGGGCCGCCGCGGAGCGGATCAGGATGCCGGCCCGGGCGCCCTTGCCGGTGCCTACCATGATCGATAGTGGGGTGGCCAGGCCGAGCGCGCAGGGGGCAGGCGATGATCAGCACCGCCACCGCGGACACGAGCGCGAGGGTAAGCGCGGGCGGCGGGCCGGCGACGAACCAGACGACGAAGGCCGCGATGGCGATGGCGATGACCGCGGGCACGAATTAGGCGGAGGTCGCGTCGGCCAGCCGCTGGATCGGCGCCTTCGACGCCTGCGCGGCCTGAACCATGCGGATGATCTGGGCGAGCACGGTGTCCGCACCCACCTTGGCCGCCCGCACACGCAGCGATCCGGTGGTGTTGATGGTGGCACCGATGACGGTGTCACCGGCCCGTTTGGTAACCGGCAAGGGCTCCCCCGTCACCATCGACTCGTGCACCGCTGACTGTCCGGTGAGGACGGTCGCGTCCACGGGGATCTTCTCGCCGGGTCGGATCACCGCCTCGTCGCCGACCACGACCTGATCGACGGGGATCTCGACCTCGGCGCCATCGCGGAGCACGCGGGCGGTGCGGGCCTGCAGGCCGAGCAGGGCGCGGATGGCCTCTCCGGTGCCGGCCTTGGCACGGGCTTCGAACAGCCGGCCGAGCATGATCAGGGTGAGGATCACCCCGACGGTCTCGAAGTACACCTCGCGCAGGTCGGCGGGCAGCGCATCGGGGAACAGGGTGACCAGCAGGCTGTAGCCGTACGCGGCGCCCGTGCCGAGCGTGATGAGGCTGTTCGTGTCCGCACCGCGATGCGCCAGGGTCAGCCAGCCGGTGCGGTGGACCGGCCATCCGGTGTAGCCCATCACTGGGGTGATCAGGGCCAACTGGACCCAGTGGTTGAGCAGCACGCCGGGCACCCAGGTCGCGCCGAACAGCGACTGGGCCATGACCGCGACCAGCACCGGCAGGGTCAGTGCGGCACCCACGAGCACCCGGCGGGTCAGGTCGCCGATCTCGGCACGGCGCTCGCGCGCCTGTGCGGCCTCCACGTCGGCCGCTGCCGGTTGGACCGTCTCGTCCTTCGGCACCGCCGGTTCCGGCTCGCCGCCCGGCGGTGGCTGGTCGCCGGGGGTGACGACGAGCGTGCCGTGGATCATGTTCATCCCGCAGGCGAATCCGAACGTGCCGGTCCGCTCCGGAGTGAAGGCGACGGTGGTGCGCTGGAGTGCCGGCAGCGCCGCGGAGCGCCGCAGATCCGGGAAGACGACCCGGGAGGTGCAGTCTCCGCTCTCCTGCCGATCGAACACGATCTCCACCGGCACGCCCTGCCGGACCTCGATGACGTCCGGACGGTATCCGCCGCGCACCGTGATCCCGACCCGCTGCACCCCGCCGGTCAGGTGCGCGGCCCGGGCCCGCCGAGGGCCGAAGAAGAACCACGCCAGGCCGGCGACCGCCGCCATGGCGGCGACCACGACGAGGACGTCAGCGACAGCCATGGGAACTCCTTGATCGCGGTGTGCGCCGTGGATTCCAGACTTTCCCGCCGGCGACCGGCCCGAGCAGGGCCCAAAGGTCTGCTAAGCAGGGTAGTAGGCCCTGACGCTCCTGCCTACTACTTGGGTTAGGTCTTTAGGCCCTGGGGCCCTGCAACGTTCGCCCATGGTGACCGGGATAGGCGGGCGGGAACCGTGGAGGCATCCCGAGAAAGGGGATGCCATGACAAGTCTGGGACTGACGGCGACCATCGCCGGCGTCCTACTGCTCACCGCGGACGGGTCGGTCGTGGCGATGGTGCTCTACCTGCCGCGGAGGTTCCGATGACCCTGCTCCGCGATCCGTACCCGGAATGGGGCCGCCGCGGCAACCAATCCTGACAGTCCGAAAAAGGAGATATTGCGATGATGTTCTGGTATGGCAACGGGATGAGCGGATGGGGTTACGCGCTGATGACGATCAGCACGGTGGTGTTCTGGGCATTGGTGATCGCAGGCGCCATCGCTCTGGTCCGCTATTTCGGCCGCACACAGCCACTCTCGTCGCCGCCACCGCACCGGCTCACCCCGGAACAGGTGCTGGCCGAGCGGTTCGCCCGCGGCGAGATCGACGAGGACGAGTACCACCGGCGCCTGCACACCCTTCACGCCGACGCACACCCGGTCCGGAAAGCCTGATACCTCGTTCCCGCACAGCGGCGCCATCCCGGCCGAACGTCGAACAGCCGATCAAGCCATCACATCCGACAGCTGGAAGAGAGCTGGGGGCCGCCCGGCTGGCCGACGGCCCTGCGGACGCCGCGAGCGCCGTGCCGCTTCTCCAACGGTACGCACGGCGGCCGGCGACCAGGTGCCGGACGCTCCGGCGTCCGCGCCGAGGTGATCATCATGCACCATCAGCGGTTGGCGTCCGGCGTTGCGTGGTTGGAGTCCGGTGAGCGCTGCGTAGCATCAGCTTGGTGAGATCACCTCATTGGTGTTGGCGGCCGAGACGGCCACCGACAACGGGATCCCGGCCCGGTCGGACAACACGTGGATCTTTGAGCCCGACTTGCCGCAGTCGACCGGATCGGGTCCGGTCATGGATCCCCCTTTTTGGGCCCTGACAGACGCTCCGTCCAGGACCGCACGGGACCAGTCGATCATGTCCTGGCTGCCCAGTTCATCCAGCACCGCGCGATGCAAGCGCGGCCACAACCCGGTCTTGGTCCAATCGGAGAACCGGCGATGTGCCGTCGGGACGGTGACCCCGAACGACGGTGGGAGACACCGCCAGGCGCATCCACTGGTCAACACGAACACGATCGCCGTCAGCACGGCCCGATCATCGACTGGTGCCGTTCCTCCGCCCTGCCGACGCGCATCAAACCCCGGGATCAGCGGCTGCGCCAACGCCCACAACTCATCCGGCACCAACCGCCGCGACAGATCATCAACCACAAGAAATGATCATGGCACACCATGATCAACCCACATGAGACACCCTCAAATGCTGCGGTCTTGCCAAATATCATTCTTGTCCGTGGGAATGGCCAATCTTCCGGTGGGTTCACGAACAAAGTCGTAGGTTCTCGAATCCGAAGTGCGCCACCATGGGCGGAACAGTGTTGGTAGTCGACCACATTGCAATGCACGGGCATGTTGTTCCGGAGCACCGTCATGAACCCTGCGAGGCGGGTCGGCAACCTGGGCTGGTGATCAGTTCGCAGATGTCTTGCTCCGGCGTCGCGTTGGCCTCATCGTCCGTGGGCCCTCTACCGCAGACATACGCCCCAACGAGGTCGCCGACGCCGTCGGCTTCCCGCTCCTGCACTCCATGCGTCCGAAACGCTCGCTGACCGCGCTCATCGACCGCGGCGAGTTCGTCGCGCTCTCATTACAAGCCCAAGGCCCGGTTATGAGCACTGATCAGGCCGAGCGAGCGCGCAGCCGGAGGCTCGCAGCAGGCCGCGGGACGCGGAATCATGGGGGTGTGGCTCCTTTGGAGGGAGTTGTCCATCGTGATCGGGGTGATCGGGTCTGGTGTGGCTGGTGGGACCGGTGGGGCGTTGACCAATGCCCTGAAGGCGGCCTTCAGGACGCTCAACGTCCTGAAGGCCACCTTCAGGGCAGGTGTCGACCGCCCAATAGTCACATCGGTCCCACCTGCCTCACCAGCCACGGCCCTGGCCGAACTCACATCCCTGGCAACGACGCCCGACGACACGAGGGGCAACTACGAGCAACTCCCTCCAACGGAGCCACACCCGAATCATGGCGCGAGCGGCGTGAACCAGCGCGTTGTTTGGCTTGAGGAGGTGCGCCAGGTTCGGCATTCAGCCATTCCGTTGGATTCAGACGATCCCGCCAACATGGCGTGGCGAACGGCTCCGTTCAGCGGCCACCGTCAAGGCGTATGCGGGAGAGCAGTGCGGCCGTGTTCTTCTCCGCGAACGCACGAGCTTGCCGCACCAGATCCGCCATCGGCTTGTCGACGGCGCGGTAATAGGTGAAACGTCCCGCTCGACGCAGGGTGACGAAACCGCAGGACGCCAGGATGGCCAGGTGGCGCGAAACCCGGCTCTGAGAAAGGTCGACTTGGGCCACGCAATCACCGACCGTGTGCTCACCGGTCAGCAGGAACTCCAGGAGCCGCAGGCGGGTCGGGTCACCAAGCGCGCGAAAGAGCCTCGCGATTGGGTCGATACCGGCGGCCTCAGCTGGGAGCAGGCGGGCGACGTCGGTCTTCCTCGCCTGCGCGTTCGTGCTCATGACGATCCTTTGATCGGCCGAGGCCGGAGCACACGGTATGTTATCTCAACCTTCGCAAAGAAGCGATGTTCTCGATCAACCTGGGAAGATCAGCTCACGCGTGGTGACATTCGGCGCATCATGTTTCCGCGGCATGAGTCGCAGGCCTTCGACACCAACGGCCAGAGGTGCCGAGAGAGGTTCGTCGGGGCACGAGCGGATTTGGCGCGGCAGACAACGAACTTCGGCAGTTGCTCGGCGCCGGCACACGGCCGCTGTTCGATGCCGGGCGCACGCGATCTCCGGCCTGCTCTCCTGGTCCGGCCGCGATCTGCACCGTTCAATGCGATCTTCGTGCCAGTGAGACGGATCGCGGCGCGGCTGTTCTCGCCCGCCGGCTCACGCTCGGCACCGACGGGCTCGGCGACCTGAACCTGAGCATGGTTGGCTGGGACCGGACCCAACGCCCAAAAAAGGACAGAATGTAACCGTTGACCGGTCACGGGTCGCTGGCTTGTTGCTACGCTCGATATACCTTGTGGGAAGGGGCGGGAGCTGGGGCTTTGCGCCGGTCAGCGAGGAGACCCGCGTGGAGTTGCGACTTCTCGGTCCACCCGAGTTGGTGGCAGGTGGCAGGCCCCTCGATCTCGGCGGGCCCCGTAAGCGCGTGGTCTTGTGCACGCTGGCGCTCAACGCGAACCGGGTCACCTCGGTCGACGAGCTGGTGGACGCCGTGTGGGGCGAATCGCCGCCGACGACCCCGCGGGTGCAGATCCAGATTGCCATCTCGGCGCTGCGCAAGCTGTTCGCCGACGCCAGGAAGCCCGACGCGATCAGGACTCAGCCGCCCGGCTACCTGCTGGAGCTCACGCCGGGCGAGCTGGATGTCGAGCAGTTCCACGCGCTGCGGAACTCGGCCCGCGCGCATGCCGACGCTGGCCGGCTGGCCGAGGCGGTCGCCGACGTGCGCGCGGCGCTCGCGCTATGGCGCGGGCCCGCCCTCGCCGGTGTGCCGAGCGAGCTGCTGCAGCGGGAGGCGACCCTGCTGGCCGACCACCGCCGGGCCGCCATCGAGGAACGCATTCGGCTGGACCTGGCCCTCGGCCGGCACGAAGAGATCAGCGGCGAGCTGGCCGCCATGGTCGACGCGGAGCCATTGCGGGAACGGCTGCACGGCTTCCTCATGCTCGCGCTGTACCGCTCGGGTCGGCAGGCCGAGGCGCTCGAGGCCGCCCGGCGGGCCCGCACGGTCCTGGTCGACGAGCTGGGTGTGGATCCCGGCCAGGAACTGCGCGACCTGGAGCACGCCATCCTCAACCGCGATCCCGCGCTCGACCTGCCGAAGGCCGGCCCCACCGGGCCAGGCGTGGCGGCCACCGTCACATCACCCGCTCGACAGCCGACGATCACCACCGAGCACGTGGTGATCCCCCGGCAGCTGCCCGCCAGCATCGCGGACTTCACCGGCCGCGAGGCACACCTCGCCGAGATCCGGGGCATCCTCGGCCGGGGCGACGAGGCCGACGCGGCGTACGCGATGCGGATCGTGGCCGTCTCCGGGCGCGGCGGCGTCGGCAAGTCGAGCCTCGCGGTCCGTGCCGCGCATGAACTGGCCGACGAGTTTCCCGACGGCCAACTCTATGCGGACATGCGGACCTTTCAGGTCGATGGTGGCACCCCCCGGCTGCTGGCCAGGTTCCTGCGCGCCCTGGGCCTGTCCGGCACCGCCGTGCCAGAGGATGCCGAGGAGCGGGCCGAGATGTACCGGACCCGGTTGGCGCAGCGGCGCATCCTGGTGGTGCTCGACGATGTCGCCGACGAGGAGCGGGTGCTGCCGTTGCTGCCGGGCAACCCGGACTGCGCGGTGATCACCACGAGCCGGACCCGGCTGAGCGGGTTGCCCGGCGCGCACTGGGTCAACGTCGACTCGTTCGACGCCGAGCAGTCGCTGAACCTGCTGACCAGGATCGTCGGCCAGTACCGGGTCAGGGCCGAGCCGGAGGCCTGTGCGGACCTGGTGAACCTCTGCGACGGGCTGCCGCTCGCGCTGCGGATCGCCGGCGCACGGCTCGCTTCCCGCCCGCACTGGCGCGTCGAGGACCTGGTGCGCCGGCTCAGCGACGAGTCCCGCCGGCTGGACGAGTTCGTCCACAGAGGACTAGAGCTGCGTTCCAACATCGCGCTCACCTACCGCAATCTGACCGGCGCGGCGCAGCGGCTGTTCCGGCTGTTCGCCATGGTCCGCGCGCCGGACTTCCCCGGGTGGGCCGCGGCGGCCCTGCTCGACACCAGCCTCGCCGAGGCCGAGGACGTGCTGGACAACCTGGTCGACGCCCGGGTCCTGGAAGCGGTCCGCTTTCCCTCGGAGCGGGTGCACCGCTACCGATTCCACGACCTGGTCCGGGTGTACGCGCAGGAACAGCTGGCCGAGACGGAGTCGGCCGAGGAGCAGGGGGCCGCGCTCGGTCGTTACCTCGGTGCCTGGCTCGCGCTCGCCGAGGAGGCACACCGCAAGGAATACGGCGGGCACTACACCGTGCTGCACGGCTCCGCGCCACGCTGGTCGCCGCCCGACGCCCCGCTGCCGGACCGCGTCGGCGATCCGACCCAGTGGTGGGAACGTGAGCGCCGGGGCCTGGTGCCGGCCATCCGGCAGGCCGCCGCGGCCGGGATGGACGAGCTGTGCTGGGACCTGGCCCTGACCTCGGTCACCTTGTTCGAGACGAAGGGCTATTTCGACGACTGGCTGGAGACCGCGCAGCTGGCTCGCGAGGTGACCGAGGGGGCGGGCAACCGTCGCGGTCTGGCCGCCTCGCTGCTCTCGCTCGGCACGCTGCACATGGCGCAGAAACGGCTGGCCGACGCGGAGGACTGCTTCACCACGGCGATCGACATCTTCGACGCCCTGTCCGACGTCCACGGGTGTGCGCTCGTCCAGCGCAACGCCGCGTTCGTGAGCCGGCTGCGGGGCGACACCCGAACCATGCGCACCCGGTACTACTCCGCGCTGGTCAAGATGCATCAGGTCGGGGATCTCATGGGCGAGGCGCACATTCTGAGCAGCCTGGCCAAGGTGCGCATCGACGCGCAGTTCCCCGAGGCGGCGGAGGGCATGCTCGACGAGGCGCTGCGGCTCTGCCAGCAGGCCGGCTGTCTGCGGGTGGAGGCGCAGGTGACGTACCGGATCGCCGAGCTGCACGTCAGCCGGGACGACCTGGAGGCCGCGCGGCAGGCGCTGCACCGCACCCTGCGGGTGGTGCGCGACCTGGGCGACCGGATCGGCGAGGCGTACGCGCTGCACCTGCTCGGCGTCGTCCGGCACCGGGAAGGGCGGCTGGACAACGCGCACACCACGCTGGCGCAGGCGCTCACGCTGGCCCGGCAGGTGGGTGACCGGTGGATCGAGGCCCAGTCGCTGTACGAGTTGGGGGCGACCGCGCTCGCCCGGGGCGTGCCGACCGCCGCGGCCGGCTACCTCGCCGAGGCACGGGAGCTGTTCGAGAAACTGGATTCGGCGCTGTGGCAGGCCAAAACGCTGCTGCTCAGGTCGGAGGTCCATCTGGCGACCCGCGAGAACCAGCTGGCCGGCGAGGAGGTGAGCCAGGCGGTGGCCTTGCTGTCCACAGTGGACTCACCGGAAGCGATACGACTGCTCGTCCAGCTGACGCCGGATCGGGTGCTCCGGCGGCTCGACCTCACCCGGACGGAATGACCGCACCGGGGCGTGCGGTATCGCGGCACCGTCCCCGAACGACGGCAGCCCGCGGCGCACCGGTGGTTCCGGTGCGCGGCGGGCGGTGACCTGGCCGTGATGACGATCAGCCCCAGTGCGAGTCGTCGGTGACGATCGGGGTCGGCGCCGGCGAAGGTTCGCCCCAGTGGCTGTCGGCGACCACACGGGCCGGATTCGGGTGCCGCGATTCGGCCGAGTGCCCGGCGCCCATCGCGAAAATTGCGAAAGCGGCGGCGGCGGTGGCGATTCCGGCGGTGGCGGCGGTGATCTTCGACGTGATCGACATGGCGGTTGCACTCCCTGTGTCGGCTCGGTTCGCAGGTGATCTCCTGCGGCACCGACAGCCGATCGCCGCGCACCGCCAAGTCCGCCTTAATCAGGCCTTTCGCGGTGAATAAGCCACGTAAAGCGAAGTCATAAGGGACTCAAAGGGGCTCTCGGAGAAGGTGGTGCCAACCGCGCCCACCATCGAGAGGCACCCACGATGACCGGCCCCACAGTTCGAATCCGCACGCACGAGATGTGGACGCTGCTCGAGCATGTGGACCTGGTCGGCTTGCTGCGCGACGCGTTGCTCGGCACCGACGCCCGGAGAGGCAACCTGACCGCGCTCGACGCCGGGCGCCTGGCCTTCCACGACGAGAGCACCGGGCAGTGCGGCGAGCTCCCGGCCGGGGACCTGCGGGCCCTGTGCATGGCGGGACTGGCCGCGCTCGCCGCCCGCCTGCTGCTCACCGATGCCGTGATCACCGCTGGCATCGTGGGTCCCCGGCGAAGCACCCAGTGGCAACTCGGGGTCATCAGCCGGTGCGTGCCCAACGTCAGCCACGTCGCGGTGTTCAGCGCCGACCGCACCGAGGAGCCGGCGGTCGACCCCACGGTGCTCCACCGGCTGGAACTGGACGGCATCGGCCTCTCGGTGGCCGCCAGTGTCGCCGACGCGGTGCTCGGCGCGACGCTGGTGGTCGCGCTGGGGCGGACCGGCGAACAGATCGGCTACGACCAGCTCGCCCGCGGCTCCCTGATGGTCGACACGGCCGGCCAGCGACCGGCGGACGAACTGCGAGAGGGCGTTGCCGAGCGGCTGTCCGCCGGCGACCTGGCGATCCTGCTAAGTAACCACGTCAACCGGCGCGTCGACTTCGACGAGATCCGGTTGGTCGAGCTGACGGACTCGGAGTTGCTGCGCGAGCTGGAAACGGCGCTCGCGCACCGGCTGGTGGGAACCGCGATGCGGCTCGGCATTGGAATTCTGGACAAGAACGGAGCCACCTCATGAACGCCTTCGCGCTGCCGGACGCCTTCGTCGTGGCGCCGCTGTGCACCTTCGAGTTCGACCCCGCGGCGCCGGCGCAGGCCGAAGTGCTGCTGGCCGCCGAGCCGGTCGCGCTGTTCCGGCGGCTGCTGCGGGATCAGGAGTCTGAGGCGGTGCTGCTGGCCGCGCGCCGGGTACTGCACGGGTTCCTGTCGCGCCCCGTGCCCGGTGCTGACCGGCCATCCGCCGATCCGGACGCCATCGCCGAGCGGGTCGCCGGCGTACGTGCGGTGATCATGGCGATGTTC
>NZ_DASYTH010000303.1:0-1864 GCF_036002505.1 Actinophytocola sp. | reverse complement strand
ACCTCCGCCTGCCGACCGCTTGGCAACGGCCATAAGGTCAACCGCTTCGCGTCCGTCCGTCGGGTTGTCGCTGGTACACGCCTGTAACGCCATCGAAGCCAACGCCGTCACGCGCGCATCGGTGCTCTCGGCCAGGTCTGCCGGACTGTCGGGGTCACCTCAACTGTGCCAACTGCTCGCGCTATGCCTACCGCTGGCGCGCCCACGCCACCACGATCGCGACAGGTCCACGCCGATTGGCCGCGCAGCCCACGTTGTTCGACGGGCTGGACCTCACATCCCTACAGCAGTCTGAGCGAGATGCGGGCTCGGACAACGAAACCCGCGCCGTCTCCGCCCCGTCGTCGCCGGTGGTGGTGGCGTGATGCTGACCGTTGCGGACTATTTCTGCGGGGCCGGTGGCAGCTCGACCGGCATGGAACAGGTCCCCGGCGTCCGGGTCGTAATGGCGTCGAACCATTGGCAGCTCGCGGTGGACACGCATCACGCGAACTTCCCGCACGCCGACCACGATCGCGAGGACATCACCCGCATCGACCCGCGTCGGCACCCCCGCACGGACATCTGCTGGTTCTCCCCGGAGTGCACCAACTGGTCGGCGGCCAGGGGCGTCAAGTGCGACTACGACGGCAAGCCCGTGCAGCTCGATCTCTTCGGCCAGGACGAGGATCCGGAACCGCTGCCCGACGAAGCCGCGCAACGCTCCCGGATGCTGATGCAGGATGTGCCCCGGTTCACCGAGGTGCACCGCTACCGCGCGGTGATCGTGGAGAACGTCACCGACATCCTCAAATGGGTCCACCTCGACGCCTGGCTGACCCGGATGCGCCGGCTCGGCTACGCCCACCGCACCGTCGTGCTCAACTCGGCGTTTGCCACCATCCTCGGCCCTGGCGCCCCCCAGCTGCGCGACCGGGTGTACTTCGTGTTCTGGCGCGACCACTACCCGACCCCGGACTTTCCGAAGTGGACCCGCCCGCTGGCGTGGTGCCCGGCCTGCGACCGGGACGTGCACGCTGTGTACCTGGCGAAGCCGGGTCTGCGGCGGGCGATGCGCTACGGCACCCAATACATCTACCGCTGCCCGCAGACCTCGTGCCGGGCCGCGGTGGTGCACCCGTACTGCCTGTCGGCCGCCGCCGCGATCGACTGGACCCTGCCCGCGGGGCGGATCGGGGACCGGTCGAAACCGTTGCGGCCCAAGACGTTGGCCCGCATCGAGCACGGACTTCGCCGCCACGGCTCCGCCATGCTGGTGCCGTCCGGCGGCACCTGGAACAGCACCGCCCGGCCGACCACCACGCCGATGCGCGCCCGCACCACCCGCGAAACCGAAGCGCTGCTCGTCCCGGTCGAGGCCCGCACCGGCAAACAGGCCCGCACCACCGCCGACCCGATGCGGGCGCAGACCGCCCGCGCCCAGGACGCCCTCGTGGTGCCGCTGCGCAACACGGCGTCGCCCGGCCCGCCCCGCACCCACCCGCTGGTCACCTTCGCCGCCGGCGGCACCCACCAGGGCCTGATCATGCGGAACAACACCGGCGGCGCGGAGATGTCCACCCCGCTCGAGGAACCGCTCCGCGCGCTCACCACCGCCGGGCACCAGTCACTGGTCCGCTGGGACCACCTGACCTACGCCTACGACACCGGCACCATGCGACCGGTCGCCGCGCCGCTGCCCACCCAGACCGCGGTACCCGGCGACGCCCTCATCCGCCCCACCGTCGACGTGGCGGACTGCACGTTCCGGATGCTCGGCGTCGACGAGATCCGCGCCGGGATGGCCTTCACCGACGGCTAGACCCTGTTCGGCTCCAAACGCGCGCCCGGGTGCGGATGCTCGGCAACGCCGTCACCCCACCCG
>NZ_DASYTH010000302.1:0-42714 GCF_036002505.1 Actinophytocola sp. | reverse complement strand
GCTGGCCGTGAGGAAGGCCCCCTTCATCGCACTCAAGCCGCCGGGCGCACGGCGGCCGTCAGCTCGACAGTGGCCAGCCGGGTCTCGCTGTTCACCGTGACGGCGAGGGTGATCGTCGCCGGGCGGAAGGCGGTGAGCCGGCCGGTGTCCGGGTCGAACCAGGCGGCGTGCCAGGGGCGCAGGCCGTGCTGGTCTCCGATGTGGACGGTGGGGGAGGCCGACCAGCCGGCGGTGACCGGGTAGGTGATCGGGACCGTGCGGGTGCCCTGGGTGAGGGCGGCCGCGATGGTTGCCGACTGGCCGGCGCCAAGGGTGGGTGGGGCGGTGATGGTGAGCGTGTCGACGTGCGGCCGGACCTCCGTGGCGATCCACTGTGGACCTCCGACGCCCCAGAGCGACCAGCCGGTGAAGCCGCCGTCAGCGGGCAGGGTGGACGGGTTCTTGCCCGAGTTGCCGTTCACGAAGTACGGCACTCCGTCCACATGCGACGCGTGGAACGTGCCGACGTGCGCGCCGAGGAACGCGGCATGCTTGCCGGTCCGGGTCTGGAAGTCGGCGAGCCAGGCCTCGATCGTGGCGGCCTCCTTGCGGTCGGAGAGCTCGCTGGCCCTGGCCGGGGTGGGGTCGCGCGGCGGGACGTGCTGTACCAGGACCACCGAGTCGACCGTCCGGTCGGCGGCGGCGCGGTCGAGCTGCTGGCGCAGCGTCCGCAGCTGGGTCCAGTCGCTGCCGCGCACGGAGATCGCCGAGGTGTCGAACGTGACGAACCGGGTGCCGCGGTGGTCGAAGACCTGCTCGGATTCGCCGAACACGGCCCGGAAGTTGTCCACGCTGTTGTTGAACCGCTCGTGGTTGCCCGGCACGTAGTGGTACGGCAGCGTGCCGCCCAGCTCCTCGTCCAGGATCCGTTTGGCCAGCGCGAAGTCGGCCGGCGTGGCCTCGTCCACCAGGTCGCCGTTGATGACCAGGAAGTCCGGGTGCGCGGCCTTGATCTCGCGCAGCGTCCGGCGCGCGCTGCGGACGATGTCGCTGTCCGGGTCACGGGCGACGAACTGCGCGTCGGACATCACCGCGAACCGCCACCGGGCGCCGGCCACGCTGCCGTCGCGCACGATCAGCGGATCGGCGAGCACCGGATCCGGTGGTATGTCAACGGAGGGCGGTACCAGCGCGGTGAGCTGGTCGATGGCCACGTCGCCCTGGTAGGCGGCGGCCGCGTTGGTTTCGGCCGCGTAGAACCGGCGCAGGGTCAGCGGGTACACGGTGCCGGGCGGGACCGGGAACTCGAGCTGGCGCCAGCCGGTGTAGGTGAGGAAGCCGGCGCGGAACGCGGGCAGCAGCGTGCCGTTGCCGTCCCACACCTGCAGGCTGGCCCACTCGCCGTGGCCGGTGGAGCTCACCCAGAGCCGCAACGCCTTGGGCTGCCCGGGAATGCGCATCCCGGCCGGGGCGAGCGCACCGCCGGTGCGGGTCTGCGTGGTCTGGGTGAAGTCGTAGGTCAGCCGCAGCCCGCCGCCGCTGTGCCCCTCGGCGGGCGCGACCGCGCCGGTGGCCCGCTCCCCGAAGTACTGCCAGGCGGCCGGATCGTCGAAGTCCGCCAGCGGCACCTCGGTCAGCCCCACGGTCACCGGCAGCACGGTGCGCGCGCCGGCCGCCTCCACGGTGACCAGCGCCGAGCCGGACGGCTGCTTGGCCGTCACGGTGAACTGCCCGTCGGCCCCGGGCGCGATGTCCAGCAGCGCGTGGTCGTAGCTGAGCCGGAGGTCGTCGGGCTCGACCGGGGCGCCGAAGCCGTCACGGTCGTAACCCACGACGCCGAACGTGCTCGACTCGCCGGGATTCGCCAGCGCGACCTGCTTGCGGGTGGACTCCAGGCGCGCCAACGGGTTCAGCACGGTGAGGTCGACCTGCCCGCGGACGTTGCCGTGGAACGCGGTGACCGTGGTCTTGCCCGGCCGGCTCGCGTGGAAGACGCCGGCGCCGTCCACGGCTCCGGCGGACGCCGGGTTGGCCCGCCAGCGCGGGGTGCCGGCGGCCGGGCCGTAGGTCTCGTCGTAGCCGGCGGCGGTGAGCTTTCGGGTCAGCCCGGGGAAGACCCGCTCCGGGTGTGCACCGGCCACTGTGGACGATCCGGAGGCGCGGACCGGGTCGAGCGCGGGCTCCACCCAGAACCCGGCCAGCCGCCCGCTGCCCTGCGGCGCGAACAGCCCGAGTCCGTTGGGCACCGGGCGTTCCGCGCCGTCGGACGGGCGGTTCTCCAGCTGCGGGGCGGGTGCGCCGGGCTTGCGGGCGACGATCGTGGTGGAGCCGCCGCCGTCCAGGTTCACCGCGTGGTAGGCGCCGAGCTCGACCATCATGGTGGCCAGTTCGTCCAGGCCGAGGCCGTCGGCGAACGCCGGCTGCCGGCCGTCCGCGGTGAGCAGGAACATCTTCCGGCCGTCCCGGGAGAACCCGACCGCGGTGCGCGGCGCGGCCGGAACGTTGTTGCCCTGGCTGGCTTTCTGCGGCACGCCGTCCACAACGAGCAGCTGCCGGCCATTGATCGCGGCCTGGATCCGCTGGCCCTGCTCGGAGCGCGCCTGGTAGTCCACGCTCACCGGATCACCGGGGGCGAGCGCGGCGAGCGTGGCCGCACCCCGTTCGCGGCCGACGAGGATCATTGCGCCGGCCGGGATGTCGCCGCTGCCGGCCTCGGTGCGTACCGCGGTCACCCGGTTGCCGGTCACCTCGACCTCGGTCACCCCGGTCGCGCCCTGGGTGGCCCGGCACCGGCAGTAGCTGCCCCAGAGCGGGGTGAACGCCTCGATCCCGTCCACCGCGAGGGCCGGTTTGTTGACGCCGGTCAGGGTCGTGTCCCCGACGGGCAGGGAGATGTGGCCTTCGAAGAACACCTCGCCGATCGAGCCGATGCCGTCCGGGGTGAAGATTGCCGCCGAGCGGTGCCAGGTCGGGTCCGCGTCCGGCGACTGGATCAGCTCGCCGGAGCGCACCCCGACGCCGAGGGCCGCGCTGGAGTTGTTGATGTCGAAGAAGTCCCCGTTCACCGCGGCCACCGCGCCGGCCCGGGTCGCCTGGGTGGACAGCGCCTCGCCCTGGGCCACCCGGCCCGGGAACAGGTAGTCGACCGTGGTGCCCCTGGTGAGGTCCACGCTCAGGCTGTCCGCCTGCAGCCACCCCGCGGTGCCGGTGAACCCGTCCGGTCCGTACCGGTCGAACGAGCGCAGCCTCACGCCCGGCGCGACCGGCCGTTCCCGTTGGGAGGTCTCGATCCTGGGCTCGGTGGCGGTCGGTGCCGGCGCCGCGTGGGCGGCCGGTGGCAGGGCGACGATCGAGCCGGCGACGGCGATCACGGCGAGCAGGCGCGGCATGGCGGTCACATCTCGGAGTAAACCGCGATCGTGAGATCCTTACCAGACCTGAAGATGACCGGAAAGAAAATCTCAGATGGCGCGCGGGCGGCGGACCAGCAGGCCGACCGGAAGCAGCGCCAGCAGCCCGGCGAGCACCGCGAGCAGGGGGTAGCCGCCGATGCCGAACAGCGGGCCGGCGGACAGGCTGGCCAGGGCCGCCGAGCTCCAGACGATCGCGTCGACCGTGCCCTGCAGCTGGATCCGGGTCTCCTCGGGCAGGTCCCGGCTCAGCACGCTGCTGCCGCCGACGAACGCCAGGTTCCAGCCGTAGCCCAACAGGAAGAGCGCCACGGCCAGGCTCGACGTCGACGATGTCACCGCGGCCAGCACCGCGGCGGTCACCAGCACCGCGCTGCCGGCGCCGATCGCGACCCGCCCGCCGAACCGGTCGGCGATCCGGCCGGACACCGGGGCGAACGCGAACATCCCGAGCATGTGCGCGCTGAGGATCCAACCCACGACGCCGAGCCCGTGCCCGTGGTGGTGCAGCTGCACCGGCGTCATCAGCATGACCGCGACCATGGTCACGTGCGCGGCCGCCATGGCGGTGACGGCCAGCCGGACCGCGGGCCGGCGGAACACGGCGTCGATCCGGGCCGCCGCACGGACCCGCCGGTGCGCAGGTCCCAGTCCGCGAGGCAGGAGCGCCGTGGCGAGCGCGGCGCAGGCGGTCGCCAGCGCGGACACCGCGATCGGTCCGGCAAGTGCCGGGATGCCCCGGCCAGCCGCGGCGCCGGCCGCCGGTGAGATCAGCGCGGGTCCGACGATCGCGCCGACGGTGCCGCTCCAGACGATCGCGGCGAGCGCGGTTCCCTTGCGGGAGGCGGGAAACAGCTCGGCCGCGAGGTACCGGGAGAGCTGCGCGCCGCCGTTGCCGAGGCCCAGCAGGAGCTGCCCGGCGACGACCGGCGCCAGGGTCTGGCTCAGCGCGCCGTCGAACGCGATCACCGCGCCCCCGGTCGCCAGGCCGTACATGATCAGCAGCGCGAACCGGCGGCCGTGCCGGGCCATCAGCCCGCCGGCGGCCAGCGCGCCGAGGGCGGTGCCGAGCACGCCGGCCGCGTTGGGCAGCCCGCTCGCGCCGTCCCCGCCGAGCCCGGCGGCGATCAGCGAGGCGGCGGTGCTCGCCCCGGTCATGGCGATGCTCATCAGGGCCACCGCGGCGAACAGTGCGATCATCGAGCGGCGGCGGTGGGTGGTCTCGGTCGGGCGTTCGGCCAGCAGGGTTGTCATGGCTCAAAACGGTAGACAGGTCGAAGCGCTGTTCGAAGGGGTAAGGAACGGCATACGATACCGTTGACCGTCGACTCGGAAGGAATTGAGGCGCCGTGACCTTTCGAACGGAAAGAGCCCTGGATGACCTCGACTGGCGCATCCTGGACGAGTTGCAGACCGACGGCCGGCTGTCCTACAAGGAGCTCGGCCGGCGGGTGAACCTCTCGCCGCCCGCGGTCGCCGAGCGGGTGCGCCGGCTCGAGGAGAGCGGCGTGATCACCGGCTACCGCGCGCAGGTCGACCCGCAGCGCGCCGGCTACCCGATCTCCGCCTACGTCGAGATGCGCTGCTCGCTGGCCAAGTGCCTGCTGAAGACCAGCACCGCCGACGACTACCCGGAGGTTTCGGAGATCCACAAGCTCAGCGGCGACCACTGCTCGATGCTCAAGATCCGGGCCACCTCGCTCGAGCACCTCGAGGGGTTGCTGGAGCGGCTCGGCAAGCACGGTGAGCTGCGCTCGACCGTCGTACTGTCCACACAGTACGATGGCCGGCCCGTCGAACCACCGCAGGAGGAGTTCCTGCGGGCCACCCAACACAGCGGCTGGAGGCCGGCGTGAGTGAGCTTGCGAGCGAACCATTGAGCAGGGCAGCCATCACCGAGCTTGCGAGGTGAATGGCGTGACTTCTGGATTACCCAGCCGCTGGCCGGTGCTCGCGGCGTACGCGCTGGTGGCGGCGGCCACCCAGTTGCTGTGGCTGAACTACGCCGGGGTGAGCACCGCCGCGGCCGAGCACTACGGCGTCTCGGAGACCGCGATCGGCTGGCTGGCGCAGGTGTTCCCGCTGCTGTACGTGGTGCTGGCGGTGCCGGCCGGGCTCGTGCTCGACCGCTGGTTCCGGGCCGGGCTCGCCGCCGGCGCGGCGCTGACCGCGGCCGGCGCGGTGCTGCGGCTCGCCGGTGACGACTTCGCCTGGGCGCTGGCCGGCCAGACCCTGATCGCCGTCGCGCAGCCCCTGGTGCTCAACGCGATCATCGGGGTGACCGGCCGGTACCTGGCCGAACCGGACCGCCCGGCGGGCATCGCGGTGGGCACCGCGAGCACGTTCGCCGGCATGGTGGTCGCGTTCGTGCTGGCCGCCGTCTTCCCCGCCGCCGGCGATCTCACCGTCGTGACCGGCGTCGGCGCGGCGTTCGCCGTCGTGGCCGCCGCCGTGCTGATCATCGTGCTGCGCGGCCCCATGCTGTACCCGCACGCCGCGCCCCCGGCCGGGTTCGGCGCGCTGCGGCTGGCCTGGGGCGACGGGTTCGTGCGCCGGCTGTGCCTGCTGGTCTTCCTGCCGTTCGGCACGTTCATCGCGCTGACCACGTTCGCCCAGCCGCTGCTCGAGCCGGCCGGGGTGAGCGGCTCCACCGCCTCCGTGCTGCTGCTGGTCAACGTCGTCGCCGGGGTCGCCGGCTGCGCGATCGTCCCGGTGTTCGCGGTCCGCCGCCGCCGCGAGCTGACCATGCTCGTGGTCGGGGTGACGGTGGCCGCCGCCGGCTGCGTGGTGCTCGCGGCCGCACCCGGCGCGGTCAGCGGCCTCGCCGTCCTGCTCCTCATCGGCTTCCTTCTGCTCCCAACGCTTCCGATCGTCCTCGAGCTCACCGAACGCCGCACCGGCGAAGTCCAGGGCACCGCCGCCGGCCTCATCTGGCTCTCCGGCAACCTCGGCGGCCTCATCATCGCCACCGTCGTGGGCCTGCTCGTGGACCACCCGGTGGCGGGGTTCCTCGTCATGGGCGCGGTCGCGCTGATCGCGGCGCCGCTCGTCCGCCTCCTCCGGCCTTACCTCAGCGCGTCGGGAAGCAACGTGACATTGCAGCGCTAGAAGGAAAGCAATGTCACATTGCTTCCTTGGACTCGCTGAGGGTGTCCAGGATCTGCTGGCCGTATTTGGCGAGTTTGTGTTCGCCGACGCCGTTGATGGCGCCGAGCTCGGTGAGGGTGGTGGGGGTGGCGGCGGCGATCTGGCGCAGGGTCGCGTCGTGGAAGATCACGTAGGCGGGGACGGCTTGCTCCTTGGCGGTGGTGGCGCGCCAGGTGCGGAGCTTGTCGAAGATCGGGGCGGCGGAGGCGGGGAGGTCGACCGGCGCGCGGCCGGGTTTGGCCGAAGGGCGGGCCACGCGTTCGGGTTCGCGGCGCATCATGACCTGGCGGTCGCCACGGAGGACGCCGGCGCTGGCGTCGGTGAGGACGAGGGTGCCGTAGTCGCCCTCGACGGAGAGCAGGCCCTGGGCGAGGAGTTGGCGGACCACGCCGCGCCACTGGCTTTCGTTGAGCTCGGTGCCGACGCCGAACACGGTGAGCTTGTCGTGGCCGAACTGGGTGATTTTGGGCGTGGTGCGGCCGAGGAGGATGTCGGTGATCTGGCCGGTGCCGAACTTCTGGTGACGCTCGCGGTCGAGGCGGAACACCGTGGAGAGCACCTTCTGCGCGGCGATGGTGCCGTCCCAGGACTCCGGCGGGGACAGGCAGGTGTCGCAGTTGCCGCACGACGCGGCCTGCTCGCCGAAGTAGGCGAGCAGCTGGACCCGGCGGCACTCGACGGTTTCGCAGAGCGCGAGCATGGCGTCGAGGTGCGCGGTCTGCCGGCGGCGGTGGGCGAGGTCGCCGTCGGATGTCTCGATCATCTTGCGCTGCTGCACCACATCCTGCAGGCCGTAGGCGAGCCAGGCGGTGGAGGGCAGGCCGTCCCGCCCGGCCCGGCCGGTCTCCTGGTAGTAGCCCTCGACGGACTTGGGGAGATCGAGGTGCAGCACGAACCGGACGTCCGGCTTGTCGATACCCATGCCGAACGCGATCGTGGCCACCATGATCAGGCCGTCCTCGCGCAGGAACCGGGCCTGGTTCGCCGCGCGGGTGCGATTGTCCAGCCCCGCGTGGTAGGGCAGCGCTGGGATTCCGTTGGCCACAAGGAATTCCGCGGTCTTCTCCACCGAGGCGCGGGACAGGCAGTACACGATGCCGGCGTCGCCGGCGTGCTCGGTGCGCAGCAGCGCGAGCAGCTGCTTGTGCGGTTCCTTCTTGGGCACAATTCGATACTGGATGTTGGCGCGGTCGAAGCTCGCCACGTGATGAAGCGCGTCGTCGAGGTTGAGCCGGGAGGCGATCTCGGCGTGGGTGGCCTTGGTCGCCGTCGCGGTCAACGCGATTCTTGGCACCTTCGGCCAGCGCTCGTGCAGCGCGGACAGAGCCAGATAGTCCGGCCGGAAGTCGTGGCCCCACTGCGCCACGCAATGCGCTTCGTCGATGGCGAAGAGTGAGATGTCGCACCGGTCGAGAAACCGCATTGTCGACTCGACCCGCAGGCGTTCCGGGGCGAGGTAGAGCAGCTCGAGCTCACCGGCGAGGGCCAGCGCCTCGACCGTCCGGCGCTGACCGGGATCCTGCGCGGAGTTGAGGAAATCGGCCCGTACGCCGAGGGCCCGCAGCGCGTCCACCTGGTCCTGCATCAGCGCGATCAACGGGGAGACCACCACGCCGATGCCGGGCCGGACGAGCGCGGGGATCTGATAACAGAGGGACTTTCCGCCCCCGGTCGGCATGAGCACGAGCGCGTCGCCACCGCCCACGACGTGGTCGATGATCGCCTGCTGACCGGGGCGAAACGAGTCGTACCCGAAGACCCGGCGCAGCACCGGTAAAGCGTCGCTCACATCCGCGCGGCTTCCAGGACTAGGCACGGCGGCGATTCTATGGGGGTGCCCGCCGGCCCGATCGGGCGACTCACCTATGTGGATCGAGCAAGTTGACGCGCGTACGGAATAGTATCGAGTAGGCTGTCGGCGAACGCGGTGATCCATCGCGGCAATCCACAGTGCGCGACCATCATTGACCCAGTAGAAAGTTGACCCAGATGGCCCAGAAAGTACTCGTCCAGTTCGTCGACGACTTGGACGGCGTTCCCGGCGAGGATGTTTCGACCGTGAACTTCGCGCTGGACGGCGTGACCTACGAGATCGACCTGCGGTCGGAGAACGCGGAACGGCTGCGCGACAGCCTGGCCGACTACGTCGAGTCGGCCCGGCGGGTCGGTGGCCGGGTGAAGCGGGGTGCCGCACCCACCGCTGCCCCGGCGCGACCGGCCGACACCCGCAGCAAGGAGCAGACCCGCGCGATCCGTGAATGGGCGAAGAAGAACGGCTACGAGCTCGCCGACCGCGGCCGCATCCCGGCCAACGTGATCGACGCGTTCGAGGAGGCCCACGCCAAGAAGACGGCCAAGCGCGGCAAGAAGTAGCGACCACCGCGCTTCGGCACGATCCGCCGGTAAGCGGCGGCGCGATTCGAAACGCACCCGATCAGGTGAGGCGGACCCACGCCGCCTCCCGTTCGGTGCGCTCGCCGCGCCGCCGCTTACTTTGTTGGCCGGTTCACGATTCCGGTTCAACAAGAAGGCGGGCGTAGTTGGCCATGGAGCGCTGGTAGCGCGGCAGATGCGGCGCCAGCGCGGAGATCGCCAGCGATACCGCCTCGCGCTCCCGGCCGACGTCGGTGAGGGCCAGCGCCAGGGTGGCCTTGACCGCGTCGTCCAGGTGGTCTGAACCAGCGGCCAGCTCGGCGGTGAGCAGGTCGACGCTTTCCTGTGGCCGGCCGAGGTTGCGGATCGAGCTGGCCATCTGGATCACCGCGCGCCGCCGCCGCTCGCCGGTCAGCCCGGCGTCCAGGGCCGTGCGGTAGAGCGGCACGGCGCGGTCCGAGTGCCCGGTCGAGTCGAACGAGCAGCCCCGCTCGAACGCCGCGACGGCACTGCCTTCCGGCAGCTCGCTGGCGAGCTTGTCAATCAGGGCAAGGAAATCCGCCTCATCCAGCTCGTCCAGCCGCGCCCACGCTTCGGCCAGCCGGCTCTCCCACTCCGCGGTGCTCACCCGGCCGACACTACCCAGGCCTGGCGGGTCGGGGGATCACCTGGGTGATGAAGGCGTCCTTTGCCGCGCTCAGCGTGAGGAAGGACGCATTCGTCGCATTGCCCATCGCAACGACAGCACCAATCATCACACCAACACCACCGGTAACCGCCTTCGACGCCGGTAGGACCGTCCCTCCGGAAGAGCCGCACCCCAACCGCGATCATGACACCGACACTGGCCTCGCCAGGCCGCCCGAAGATCAAAATGCGCCGCCCGCCGCCGCCACCCGAGAGGCAGGCGAGCCTCGCGTCTCTCAGTCACCCCGTCAGGCTGAGCCCGCCGATTCGCGCAGTACATCCGATGCATCATCGGAATTGCCTGACCTTCGGGCGCGAAAACCGCGAGAACCCCTTGATTCATCGGATCTATGCTGCTTGCCTGAAGAACCATGAGCCGCACGGTGACCGTGATCGTGGCCGCACTCGTCCTCACCCTCGGCCCGGTGCCCCGGGCGCTGGCCAAGGCCGAACCCCGGTCGCCGGAGGAGCGGGCGGCGGCGCTCGTGGCACAGATGACGCTCGACGAGAAGCTCACCCAGACGCACACCACGGGCCGCGGGGCCGGTGGGATCGCCCGCTTCGTGCCCGGCATCGCGCGGCTGGGCATCCCGGACTTCCTGATCACGAACGGCCCGGCCGGGGTGGGCACCGGCGCGGTGCCGGAGCAGCCGAACGCCACGGCGCTGCCCGCGCCGGTCGCGCTCGCCGCCGGCTTCGACCCGGATCTCGCCCGGGTAGACAACGCGGGCGCAGTCTCATCGAGGCGCCGGACGTCAACCTGGTCCGCGTCTACCCGAGCGGGCGGGCGTTCGAGAACTACGGCGAGGACCCGTACCTCGCTGGGGCCAACATCGTGGGCATCCAGAGCCAGGGCGTGCTGGCCGAGGTGAAGCACTACACCGCCAACGACCAGGAGCGCGACCGCAAGACCATCCGCGAGGTGATCGACGACCGCACCCTGCACGAGCTGCACCTGCCGGCGTTCGAGGACTCGGTGAAGCAGGGCCACGTGGGCGCCGTGATGTGCGCCTACCCGGCGGTCAACGACGCGTTCATGTGCGAGAACCGGCACCTGCTCACCGACGTGCTGCGAAACCAGTGGGGCTTCACGGGTTTCGTGCAGTCCGACGCGAGCGCCACGCGCACCGCGGTCGGCTCGGTCGGGGCCGGCCAGGACCTCGAGCTGCGCGACAACGGTCCGTACGACGAGGAGCTGCGGCAGGCCGTGCTGGACGGCCGGGTGAGCATGGCGGCGCTGGACGCCATGATCGTGCGGCGGCTCGCGGTGGAGATCAGGGCCGGGCTGTTCGACCACCCCCGCACGGTCACGCCGATCGACGCCGCGGCGGGTGGTGCGGTCGCCCGCCGGGTCGCGGAGCAGAGCGCGGTGCTGCTCAAGAACGCGGCCCACCTGCTGCCCCTGGACGCCGCGGCGCTGCGCTCGGTCGCGGTGATCGGCCCGTACTCGGCCGTGGTGCACCCCGGCGGCGGGGGCAGCTCACACGTCAACCCGCTGTACACGGTCTCCCCGGTCGAAGCGCTTCGACAGCGGCTCGGCCCCGCGGTCACCGTCGGCACGCTGGACGGCTCGGACCCGGCCGCGGCGGCGCAACTCGCCGGCTCCGCGGACGTGGCCGTGGTGATCGTCGGCGACCAGCAGCGGGAGGGCGCGGACCGGCCGAACCTGTCCCTGCCCGGCAACCAGGACGAGCTGGTCCGCGCGGTGGTGGCGGCCAACCCGCGCACCGTGGTCGTGCTGAACGCCGGCGCGCCGGTGCTGCTGCCGTGGGCCGACCAGGTGCCCGCGCTGCTGTCGGCCTGGTACCCCGGCGAGGAGGACGGCACCGCGCTCGCCGCGATCCTGCTCGGCGACGTCAACCCGTCCGGCAAGCTGCCCGTCACGTTCCCGCGTGCGGAGGGCCAGACGCCGGTGAGCACGCCCGAGCGCTACCCCGGCGTGAACGGCACCGTCACCTACTCCGAGCGGCTCGAGCTCGGCTACCGCTGGTACGACGCCCAGGGCGAGGAGCCGCTCTTCCCGTTCGGCTTCGGCCTGTCCTACACGGACTTCCGGCTCAGCCACCTGCGGGCGACACCGGTGCTCGGGCGCCGCGGCCAGGTGCACGTCGAGGTCGACGTCACGAACACCGGTTCCCGCTCCGGTGCCGAGGTCGTCCAGCTCCACCTCACCTTCCCGGCCGCCGCCGGCGAGCCGCCGCACCAGTTGACGCGCTTCGACAAGATCGACCTCCGGCCCGGCGAGCGCCGGCGCGTCCACTTCACCCTCGACCAGCGCGCCTCCTCGGTCTGGGACACCGGCGCCCAGCGCTGGACCACGGTCCCCGGCCGCTACCAGCTCGACGCCGGCAGCTCGTCCCGCGACCTCCCGCTCTCCGCACCGGTCACCGCCCTGTTCTCCGAACGGTGAACCGCTTCCGCCGTATCAAGCCGCGCCCTGCTCAATCAGAGAGGCATGGTGATCGGCGAGAAGCGCCGCGATCGCGGGCGTGCGGCGAGCCCGGGCGAGGCAACGGGCCCGGGTCGGGCCGATCGCGCCGACCGGAATTCCCAGCGTGACGCTGATCTCCCGGTACGGCTTCGGCGGGTCGGCGAACAGCATCGCGAGCAGTTGTCGATCCCGCTCGGGAAGCTGAGCAAAGGCCGCGCGGGCCGCGGCGCGGCGTTCCGCGCCGATCAGCGCGGTGTCGAGCTCGGAATCGGTTTCCGCGCCGCCCAGCTCGGTGTCGGTCGGGATTTGCCGGCTGCGGTGCCGCAGGAGCGTGAGGCATTCGTGCCGGGTGGTCGTGCGCAGCCAGCCGGGCAGCGCCTCCGGTTCGCGGATGCCGGCCAGGTTGGCCACCAGCCGCAGCCACACCGAGCCGCCGACGTCGTCGGCGTCCGGCCCCCGAATCCCGTGGCCGTGGCATACCGACACAACCAGTGGCGTGTAGCGTTCGACAATTTTCTGCCAGGCGGATTCCGTGCCCCGCGCGGCACTCTCCAACAATGGTGCGACCGGCGAATCGTGGTGCATGGTGGCTCCCTGGGTCTGCGGTTGGGGCTCACGATTTCGCCACGCCCTGCGCACCGACCTTGCAGCGACCTTGCGGACCAGGCAGCATCAATTGCGCCGTTCGTCACGAGTCGACCGCTGGGAGCCCGCCGAATGGAGTTTCGGCTGCTCGGGGAGGTGCAGCTACAGGTAGCGGGGCGGTTACTCGATGCTGGAACCCCACGTCAGCAGGCGGTTCTGGCCGCGCTCGCGGTGGACGCCGGACGGCCAATTCCGATCGAGACGCTCATCGACCGGGTCTGGGGGGACAATCCACCCGCTGAGGCGCGCAATGTGCTGTACTCCCACCTCAGCCGAATCCGTCAGATGTTGAAACGCGCCGGTACCGGCGGTGTGGCCCGGCGAAACGCGGGCTACGTCCTGGAGATCGACCCCAACTCAATTGATCTACACCGGTTCGTCCACCTGGCAGGGCGTGGAAATGACCCCCATTTGTCCGATGCGGACCGCGCGGCGGCGCTGACCGAGGCGTTGGGTCTCTGGCACGGCGCCCCGCTGGCCGGCATCGCCGGGGACTGGGCCGACCAGGTCCGCACGAGCTGGCACCGCCGGCGGGTGGCGGTGGCTGTGCTCTGGGGAGAGCTGGAACTGCGGCTGGGTCGCCCGGAACCGGTGATCGGCATGATCCCCGATCTCGCCGAGGCGTACCCGCTCGCCGAACCGCTGGAGGCGCTGCTGATCCGCGCCCTGCACGCCGCGGGCCGGGACGCCGAGGCCGTCGACCGCTACGCCGCCGTGCGACAACGGTTCGCCGAGGCACTCGGCACCGATCCGGGTCCCGAGCTTCGCGCCCTGCACACCGCGCTGCTGCGTGGTGAGCTGCCCACCCCGCACCCGGCCACGCTGCCGGCCACACCGGCTCAGCTGCCCCCCGACACCCCGGGCTTCGCCGGGCGCGACGCGGAACTTCGCCGCCTGGACGCCCTGCTCGCCGAACCCTCGGCGGCCACCCGGATCATCGTCCTGTCCGGAACGGCCGGCGTCGGAAAGACCACAGTGGCCGTCCACTGGGCGCACACGGTCCGCGCCGCGTTCGCCGACGGCCAGCTGTACGTGAACCTGCGCGGTTTCGACCCGACCGGATCGCCCGTCACCGCCGCCGAGGCGATGCGCGGTTTCCTCGAGGCGCTGGATGTGCCGCCGAGCCTGATTCCGACGAGCCTGGAGGCCCAGGCCGGCCGCTATCGCAGCCTCCTCGCCAACCGTCGCGTCCTCGTGGTCCTGGACAACGCCCGCGACGCCGAGCAGGTGCGCCCCCTGATCCCCGGCGCACCCGGCTGCCTGGTCGTGGTGACCAGCCGCGACCAGCTCGCCGGCCTGATCGCTGCCGGCGCGCATGTGGTCGACATCGACCTCCTCGACGACGCCGGGTCGTACGCGGTCCTTCGTGCCCGCCTCGGCGCCGGCCGGCTCGTGGCCGAACCGGTCGCGGTCAACGAGATCATCCGCCTGTGCGCGCGCCTGCCGCTCGCCCTGGCCGTGGTGGCCGCTCGCGCGGTCATGCACCCAGGTTTCCGCCTCGCCGCGCTCGCCGGCCAGCTGCGCGACGCCCGCGGCGGCCTGGACGAGTTCGCCGGCGCCGATCCGGCGACCGACGCCCGGGCCGTGTTCTCCTGGTCCTACCTTCGGCTGAACGCGGCGGCCGCCCGGCTATTCCGGTTGCTCGGCCTGCATCCCGGGGCGGACATCGGCACCCCCGCCGCGGCCAGCCTGGCCGGCCTGCCGGTCAGCAAGGTGCGGCCGGTGCTCGCCGAACTGGCCGCGGCGCACCTGATCGCTGAGCCCACCCCCGGCCGCTACACCCTGCACGACCTGCTGCGCGCCTACGCCGCCGAACTGGTCCACGAGCAGGACTCCCCGGCCGACCGCGAATGCGCGGTCCGCCGCATGCTCGGCCACTACGCCCACACCGCCTACCACGCCGACGGTTTCCTCGACCCCCGGCTCGAGGTGCCGCCCACGCTGACCCCGCTCCCGCCCGGGGCCGGGTCGGAACGGATCGTCGACCACGGACAGGCGCTCGCCTGGTTCAAGGCCGAGCACCGGGTGCTGCTGCTGGCCGTCCACCAGGTTCCCGACTTCGACACCGAGGTCTGGGAGCTCGCCTGGTCGATCCGCCGATTCCTTGCGATGCAAGGGCATTGGCACGACGAGAGCGACGCGCTCACGGCGGCGCTGGCCGCCGCCCGCCGCCTCGATGACGAGCGCAAGCAGGCCTTCGCGCACCTGCACCTGGGCGGTACCCGGGTCTGGTTCGGCGAGTACGGCGAAGCCCGTGTTGACATCCAGGCCGCGCTGGACCTGTACGGGTCCGCTGGCGACATGGTCGGTCAGGCCTACGCGCATCATCAGCTCGCCTGGCTGCTCGACCGGCAGGGAGCGGTCACCGAGGCTCTCGTGCACGCCAAGCAAGCCCTGGACTTGTTTCGTGCGGCCGAGCACCGAGCCGGACAAGCGAAGGCGCTCAACGCGGTCGGCTGGTTCCACACGCTGCTCGGTGAGCACGCGGTCGCCATCGAGTACTGCGAGCAAGCCCTCGATTTGCAGAAGTTGCTTGACGATCACCTCGGCGCGGCCATGACCCGGCACAGCATCGGCCACGCCCACAAGGAACTCGGCAACCACGCCGAGGCGATCGCCTGCTATGAGGCGGCCGCGGAGTTGGTGCACCGGACCGGATACCTCATGACCGAGGCGTGGATGCTGATCGAGCTCGCAAGCATCCGTCATGGACTGGGTGATGTCGAGTCGGCCCGAGCTGAGTGGCAGCGAGCGTACGACATCCTCGCGCACCTCGCCCATCCCGAAGCCGGTGAGGTACGCGCCAGGCTGGCCCAAGTACACAGTGGACAGTTATCAGATTAGGAGGATTCATGCCGGAAATCACCGAAGCGCAGCTGGCCGATTTCTGCGAGAAGCTCAAGGATTTCAGAGAGTCGCTAACGGGACCGCAGCAAGCCTTGCTCGATGCCATCGTCGGGATCGCCTGGAATGCCTCCGTGAAGGAGGAATATTTCCAAGAAGAGTTCGAAGGCTGCTTTACACCAGACCAAGCAGAGCTGCTCCTGGCCTATAGCCCTGGTGGGCCAGCGGCCGATGGGTGGGCGGCAATGCTTCCCAGAATAATTACGCCCGGCCCGACGGGGATCAAGGGGCCTCATGCGATCGGGTAGGTCTTGACATGACCGCTTGGCCAACCGTCATCGTGTCCATGCCATTCCAGCAGGCTGATCGTCCTTCCATCCAACTCGGGCTGCTCAAGGCGATCGGGGAACGGCATGGGTTTTCGGTGCGGACATTGCATGCCAATCTCGATTTCGCGATGCGGATCGGGGTGGATCAGTACCAGCCGCTGGCTGAGCATCGTGGCCGGCAGGTCGGCGACTGGCTGTTCTCGGTCGAGGCGTTCGGTGACGAGGCGCCGGATCCGGGTGGTGGACTGGTTGCGGAACTCGGCGTTGAGGAGATCGGTGGGGCGGAGCGTTTGCTGGCCGTGCGCGAGCACGACGTTCCGGCTTACCTCGACGCTCTGGTCGAGGAGTTCGACG
The DNA here is from genome assembly GCF_036002505.1 of Actinophytocola sp. Taxonomy (GTDB): domain Bacteria; phylum Actinomycetota; class Actinomycetes; order Mycobacteriales; family Pseudonocardiaceae; genus DASYTH01. The sequence goes on along the minus strand of NZ_DASYTH010000302.1, from coordinate 26,515 downwards.
GGGTCCGGCTGGTCGGGTTCAGCTCGACGTTTCAGCAGAACACGGCGTCGTTCGCGCTGGCCCGGCGGTTGAAGGAACGGTATCCCGGCATCCTGACCGTGTTCGGCGGGGCCAACTTCGACGGGGAGATGGGTCTGGAGTTGGTGCGTTCGGTCGAGTGTGTCGACTTCGCTGTCATCGGTGAGGGGGACACGGTGTTTCCCGCGCTGCTGGGCGCACTGGCCGCCGGGGATGACCCCATCGGGATCCCGGGGGTCGCCCGGCGGGTCGGCGACGGCGTGGTCGCGACCCCGCCGGCCGCGCCGCAGGACCGGCTTGACGACCTGCCGGCGCCGGACTACGGCGAGTATTTCGAGCGGGCGGCGCGGTTGGGCCTGCCGACCGGGCACATCGCGATTCCGTTCGAGTCCGCGCGGGGTTGCTGGTGGGGCGCCAAACACCACTGCACGTTCTGCGGGCTGAACGGAACCACGATGCGGTTCCGCGCCAAGTCGCCGGACCGGGTGCTCGGTGAGCTGGACCAGCAGGCGCGGCGGTACCACACGTTCCGGTTCGAGGCCGTCGACAACATTCTCGACCTGGCGTACTTGAAGACGCTGCTTCCGGCGATCACCGAGGGCGGCCGCGACTACCAGATCTTCTACGAGGTCAAGGCGAACCTGACCCGTGGGCAGCTCAAGAACTTCGCGACGGCGGGTGTCACGCGGCTGCAGCCGGGGCTGGAGTCGCTGAGCTCGCGGGTGCTCTCGCTGATGGACAAGGGCGTTCGGGCGGCCCAGAACGTCAACCTGTTGCGCTGGGCGCGGTATTACGGGATCAGCGTGGGGTGGAACATCCTCTGGGGATTCCCGGGCGAGACCGCGGAGGACTACGCCGCCCAGACCGCCGCCATCCCCGCGCTGTACCACCTGCAGCCGCCGGCCAGCGCCGGACGGGTGTGGCTGGAGCGGTTCAGCCCGTTGTTCACCCAACCCTCCCGGTTCCCGATGCGCTGGCGGAGGCCCGAATCGAGCTACCGGCAGGTCTATCCGGCCACGATGGACATCGAGCGGATCGCCTACTTCTTCGAATACGAGCTGGAAGGCGCCTTGGACCCGGGGACGTACGAGCCGCTGCGGGCGGCCGTGGCGCAGTGGTCGACGGCCTGGGAGGCGGATTCAGCGCCGATCCTGGTGTTCCGGTCCGCGCCCGGCTTCCTGCAGATCTATGACGGCCGGCCGGAGCGGCAGGGGACCTACACGTTCCACGACACATTGGCCGCGATCTATCTGGCCTGCGTGGACCGGCCGAGAACGGCCGCTGCTGTCCACCGTGAGCTCGGTCTCGACGTGCCGGTCTCGGCTGTCGCGAATGCCTTTCAACGGTTCGGCGAACGTGGGCTCATGTTCCTCGACAATGACCTCGCCATTGCTCTGGCGCTGCCGGCAACTGCCGGTCGTTAGTGGTATCACCGGTCCGTCCCGCGCATCTTGTTAATGTCGGAATCCTCAGCGAAGGGCGGCAGAAATGGACCCGTCGATCATTGTGGAAACGTCGAACGCCACCGCGGAGCAGCTCACCGGTTGGACCCCGTGGGAGTTCACCTGGGGCTTGATCCGGAAGGGTGACTGCACGATGTTCGAGGGTGCCAAGTGGACATTGTTCCCCAACGGCACCGCGACCTTCGACGCCACGGTCACCAGCGGCGGCGATGACGACGCCTGGGTGATCTGGCACGTCGACCTGCTGGACGTGAATGGGGCCATCCTGGGCTCACTGGCCACCGAGCACCCGGTCGGCGGCGACTGGCGCAAGTTCGTGCAGAACATGCCGAGCAGCGCCGAACGTTACCGGTTCCGCGCCTGGGCGACATTCGACACCGCGCTGTGGAATGACATCGTCACCCTGAAAATGCATTCAAGCTGCTGAGCAACGTGCCTATTTCCCACGGCTGGAGAGCATGTCCAGGAAGTTGCGCAGGATCGCCGCGGTGGTGGGAGAGCTCCAGAGCTCGAGGACGCGTGGATCGTCGAGGGGACGGGTGCGGGTGATGCGGTCGTGGGTGGGGCGGTGGAGCTGCTCCTTGCTGAGCGCGTAGACCGGGGCGGGTGCGGCGGCGAGGTGCTCGGCGCGGCGGACGGCGGTGGGGAGCAGGTCGTCGGGGCTGACGACGTCGTGGACGAGGCCGGCGGCGCGAGCCGCCCCGGGGTCGAGGGTGTGGGCGGTGAGGACCAGGTCCGACACCGCCGGCCCGGTGGCGTGGCGCATGATCTCCAAGGGCACGGTGGGGAACGGGACCCCGGCGGCCAGCTCGGTGAGGCCGATGGTGCCGGCCGACATCAGCCGGAGGTCGCAGGCGGCGGCCAGCACGCAGCCGCCGGCCAGGGCGTGCCCGTTGACCGCGGCCACGACCGGGCGGGGATGGTCGAACAGGGCCAGCACGGCGGTGCTCAGCGCGGGCAGGAACTCGGCGACATACGGTGCGCCGCCCTCGACGATGCGTTTGAGGTCCACACCGGCGGAGAAGCACCGCCCGGCGCCGGTGAGCACCACCGCCGGGGCGCCGGCGACCGCGCTCAGCGCGCCCGGCAGCGCGCTGAGCAACTCGAGGTCCAGCGCGTTGACCGCGCCGTGGTTCAGCCGCAGCACGGCGACACCGCCGTGGTCGGTCACGTCGATCATCCGTGCAGTGTGCCCCAGGCGGCCAACCGAATGGACCACGCACCATCCCCTTGCTGATCCGCCTCTCCGTCAGTTTCAGACCTTCGCGGCGAGGATGTCGGCGGGCAGGATCTCCGGTGCGGTGGCGAGCAGGCGGTCGGCGTTGGCCAGCAGTGCCGCGGCGATGGGGCCGTTGATGTGGGCCTGCCGGTCGGTCTCGGAGGCGAAGGCGTCGACGATCCAGAACGTGGTGTCGTCGGTGCGCAACGCGAACCACACGGGTGTGCCCGCCTCGTCGTTGGCCAGGTCCACGGCACCGGCGAGGAAGGTGGCGACCTCGCCGGCGGTCTCGGGCTTGGCGACGATCTTGGCGACGAAGGCCAGGGTCAGCGTCGACATGGTGGCTCCTCGGGGATCGGTGAGAATGTCGGCCCCGAACGTAGGGGTTGCCGGCACTTGGGGGGTAGTGGCGGATACGACAGTTTCCCTATTGTCTGCGTCATGCGTATCGGGCTCCTCGTGCAGGACGGCTGCTTCACCTCGGCGGTGGCGTCGATCGTCGACATCGTCCGGACCGCCGAGCTGGTCCGCCCGCAGGTCGATCCGTCGCTGCCGGCCCTCGAGCTCGCCGTCGCCGGGCCGCGCCGGCGGGTCGTCACCGGAGCCGGAATGACCATCACCGCCGAACGGACCCTGCGCGAGCTCGACGATCTCGACGTGGTCATCGTGCCCGCGCTCGGCACCATGACCGCGCCGGACACCGAGGCCGCCATCGCCGGACGCGAAGGCCAGGCCGTCGTGCGCGCACTGGGCACGATCGACCCGGACCGGTGCCGCATCGCCGCCGCCTGCACCGGGGTGTTCCCGCTCGCCGAGACCGGGCTCGTGGACGGGCGCCGGGTCACCACCACCTGGTTCCTGCTCACCGCGTTCCGGACCAGGTATCCCGCCGTCGCCGTCGACCTGGACAGCATGGTCGTCGCCGACGGCCCGTTCCTCACCGCGGGCGCGGCCTTCGCCCACATCGACCTCGCCCTGTCCATCCTCCGCGGCATCAGCCCCGAGCTGGCCCAACACGTCGCCCGCCTGCTGCTCATCGACCAGCGCCCGTCCCAGGCCACCTTCGTCGTCTACGACCACCTCGATCACGACGACCCCATCGTGCGCGACTTCGAACGCTACCTGCGCCAACACCTGGCGGCGCCGCTCGACGTCGCCAGCGCCGCCCGGGCCATCGGCACCAGCCGCCGCACCCTCGAACGCCGCACCCGCCACGTACTGGGCCTCAGCCCCCTGGACATCGTCCAGCGGCTGCGCCTCGAACGCACCGACCACCTCCGCCGCACCACCGACCTGTCCACAGAGGAGATCGCCCACCGGGTCGGCTACGCCAATGCCGAAACCCTCCGCGCCCTCCGCCGGCGGCAATCACGTCAACCACGACCTCACCGCTGATCCGGCAACCCTTACCCAACAAGCTGGAATTCGAGAAGGCAGCGTTGGTCGGTCAGCGTGGTCGCGGCCGGTTGGGTGAGCGGCCCCGGCGCACCGGGCCAGGATGCGGTGGGCGTGGTCGTCGTCCCAGTCGTGGAGGATGTCGACCAACGAATAGGCGTCCGGAACCGCAGGGTCATCTGCCGGTCGAACGACGCACGGAGGTGGGTGGCCCAGCAGTAGATCGAGCGCGACCGGGAAACGTTGAGCCCGGCCGGATCTGCCTGGATCAGCTCGGGGTTCGTGGGGGTGGTGCGGCGGTGCTGGAGCGAGTGACGAGCGTGGTGGGGACGTTGATCGAGGTTGGTTCGTGGGCGCCGGAGGTGATCTCGGTGAGGAGGGTGTCGACGGCGCGGCGGCCTACTTCGGCGAAGGATTGGCGGATGGTGGTGAGTGGGGGCCAGAAGTGGGCGGATTCGTCGGTGTCGTCGAAGCCGACGACGCTGATGTCGTGGGGGACGCGGCGGCCGTGTTCGTGGAGGGCGCGGAGGAGGCCGAGGGCCATTTGGTCGTTGGCGGCGAAGATGGCGGTGACCGAAGGGTTGCGCGCGAGGGTGGTGCCGAGGGTGTGGCCGGATTCGGCGGACCAGTCGCCGCTGAGTGGTTCGGGGACCTGGCGACCGTGCCGGGCCAGGGTGGCGCGCCAGGATTTCTCGCGGTGCTCGGCGGCGTAGGAGTGGCGTGGGCCGGCGAGGTGGTGGACGGTGCGGTGGCCGAGGTCGAGTAGGTGCGTGGTGGCGAGCTCGGCGCCCTGGGCCTGGTCGGTGTCGACCATGGGGTAGTCGGAGCGGGGGTTGGAGTCGATCACTACGACGGGGAGGCCATGCGGGAGCTGGATTTCGCTGTGGTCGAGCTCGTGTTCGTCGATGAGCACCACGACGCCGTCGACGAGTTGCTCGTTGAGCCGGCTGAACGCGCCGGTGACCTCGCCCTGGGTGGTGTGGCCCACCGGCATCAGGGTGATGGAGTAGCCGCGGGGGACCGCGGCCGAGGCGATCGCGTTGAGGGTGCGGCTGTTGCCGACCGTGGCCAGCGTGGACATGATCACGCCGAGGCTGTGGAACTGCCCGTTGCGCAGGGCGCGGGCGGCGCTGTTGGGCCGGTAGCCGACCCGGTGCATGGCGTCCAGCACCCGTTGCCTGGTCGCGTCGTCGACGTTGACGCGGCCGTTGACCACGCGGGAAACCGTTTGCCCGGAGACGCCCGCCTCCCGCGCCACGTCGGCCATGGACGGGCGGCGGTCGGCCGGTAGCGCGTCCTGAACCACCAACACTCCTCAACACTGGACATGTTTACGTCAACAAGCTACCGTCCCCGTCAATGTTGACGTAAACATGCAGCGGAGCGACGATGACGTCCACGGCCGTCCCGGCCCGCCGGAGCCTTCCCGGACGGGTGCCGCGCCGGCCCTGGGAACGCCGCGGCTGGATCTTCGTCACACCCTTCCTGCTGGTGTTCGCGCTGACCTTCCTCGCGCCCATCGGCTACACCGCCTGGCTGAGCCTGTTCCGCGAGCAGGTGTTCTTCGGCGGCACCACGTTCGTCGGGCTGGACAACTACGCCCAGGCCCTCGGCGACCCCAAGTTCTGGGAGGCATTCGGCCGGGTGCTGCGCTTCCTCGCCGTCCAGGTGCCGGTCATGCTGCTGCTTGCGCTGCTCGCCGCGCTGGCCATCGACAGCGCCCGGCTGCACGCCGCCGGCTTCTTCCGCCTCGTGATCTTCCTGCCGTACGCGGTGCCCGCCGTCGTCGCGACGCTGATGTGGGGCTTCATCTACAGCGACACGTTCGGCCTCGCCGCCAACCTCAACCACCTGCTCGGCCGCGACGTCATCCATCCGCTGTCCGCCGGCTGGACGCTCACCTCCATCGGCAACATCGTCACCTGGGAGTACGTCGGCTACAACATGCTGATCTTCTACTCGGCCCTGCGGGTGGTCCCGGCCGAGCTGTACGAGGCGGCGGCCATCGACGGCGCCGGCGCGTACCGGATCATCGCCAGCGTCAAGCTGCCGGCCCTGCGCGGCGCGCTGGTGATCGCCACCATCTTCTCGGTCATCGGCAGCTTCCAGCTGTTCAACGAGCCGAACATCCTGCGGCCGCTGAACCTCAACGTGATCAACACCTTCTACACGCCGAACATGTACGCCCTGAACCTGTCCTTCGGCGGCCAGCAGTACAACTACTCGGCCACCATCGCCATCGTCATGGGACTGCTCACCGCGGTCATCGCCTACGCCGTGCAGCTGCGCGGCGCGCGGAAGGGCATGTGATGGCGGGCCGCAACCAGCCGAGGTCGCCGGTGCTCACCGCCGCGATGACCATCTACCTGCTCTACACGCTGGTTCCGTTGGCCTGGTTGGTGATCAGCGCGACCAAGAGCCAGCCCGCGCTGCTGTCCACGCCCGGCCTGTGGTTCGGCGGCCCGTTCGCGCTGTTCGACAACATCGCCGAGACGCTCACGTACAACAACGGAATCTTCCTGCGCTGGGTGGGAAACACCGTGCTGTACGTGGTGGCCGGCGCCGGGGGAGCGACCGTGCTCGCCACCGCGGCCGGGTACGGGTTGGCCAAGTACGCCTTCGCCGGCCGCCGCGCGGTGTTCGCCGTGATCCTCGGCGCGATCGCGATCCCCGGCACGGCGCTCGCCGTCCCGACCTTCCTGCTGTTCAGCGACCTCGGTCTGACCAACACGCCGTGGGCGATCATCATCCCGTCGCTGATCCACCCGTTCGGCCTCTACCTGATCTGGGTCTACGCCACCGACGCGGTGCCGGACGAACTGCTCGAGGCGGCGCGGATCGACGGCGCCGGCGAGGTCCGGATCTTCCTCACGGTGGGGCTTCGGCTGCTCGCGCCGGGCATCGCCACGGTGGCGCTGTTCGCCATGGTGGCCACCTGGAACAACTACTTCCTCCCGCTGATCATGCTCAGCAAACCGGACTGGTACCCGCTGACCGTGGGTCTGTCCCAATGGAACGCCCAGGCGCTCGGAGCCAATGCCCAGCCGATCTACCACCTCGTGATCACCGGGTCGTTGCTCATGATCGTCCCGCTGATCGCGGCCTTCCTCCTGCTGCAACGTTTCTGGCAGTCGGGCCTGGCCGCGGGCAGCGTCAAGCAGTAGCGGATCGCGACCGTCGCGAAAGGACAGAAATGAAAACCCTGGTACGCCATGGGAAGGTGGCCGTCACACTCACCGCGGCATTCGGGCTCGCCCTGGCCGGCTGCTCGTCCTCGTCCGGTTCCTCGGGCAGCGCCGGTGCCGGTTCGGCGGACTCCGTCGACGCGGCACTGCAGCAGGGCGGCACGATCACGTACTGGACCTGGACCCCGCAGGCGGAGCAGCAGGTCGCCGCGTTCGAGAAGGCCTACCCGAAGGTCAAGGTGAACCTGGTCAACGCCGGCACCGGCAACACCCACTACACCAAGCTGCAGAACGCGATCAAGGCCGGTTCCGGGGCCCCGGACGTCGCCCAGGTCGAGTACTTCGCGCTGCCGCAGTTCGCCCTGCCCGGCTCGCTGGTCGACCTGAACCAGTACGGCCTCTCCTCGATGGAGAAGGACTACACACCGTCCACGTGGAACGCCGTGCACGTGGCGAACGGCCTGTTCGGGCTGCCGCAGGACTCCGGTCCGATGGCCCTGTTCTACAACAAGGCGGTGTTCGACCAGTACGGGATCACCGTGCCCAAGACCTGGGACGAGTACCTTGCCGCGGCGCGGAAGCTGCACAACGCCGACCCCTCGAAGTACATCACCAGCGACAACGGCGACCCGGGCTTCGCCACGAGCATGATCTGGCAGGCTGGCGGCCGGCCGTTCAGCACCGACGGCAAGACGGTCACGATCAACCTGCAGGACCAGGGAACCAAGAAGTGGACCGGCGTGTGGAACCAGCTGCTCAAGGAGAAGCTGCTGTCGCAGATCCCAGGGTGGAGCGACGACTGGTACCGGGCGCTGGGTAACGGCACCATCGCGAGCCTGGTCACCGGCGCGTGGATGCCGGGTGTGCTCGAGCAGTCGGTCAAGGACGCCGCGGGCAAGTGGGCCGTCGCGCCGATGCCGACCTACGACGGGCAGCCGGTCACCGCGGAGAACGGCGGCAGCACGCAGTCGGTGCTCAAGCAGAGCGCCAATCCGGCCCTGGCCGCGGGCTTCGTGCGCTGGCTCAACCACGACGAGAGCAGCATCAAGATCTTCCTGGACAGCGGCGGGTTCCCGGCGACGACGGCCGACCTGCAGGCAGCCTCGTTCAAGGATTCGGCTCCGGCCTACTTCAGCGGGCAGAAGATCAACGAGGTGCTCACCGCCGCCGCCGGGACCGTCGCGAAGGGCTGGAGCTACCTGCCCTACGAGCTCTACGCCAACAGCGTTTTCGCCGACACCGTCGGCAAGTCCTACCTGAACGGCACCGACATCGACGCCGGGCTGCGGGACTGGCAGAAGGCGCTGATGGACTACGGGAACCAGCAGGGCTTCACGGTCAAGGCCGGCTGATGCCCGAGTTCTCCATAGGCGAGCACGACTTCCTGCTCGACGGCCGGCCGTTCCGGGTCCTGTCCGGCGCGCTGCACTACTTCCGGGTCCACCCCGACCAGTGGGCGGACCGGATCGAGAAGGCGCGGCTGATGGGGTTGAACACGATCGAGACCTACGTGGCGTGGAACGCGCACGCCCCGGAGCCCGGCGCGTTCGACCTCACCGGTGGTCTGGACCTGGACCGGTTTCTGCGGCTGGTCGCCGACGCCGGGATGTACGCGATCGTCCGGCCCGGCCCGTACATCTGCGCCGAGTGGGACAACGGCGGCCTGCCGGCGTGGCTGTTCCGCGACCCGGAGGTCGGCGTCCGGCGCAACGAGCCGCGGTACCTGGCCGCGGTCCGGGACTATCTGGACCGGGTGCTCGGCATCGTGGCCCGGCACCAGATCTCCGGCGGTGGACCGGTGATCCTGGTGCAGGTGGAGAACGAGTACGGCGCCTATGGTGACGACGAGAAGTACCTGGCGGCCCTGGTGGAGTTCACCCGGGCCGCCGGGATCACCGTGCCACTGACCACAGTGGACCAACCGGTCGGTCGGATGCTCGCCGACGGCGGTGTCGACGGCGTGCACCGGACCGCGTCGTTCGGCTCCGGCAGCGCGGAGAAGCTGGCGGTGCTGCGCGCGCATCAGCCGACCGGGCCGCTGATGTGCATGGAGTTCTGGAACGGCTGGTTCGACCACTGGGGCGAGCATCATCACCGCACGCCGGCCGAGCGGGCTGCCGCCGAGCTCGACACGTTGCTCGCCGCCGGCGCGTCGGTGAACCTCTACATGTTCCACGGCGGCACCAACTTCGGATTCTCCAACGGCGCCAACGACAAGGGTGTGTACCAACCGCTGGTCACCTCCTACGACTACGACGCGCCGCTGGACGAGGCCGGCCATCCCACCGCCAAGTACCACGCGTTCCGCGAGGTGATCTCCCACTACCACCCGGTGCCGGACGCGGTTCCCCCACCGGCCGAACCGGCGCCGGAGCTGACCGTGCCGCTCGGCGACCCGGCCTTCCTGCTCGATTCCCCGCGGTGGTGGGGAAATTGGCAGCACTACGACCGGCTGCCCACTTTGGACGAGCTGGATCCGTTGCCGCGCCTGGCGTTGCTCCGCACCCGGCTGTACCGGCCGGGCGGTCCGGGCGTGCTGGTGTTCGGCGAGGTCCGCGACCGCGCGGCGGTGTTCCTGGACCATCACCCGGTCGGTGTGCTGCTCCGCGAGCACCACGATCGGGCCATCGGGCTGCCGCGGCCGCGGGGTGAGCTGACCGTGCTGCTGGAGGACCAGGGCCGGGTCAACTACGGCCCGCGCATCGGCGAGCCCAAGGGCGTCATCGGCGGTGTTTTCTTCGACGGCGCCGAGCTCACCGGCTGGGACGTGCTGCCGCTGCGGCTGGACGCCCCGCCGTCGCCCTGGCCGGCCACCCCCACCGGGCCGCTCACCGAACCGGTCGCCGGTCCAGTGCTCCTGCGCGCCGGGTTCGACCTGGACGAACCCGCCGACCTCCACCTCGACACCACCGGCTGGGGCAAGGGGATGGCCTGGCTCAACGGCTTCCCGCTCGGCCGCTACTGGCGCCGCGGCCCGCAGCGCACCCTCTACGTGCCCGGTCCGGTCGTCCGCGCCGGCCGCAACGAGCTGGTGATCTTCGAGCTCGACGTGCTCACCGAGCCGGTCGCCCGGTTCGTCGCCCACCCCGAGCTCGGCCCCACCGATCCGTGATCACAGGTCGATGAGCTCGACGGTCACGCTCGCGACGTCCCCGGCGTCGAGGGTCTCGGCCGTGCGCACGGCGCGCTTGATCGGCAGCACGTAACCCCGCTCGCTGTCCGGGAAGATCGAGGTTCTCCACGTGCTGCCGCCGATCGTGACCCGCACCCGCACCGAGCCGAAACCCCGGCGGGGTCCCTCGGCCAGCTCACGGATCTCCTCGGACGCCTCGGCGGGCAGGCTGACGAAGGTCCAGCTCTCGGCGCGCCGGGCGTCCCAGATCCACAGCTCGGCGTCGAATGTGACGATCACGGGGCCAGCATCACACAGCGTATGCCCTGAAGGTGGCCTTCAGGACGTTGAGCGTCTTGAAGGCCACCTTCAGGGCATTATGCGGCCGTAGCGTGTCGGTGTGATCACGCGTCTGGGTGTCGGGTTGGCCGCGCTGGGCCGGCCGGCGTACATCAACGTCGGGCGGGACGGTGAGTTACCGGCCACCCGGTCGGTCGAGGCGATGCGCGCGGCCTGCTGGGCGGTGCTGGACGAGGCGTACGCGGCCGGGGTCCGCCGGGTCGACGCCGCGCGCTCCTACGGGCTGGCCGAGGACTTCCTCGCCGCCTGGCTGGCCGCACGCGGGCACGCCGACGTGATCGTGTCGAGCAAGTGGGGTTACGCCTACCTCGGTGACTGGCGGCTGGACGCGCCGGTGCACGAGGTCAAGGAGCACACCGCGGCGCGGTTCCGCATCCAACTCGCCGAGACGCTGGATCTGCTCGGCGACCGGCTGGCGCTCTACCAGGTGCATTCCCTCACCCTGGACAGTCCACTCTGGACGGAAGCGGACCTGCTGGCGGCGCTGGGGGAGCTGCGCGACGGCGGGGTGCGGGTGGGGTTCTCCACGACCGGGCCGGCCCAGGGCGAGACCATCGCCCGAGCCTTGGACGTCGAGATCGGCGGGCGGCGGTTGTTCAGCGCGGTGCAGTCGACCTGGAACCCGCTGGAGCCCTCGGCGGCGCCGCGGCTGGCCGAGGCGCACGCCGCCGGCTGGTCCACCACGGTCAAGGAGGCGCTGGCCAACGGCCGGCTCGCGGTCGACCCGCCGGCGGCGATCATCGCACTCGCCCGGCGGCACGGGGTCGGCCCGGACGCGATCGCGCTCGCCGCCGCATTGGCCCAGCCCTGGGCGGACACCGTGCTGCTCGGCCCGGCCGGCGTGCACCAGTTGCGGAGCAACCTCGCCTGCCTCGAGGTCCGGCTCGACGACCCGGCCGGGCTCGAGGCCCTGGCGGGGCCGCCCGGCGAGTACTGGGCGCGGCGGTCCGCCCTGCCCTGGACCTGAGCCTGCAAGAGGTCCTGAATCCCGCTGCAACGGGTTGCTAGATTGTGCGGGTGGACCGTACTTCGGCGACCCGGCTGGCTGACATCGCGGCGCAGGCCGGGGTGAGCGAGGCGACCGTCAGCCGGGTGCTGAACGGCAAGGCCGGGGTGTCGGCGCCGACCCGGGAGGCCGTGCTGGCCGCGCTGGACCTGCTCGGCTACGAGCGCCCGCCGCGGTTGCGGGCGCGCAGCGCCGGGCTGATCGGGCTGATCACGCCGGAGCTGTCCAACCCGGTGTTCCCGGCGTTCGCGCAGGTGATCGAGCGGGTGTTGACCCGGGTCGGGTACACGCCGGTGCTGTGCACGCAGAGTCCGGGCGGGTCGACCGAGGACGAGCTCACCGACGCGCTGGTGGACCGCGGGGTCACCGGCATCATCTTCGTCTCCGGGCTGCACGCCGATTCCACCGCCGACATGGACCGGTACGTGAAGCTCGCCGGCCGCGGCGTGCCGTTCGTGATGGTGAACGGCCACACCGAGAAGGTCTCCGCGCCGTTCGTGTCCACCGACGACCGGGCGGCGATGCGGCTGGCCGTCACGCACCTGGTCGAGCTCGGCCACGAGCGGATCGGCCTGGCCGTCGGGCCGCGCCGGTTCGTCCCGGTGCTGCGCAAGATCGAGGGCTTCGTCCAGTCGATGCGCACCCTGCTGCCGATGTCCGCCGAGGAGGCCGAGCACCTCGTGCAGCACTCGCTGTTCACCGTGGAGGGTGGGCAGGCCGCGGCGCACGCGCTGATCGACAAGGGCTGCACCGCGGTGATCTGCGCCAGCGACCTGATGGCGCTGGGCGCGGTGCGGGCGGCCCGGCAGCGCGGCCTCGAGGTGCCCCGGGACGTCTCGGTGGTCGGCTTCGACGACTCGCCGCTGATCGTGTTCACCGATCCGCCGCTGACAACGCTGCGCCAGCCGGTCGAGGCGATGGGGCAGGCCGCGGTGAACGCGTTGCTGGAGGAGGTCGGCGGCACCCCGGCGCCGCATGCCGAGTTCGTGTTCCTGCCGGAGCTGGTGGTGCGCGGCTCGACCGGGGCGGCCACTGATCCGCCTCTCCGAAATTAACTCCTGTCGTCACGTTCCAGCTGGCGGCGCGGTTGTCAGGTTGATTGTGGCTGGGTGCCGTCACGTTCCCCTGAGGTGCGGTTGGTCGGCGCGAGGCTTGTCCACGATGGTCCATCGCGCCGTGAAGCCTTTACTGACGGGTAACACGCTGATAGCATTTCTGCAAGTTACTGCATGGCCTTGCGAGCTTAACCCCCTGCACCCCAGCCTCTCGCGTGAGGAGGCTTTGCCATGCGCCGAGCCCTGCATTCGGCGGTTGTCGCCGCCGGCCTCGCCCTGAGTATGTCCCTGCCGGTCTCCGCGCCCGCCGAGACCGCCGGCATCGCGTCCGGCGCCGGCCCGGGCGCCAAGGACGTGATCGTCCACCTCTTCGAGTGGCCGTGGGCGTCGGTCGCCACCGAGTGTGTGAACATGTTGGGGCCCAAGGGTTTCGGCGGCGTCCAGGTGTCCCCGCCGCAGGAGCACGTGGTGCTGCCCGGCAACGGTTTCCCGTGGTGGGAGGACTACCAGCCGGTTTCCTACCAGCTTCGCTCCCGCCGCGGTGACCGGACCGCGTTCGCGAACATGGTGAGCACCTGCCACGGCGCCGGGGTCAAGGTGTTCGTCGACGCCGTGGTCAACCACATGGCCGGCGGCGCCTCCACCGGTCCGGGCAGTGGCGGCTCGAGCTACACCCAGTACGGCTACCCGTCGGTGGCCTACGGCTTCGACGACTTCCACCACTGCGGCCGCAACGGCAACGACGACATCCGCAGCTGGACCGACCGCTTCGAGGTGCAGAACTGCGAGCTGGTCGACCTCGCCGACCTGAAGACCGAGTCGGCGTATGTCCGCGGCAAGCTCGCCGGCTACCTGCAGGACCTGGTTTCCCTTGGGGTGGACGGGTTCCGGGTGGACGCCGCCAAGCACGTCCCGGTCGCCGACCTGCAGGCGATCTACCCGAGCGGGCTGTACGTCTACCAGGAGACGATCGAGGGCGGGCCGGGCGAGATCAGCCCGACCGAGTACACCGGCATCGGCGACGTCACCGAGTTCCGCTACGGCGACGTGGTCGGCAACGCGTTCCGGGACGGCAACCTGGGCAACCTCAACAACCTGGCGAACTCGATGCTGGTCGGCTCGGCCGACGCGGTCGCGTTCGTCGACAACCACGACACCCAGCGCAACGGCCGCGCCCGGCTGACCTACAAGGATGGCAACAACTACGCGCTCGCCGAGGCGTTCATGCTGGCCTGGCCGTACGGGGTGCCGCAGGTGATGTCCAGCTTCGCGTTCAGCTCCGGTGACCAGGGCCCACCGTCCACAAGCGACGGAACGACCACGGCGGTCGCCTGCGGCAGCGGCTGGGTGTGCGAGCACCGCTGGCGCACCACGGCGAACCTGGTCGGCCTGCGCAACGCCGCCGCCGGCGCGGGCGTGACCAACTGGTGGAGCAACGGTTCCACGCAGATCGCGTTCGGCCGCAGCGGCAAGGGGTACGTGGCGTTCAACCGCGACGGCGGCACGCTCTCCCGCACGTTCCAGACCGACCTGCCCGCCGGCACCTACTGCGACATGGCGAACGCCGACGTCAGCGGCACCACCTGCACCGGCGCCTCGTACACCGTCGACGCGGCCGGCCGGTTCACCGCTTCCGTGCCACCGGGCGGAATGCTCGCCCTGCACGTGAACGCGCGGACGTCGGGGAGCGGCGGCTGCACCACGGTCGCGGTGAGCTTCGCGGTCAACGCGCAGACCATCTGGGGCGAGAACATCTTCGTCGAGGGCAACCGGCCGGAGCTGGGCAACTGGGACACCAACAACGGCCTGGCGCTCTCCGCGGCCACCTACCCGATCTGGCGCGGCACGGTGAACCTTCCGGCCAACCTCACGTTCGAGTACAAGTACATCAAGAAGAACGGCAGCCAGGTGATCTGGGAGACCGGCGCCAACCGGGTGCGCTCCACCGGCACCGGCTGCTCGGTCACCTTCGACGACGTCTGGCGGAACTGATGCGCGCTGCCCTCGCCACCCTGCTCCTGCTCACCACCCTGATCGTCGCACCCCAACCCGTGCCTGCCGCGGTCGACGCGCAGTCGCTGGGCGGCCGGTTCTCCGGCTCGAACGTGGTCTTCCGGGTGTACTCGGCGGCCGCCACCCGGATCACGGTCTCGGTCTACGCCGCGCCCACCGGTGAGCAGGAGCGGGCCAGCTTCACGCTGACCCGGGACGCGGCCAGCGTCTGGTCCACCACGGTGAGCGCGGCCACCCTGCAGGGCGCCGGCGTCACCGGCACGATCTACTACGGCTACCGTGCCTGGGGCCCGAACTGGCCGTTCGACCCGGCCTGGACCAAGGGCTCGGCGGCCGGCTTCGTGTCCGATGTGGATTCGAGCGGGAACCGGTTCAACCCCAACAAACTGCTGATCGATCCGTACGCCCGGGAGATCAGCCACGATCCGCTGACGCCGGCCCTGCCGGACGGCAGCCGGTACGGAACCGGACCGACCTTCCGTACCGTGGACACCGGAACCACCGCACCGAAGTCGATCGTGCTCGCGGCCGACGGCACGAGCACCGGCGGCAAACCGGCCCGGGCGCTCAAGGACGACGTCGTCTACGAGGTCAACCTGCGTGGCCTGACCCGCAACGACGCCGGCATCGCCGCCGCCGACCGGGGTACCTACCGGGGCGCCGCCCAGAAGGCGGCATCGTTGCGGGCCCTGGGTGTGACCGCGGTGGAGTTCCTTCCTGTGCAGGAGACGCAGAACGACACCAACGACGTCGACCCGACCGGGACCGCCGGCGACAACTACTGGGGCTACATGACGGTGAACTACTTCGCCCCGGACCGCCGCTACGCCGCCGACCGGTCACCGGGCGGCCCGACCCGCGAGCTCAAGTCGATGGTGAAGTCCTTCCACGACAACGGAATCAAGGTGTTCATCGACGTCGTGTACAACCACACGGCGGAAGGCGGGCCGTGGAACGACGCCGACAAGAACACCTACAGCGTCTACTCCTGGCGCGGCCTGGACAACCCGACCTACTACTCGCTGACCTCCGACCGGCAGTCGCCGTGGGACAACACCGGCGTCGGCGGCAACTACAACACCTTCAACCCCACCGCACAGAACCTGATCGTCGACTCGGTGGCCTACTGGAAGGACACGCTCGGCGTCGACGGGTTCCGCTTCGACCTGGCCAGCGTCCTCGGCAACACCTGCGAGCACGGGTGCTTCTCCTACAGCAGAACGAATCCGGCGACCGCGCTGAACCGGCTGGCGGCCGAGATGCCGGCCCGCCCGACGGGTGGTGGGTCCGGAGTGGACTGGATCGCCGAGCCGTGGGCGATCGGCTCGGGCACCTACCAGGTGGGCAACTTCCCCGCCGGCTGGGCGGAATGGAACGGCATCTACCGCGACACCCTGCGCCGCGACCAGAACAAGCTGGGCGTCGCCGCGATCACGCCGGGCGAGCTGGCCACCCGGTTCGCCGGCTCGTCCGACCTCTACGGCGACGATGGCCGCCGGCCGTTCAACTCGATCAACTTCATGGTCGCGCACGACGGGTTCACGTTGAAGGATCTCTACTCTTGCAACGGGAAGAACAACAACCAGCCGTGGCCGTTCGGCCCGTCGGACGGCGGCAGCGACGACAACGACTCCTGGGACCAGGGCGGCGTCGCGGCCGACCAGCGCAAGGCTGCGCGCAACGGCCTGGCTCTCCTGATGCTCTCCGGCGGCGTCCCGATGATCACCGGCGGGGACGAGTTCCTGCGCGGCCTCAACTGCAACAACAATCCGTACAACCTGGACTCCTCGGCGAACTGGCTCAACTACGCCTGGAACGCCGATCAGGCCACGTTCAACACGTTCGCCCAGCGCCTGATCGCCTTCCGCGCCGCGCACCCGGCGTTGCGCCCCGCCAACTTCTACACCGCCGCCCAGCTGCAGTGGTTCACCCCGGCCGGGGTCGCGCCCGACTCCGCGTACTGGACCAATCCGAACAACCACGCCCTGGCCTGGCGCCTCGATGGCACCGCGTTCGGCGACCCCGCCGCCGCGGTGTACGTGGCTTACAACGGATGGTCGGGCGACGTCACGTTCACCCTGCCCGCGCCGCCGGCCGGCCGGCAGTGGTTCCGGGTCACCGACACCTCCACCTGGGCCGAGGGTCCCGACCAGGTCCGCCCACCCGGCGCCGAAGATCCCCTCGGCGGCATCCCATATCTGCTCCACGGCCGCGCGCTGCTGCTCCTGGTCGCTCGGTAACGCGAAATCCACGGGCCTCGTCACTTGGCACCGGCTGGCGAAAACGCTAGTATATTTGGGATTTAAACGTTTCACTTCGCCGAACCGGTGGGGTTGATCGGCATGCGCCGTCATCGTGGACGTTTGCTCGTTTCGGTTCTGCTCGCCGTGGTCATGTCCGGTGGCGCTGGACCGGTCTCCGCCGAACCGGAAAGCCGGGGCCGCGGGCCGGATGCCGTTCAGCTCGAACGGCTGGACCGCGGGCTGGTCGCGGTACCGACCGGCGAGGGGGTGTTCCTGAGCTGGCGCCTGCTCGGACCCGAGGTCTCCGGGCGGACGGCCACCGGGATGGCGGGGCCGGACTTCGAGGTGTTCCGCAACGGGGCGCGGATCGCGACGGTCACCGACAGCACCAACTATCTCGACCGGGAAGGCTCGGCCGCGGCCGAGTACCGGGTCGCCGCGATCGTGGGCGGCAAGGAGGTTGACCGCAGCGCGCCGGTGACGCCGTGGTCGGGGCCGTTCCGCAACCTTCCGCTGCACAGGCCGGCCGACGGTGTGACGCCGGCAGGTGAGGCGTTTACCTACTCCGCCAACGACATGAGCGTCGGCGATGTCGACGGGGACGGCCAGTACGAGTACATCGTCAAGTGGGATCCGTCCAACTCCAAGGATGTCTCGCAGGTCGGTTACACCGGCACGGTGTTCATCGATGCCTACGAGTTGGACGGCACGCTGCTCTACCGCATCGACCTCGGGGTGAACATCCGTGCGGGCGCGCACTACACGCAGTTCCTGGTCTACGACTTCGACGGCGACGGGCGTTCGGAGATGATGTTCAAGACCGCGCCGGGCACGAAGATCATCCGGTACCGGCCGGACGGAACCGTTGCCTCCGAACGGTTCATCACGATGCCGAAGGAGGACGTGCGGGCCGGGTTCAGCCATTCCGACGACTACCGGATGAGCGCCGCGGATTACTACGAGCACCTCGTGACCCTGTTCCGTGGTTGGCAGGCGCATCCCGAGGTGGTGGCCGGGCATTGGCCGTCGACGCTGGAGCAGGCCTTCGGCATCGCGCCGCGGTATACCTATCCACTGTCTGATGTGGACGCTCGGGCGCTGGTGGACTACTTCGTCGACGTCTACGCGCCGAGCCGCAGCACCCGCAACCAGCTCCGGAACTTCGCCGGCTTCATCGTCGACGGGCCCGAGTACCTGACCGTGTTCGAAGGTGCCACCGGCAACCCACTCCAGACGATCCGGTACAAGCCGGGCCGCCAGGACGACGGCCTGCTCTGGGGCGACTACGCGCTTCCGCGGATCGAGCCGGGCAACCGGGTCGACCGGTTCCTGTCCACCGTGGCGTATCTGGATGGCAAGCACCCGTCGGCGATCTTCGCTCGTGGCTACTACACGCGCACCACGCTGGTCGCCTACCGCTGGGACGGAAAACGGCTGAACGAAGAGTGGTTCGTCGACAGCGGGCACGTGCCGATGACCAACCCGTTCAACGACAACCCGCACGGCCGCAGCGGCACCAGCCCGGAGTTCGCGACGATCACCACGCAGGGCGCCCACTCGGTGAGTGTGGCCGATGTGGACGGTGACGGGCGGCAGGAGATCATCTACGGTGCGGCGACGATCGACGACGACGGCAGCGTGCTGTACAGCTCGTTCGGCATCGCGCCGCCGCAGAGCGCGATTCCCGGCCAGAACGTGCGGCTTGGCCACGGCGACGCGATGCACGTCACCGACATCGACCCGAACCGGCCGGGCCTGGAGATCTACATGGTGCACGAGGGCGCGACGGTCGCGCCGTTCGGTCACGCCCTGCGCACTGCGGCCACCGGCGAGGTGATCTTCGGCGACTACACCGGCGTGGACACCGGACGCGGCATGGTCGGCGACGTGCGCTCCGACGTGCCGGGTCTTGAGGTCTGGCCGGCCCAGCCGCCGAACTCGGGTGAGCTCGGTATCGGGATGTTCTCCGCCGGCGGGGAGCTACTCTCCACCACCACGCCCGGCACCAACCAGAGCATCCGGTGGGCCGCGGACATGACCACGCAGATCGTCGCCGGTGCGACCGCCCCGACCCTGCAGCCGGTGCGGGTCGAGGACTGGCGGCGAGGTGTGCTGTTCGTGGCCGACGGCGCGCTGGCCAACAACGGCACCAAGGGCAACCCGAGCCTGGTCGCGGACATCCTCGGCGACTGGCGGGAGGAGCTGCTGGTCCGGGCCGCGGACAGCTCGGCGGTGCGGATCTACCTCAGCACCGAGCTGACCGACCGCAAGCTGTACACCCCGATGCACGACAAGCAGTACCGGGCCGAGGTGGCCCGCCAGCAGACGGTGTACAACCAGCCCTCGTACACCAGCTTCTACCTCGCCTCGGACATCGACTGGTCGCGCGTTCCGGTGCCGGACTTCTGGGCGCCCGGCAGCATCGGCGCGCTGCGCGACCGACTTGAGGCCTTTGTGGACAGTCGGGATGTGGCCGGCTCGGTCGTGCCGCGGCTGCGTGCCGATCTTGCTCAGGCCGGCCGGCGGCTCGAGGTGGGCGGGGCGGATGAGGCGCTGGAACGCTTCGTCCAGCACGTCGAGCACCTCGGCCGGCATGACACGGTCTCCGCGGCCGCGCGGGACGCACTCACCTACCAGGCACGAACCGTGCTCGCGATGCTCGACTGAAGGAGGAGCGGATGCGAAAGCCTTTGCTCACCGCTGTTGTGGCGGCGTTGCTGGCCGGTGGCGTCATGGCCGGGGCATCCCCGGTCGTGGCCGCTACCGGGGACGGGTTCCCGACCGACTCGAACATCAAGTACTTCGGGCGCTGGGACACCAGGAGCTCGAGCGCGTTCGTGTCCGAATGGGCCGGTGCGTACGTCCTGCTGGGATTCACCGGCACCACGGTGAAGTTGCGGCAGCGCGGCACCATCGACCTGTTCGCCAGCATCGACGGCGGCCCGGACGTGTCCTTCGTGAACGTGAGCGGCACGGTGAACCTGACGCCTCGGCCGCTGCCCGCCGGCACGCACCGGCTGCGGGTGTCCTACCGCCCGGTCGCCGGCTCCTACCACGGCGACGCGGTGTTCCAAGGCGTGATCCTCGATCCGGGCGCCCGCACGGTGGCGCCGCCGGTGCCGTCCCGGATCCTCGAGTTCGTCGGCGACTCGATCACCGTCGGCCAGCTGTCGTCCAAACAGGCGCTCACCGCCTACGGCTGGCTGGTCGGCGAGCGGCTCGGCGCCGGGCACACGCAGATCGCCGTCGGCGGCGCCTGCCTGTTCCCGTCGGCCGACGGCTGCCTCGGCATGCGCGACCGCTTCCTCAAAACCGGCCTCGACGCGAGCACCCCCGACTGGAACTTCTCCCGCTACCAGGCCAGCGTGGTGGTGATCAACCTGGGCACCAACGACGTCGGCCACCACGTCACCGGCGCCCAGTTCCAGAGCGCCTACATCACCCTGCTGCAACGGGTTCGCGCGAAGTACCCGAATGCCACCATCTACGCCCTGGAGACGTTCCGGAAGCGGTTCGTCCCCGAAACGCAGGCTGCGGTCAACGCGGTGACCGCGGCTGGGGACTCCCGGGTGCGCTTCATCAACACCGAGGGCTGGATCGTCGAGGCCACCGACACCGTGGACAACGTGCACCCGAACGACCAGGGCCACCGCAAGATCGCCGACCGGCTCGCCCCCATCATCGGCTGACGTTCGGTGTGTTGGCCTCTGCCGTCGCCATGTTGGCCCGTGGCATCGCTGTGTTGGCGCGTGGCGTCGCCGTGTTGGTCGAGTGTGGTCGCCGCCGCTGTGACCGGTGTCGTCAACTGCCAACACACCCACGCCAGAAGCCAACAAAACAACGTGGCGCGCCAACACAGCGACGTGAGACGCCAACACGGTTACGGCTGCCTTGTCAGCTGATCACCTGCAGGAAGGGCGGGTTGGCGGCGTTCTTGCGGCTGTGCAGGGCGACGAACAGGCCCGCGGTCTCCTGAAGGAGTGCGAGGCCGGCCACCCGGTCGCCGGTGTACTGGGTGCGGACGTGCGGGGTGACGTCCAGCGGGATCCAGTCGGAGGTGTCGCCGAGCGGGGCCGCGGACTGGATGGCGCCGAGGGCGGGCTGGTTGTTCCAGGTCAGGCCGGTCTCGGTCCAGGTGTCGTCGAACACCGCGCGGGCGTGGACCACTGCCTGCGTGCCGCTGCCGTCGGAGACTTCGCCGTATACCCACAGGATCGCCCGGCGGGGTGCTGCCGGCAGACCGGCGAGAGCGAACTTGAGGAAGCTGCGGCGGTGGAAGCCGGTGCCGGCGTTCTTGACCACGAGGAGCGGGTCGGCGCCGAAGTTGGTGCCGGCGGAGGCGCCGTCCTGGACGTAGGTGTCGCCGGTGGGCGCGAGGGTGGTGTGCTGGCCGGGGGTGGCGGCGGTGCCGGTGCCGAAGGTGATGGTGCGGCTGCCTCCCCGGGTGCCGCCGACTTCGGCGAGCAGTGTGATCGGGTTGAGGGCGAGGACGCTGATCTGGGGGTCGCCGGTCGCGGTGGTGTAGCCGGTGCTGTGTTCAATTGATTGGCTCGATGGCGCAGCGCCAGTGATGGTCACGGTGATGGTGGCGGCGGCGCGGGTGGGGTCGGCCACGGCCACCCGCAGGGTGCCGCCGGACTCGCGGACCAGCACCGAGCAGGGTGCGGAAACCGTGATGGGGCCGGCGGTTCCGGCCGCGTAGAAGTTGGCGGCGGTGATGCCGGTGGCGGAGTCGGTGATCGCCTGCACGGTGGCGCTGTTGGCGAGGATCGAGACCTGCGGGGTGGCGGCGCGGGTCGCGGTGGCGCTCGCGGTCGCGCCGGGGAGCAGGAGGTAGGCGTACGCGGCGGCGGTCGGGTCGGCGCCGTGGTCGAACCACATCGTCAGGTAGGGGCGGGTGATGGCGGTGGTGGCGCCGCCGGTGTTGATGGTGCGCCAGGTGCCGGTGCGCTGCTCGCGTACCGCCTTGATGGTTGCCCGGCCGGGGAAGACGTAGCCGCCGAAGCCGGCCAGGTGCGCCCAGCCGGCGTTGGTCAGCGTGGCGGACCAGCCCATCGTGGCCGGTTGCGTGACGCCGTCGACGGTGAACGCCTGGGCGCCCGAGCCGAGGTTGCGGTTGTCTACTGTGGACTCGATGGTGGTTGCGTCGGTGGCGGCGATGGCCGCGCCGAGGCAGACCACCGAGTCGGACAGGCAGAACCACGCTTTGCGGGCGCGGAGCGTCGACTGGAGGCCGCGGGTGTCCTGGCCCAGCGCGGCGAACTCGCCGTCGGTCGCGCCGCCGACCCAGGTCGCCGCGGGTCGGGCGGCACCCCAGGGGCCGCCGGCGGCGTCGGCCAAGGCCTTGCGGGACACCGTGGTCCCGGGCAGCCGGTACGGGTCCACGGTGGGCCAGAACGAATCCGAGTACTGGCCGTTGCCGTAGGTGTCGCCCCACCAGTAGGTCATGCCGGAGTTGGTGTGCCAGCCGCGCAGGTTCTCGCCGTTGCCGGTCTCGTAGAACGCGGTGCGGGCCGAGCACATGCTGACGGCGAACGCCCACCCCGGGCGGCGGTGCACGGCCCGGTCCATGCTGCCGAACACCTTGTGCGCCACCGGTTCCGGGGTCGCCGGCACGGACGCGTCGGCCAGCACCGCGGCTCCGCGGGCCAGAGCCGGCACCGACAGCGAGGTGTCGGACGGGAACGGTTTCCAGTAGTCGCGCTGCAGCCAGCCCTTGACCAGGCCGCGCCACCGGGCCCGCTCCGCCGCCGAGGCGCCCTCGGCGAACTGGAGGATCGACACGATGATGTTGTGGCCGTGCACGTGGTCGTCCTGCGGTCGGGCGATCGCCCGCCCGCGCTGCCCGTCCATCATCAGCCCGTTGAACAGGAACGGGGCGAACGCCCGCTCCACCGCGTCGAAGGCGAGTTGGCGGTTCGGGTCGGTGACCGCCCAGGTCGACCCGGCGAGCAACCCGAACAGGTTGGCCAGCCCCGCGAGCAGCGCCTCACCGTAGGAGCCGGTGTAGGGAATCCAGGTGTGCTGGATGAACGAACCGTCTACATAGAACCCGTCGCCGGAGCGCACGTACGGGAACACGGGCGACAAAGCATTGCGCGCGGTGACGAGCTTCGCGGAGCTCTTGCCCAGCACCCCGCGGACCGCCAGCACCCGGCAGATGTCCACCCGGTTCGCGCCGGTGCTGGTGCCGGAGTAGCTGGCCACCTTCGAGTCCGGCACGTGGTGGTCGACCGCGGCCAGGGAGCCGGCGATGCTGGCCGCGGTGAGCCGGTCGTAGACCAGCGCGACGACGTTGAGCAGGGCCTGCGGGGTGCCGATCTCCCAGTCCCACCAGTTGTCGTACGGTGCGCCGCTCGCCGTGTACGCGGTGGTCACCAGGTGGTCCAGTCCAGTGCCGACGGCCGAGGCCAGCCCGGTGTCGCCGGTCGAGCCGGTGGCCGGCATCGCGTACGCCCCGGCCATCGTGCGGAGCCGGGTGAAGCTCGCGGTGATGTTCGTCGACGCGGTGCCGATCGGCAGGTCCGGCCACAGCCCGGCCGGACCCGGCGCCATGCTCGTGCGGAACCCGCGGGCGGCCGACCCCACCTGGGCCAGCCGGGACGCATAGGGCTCGACGGCCGGGTCATAGCCGGTGCCGACCAGGAAACCCACCCAGCGCGCCCGCAGCGCGTCGTACTCGTCCGCCGCCCAGGCCGGCCGGATGCCCGCACCCACGATCAAGGTCGCTGCGCCGCCACCGGCCGCCGCCCGCAGCACCGCCCGCCTGGACAAGCCCATTCAGAATCCCTCCGTGCGGTAGTTTCCCAGCGCCTCAAGGGAAACCTGGCCGAGGCCGCCGGTGCTGGCGTCGGACGACCATACCGCGAGGGCGAGCGTGTTGTCGCCGTGGTGGTTCAGGATCCCCTGCGGCAGCGTGAAAACGCGCTGCGGGCCGACGTCGTTGGCGTACTGGCCGAGGTTCCAGCCGTTGACGAAGATCAGCACCCGGTAGTGGCGGGTCGGGTCGTCGGTGAACCGCAGGCCGACCGGCACGTCCTGATCCCGCGGCAGGTCCAGCCGGACCCTGGTGCGGTACCAGGCGACGCCCGGTGCGGTCTCCTGGTGCGGGAGCGTCAGCGGCACCCAACCGCGGTCGTCGAACCTCGGCAGGCTGTAGCCGGTCCGCTCGCCGTGCAGGCCGCCGTTGTTCTGCGGGCCGCGCACCGGGTCGGTACCGAGCGTGCCCTGGATCCGCCACACCGGCACGTCCGACGATCCGGCCAGGGTCGCACCCCGCAACCCGCGCGGCGCCTTGTGGTTGTCGTTGCTGCCGCCGTTCTCGTTGTGGCCCATGTTGCGCACCAGCACCGACACCACGTTGTCCCCGGCCGGATCGACCAGGCCGTCCGGGAAGGTGAACGTGCCGCCGGAGTTCTGGTTGCCGCTGGCCGTTCCGGTGTGGACGGTGCCGAGCGGGGCGCCGTTGAGCCAGACCGACCAGAGGCCGGCCCGGCCGGTGCCCGCGGTGAGCGAGATCCCGGTCGCGGTGCCGGTGAAGTGCCCGCGGTACCACACGTCGCCGTAGTGGAAGCCGTAGTCGTCGGTGTACAGCACCGGCAGCGTCGCGGGTTTGGTCGGGTTGTTGGTCGCGGTGTGGTCCGCGGCCGTCCAGGCGCTGTCGTCGAAGGCCGGGTCGGCCTCCGGCACGTCCCGGGTGTAGCGCCAGTCGGTCAGCGCGGGGAACGTGACCGGCTCGGGTCCGGGCACGGTCCCGTTGCGTACCAACCGGTTGTTCCAGAAGACGTTGCGCACCTGGGGCCGGGCGAACACCTCGAGGTCGCTCGGCCGGTCGGTGTCCCCGCGCAGCTTCAGCGTCGCACCGTGCTGCTCGGCGGACCGGACCAGGTACGGCCCGCGGACCAGCACCGGTCCCTGGGCGGTGTCCAACCGCCAGAACGTGGACGCCGTGTCGCCGTCGGCCAGCAGCAGCTCGAGCGGTGGCCGGCCGCCGCCCGACACCCGGACCCGGGATAGTCCACTGTGGACGTAAGAGAGCCGGAGGTCGCCGCGGGCCGCGTCCCAGGTCGCCGTCACGTCGCCGGCGAGTACCTGCACGCGCGGCTCGGACGAGTAGCGCAGCACGGTCTCACCGGCCTCACCGGCCCGGCCGTGCAGCAGCGCCACGTCGCGGTCGCCGAGACCGACGTGCGTCATGATCTCCGAGGTGGAGTAGACCAGCCGCTGGCGCTCCAGGTCGTACCCGGCCGGGAGGATCTTGAAGTCCCGCCCGTTGACCGCGACCGTCGGTTGGTAGCTCCCGTCCGGGACGTCGACGGTGAACGCCGTCGAGTCGTTCGACGAGGCCGTGGGGTTGGCGTGCCGGACGAAATAGAACCGGGCACGGGTGTCCGGGTTCTCCTTGACCCAGACCCGGACAGCCGGGTCGGTGCCGGCCTGCTGGCCGAGATCGTCGGTCTTCAGCAGATCGCGCACCGAGCCGACGAGGTACGCCTGCTGCTTGAGCACCGGGATCTTCTCGGTCAGCTCGCGCTGCTCGTTGAACGCCGCGCCGTAGTCGTAGGAGGTGTAGACCACGTTCGGATCGGCCTGCCAGCCCCAACTCGTGCCGCCGTAGGTCATGTAGATGTTGTGCACGGTGAACTGGTTCTCGATGTTGTTGCCGTAGAACATCCGCTCGAACACCGGGCCGGTCATCGCGGCGCACCGGCCGTACCCGGGGCCGCCCCACGGGTCGAACGCGCCGCCCTGGAACTCGCCCCAGATGAACGGCCGGTCGCCCACCCCGGGCCGGAGGAACCGGTAGTCGGTCACCGCGGGGAACGAGGTGCGGTTGCAGTCGAACGCGGCGGGGTAGGTGTCGGTGCCGTACAGGTCCGGCGCGCCCGGCCCGGACGCCCACCGGAGATTGCGGCCCTTGTCGTTGTGGAACAGCGGAACCGTGATCCCGTCGGCCCGGGCGGCGGCCTTGAGCTCCTCCATGTACACCGCGTCGTCCCGGTCGTACTCGTTCTCGATCTGGTACAGCACAACCGATCCGCGGCCGTCGGTGAGCTGGTGCCGGGCGATGATCGCGTTGACGTGGTCGTACCACTCCTCCCAGGCCGCCTGGTAGTCGTCGGCCTGGGTGCGGGCGCGGCCGGCCTGCGTGGACAGCCACCCCGGGTAGCCGCCGGAGTCCAGCTCGGCGTTGACGTACGGGCCGGGCCGGGCCAGCACGTACAGCCCGACCTCCTCGGCGATGTCGAGCAGCCGGTCGATGTCCCGCACCCCGGTGAAGTCGTACACGCCGGGCGCGGGGGAGTGGTAGGCCCAGCTGAAGTACAGCGACACCGCGTTGAACCCGACCGCCTTGAACTTCTCCAGCTGGTCGCGCCACAGGTCCGGGTCGGGCAGCCGGAAGTAGTGGAACTCCGCCGACCACAGCCACACCCGCTGGCCGTCGA